>NZ_OY829944.1:1025000-1332500 GCF_963556105.2 uncultured Tolumonas sp.
GCAGGTCATAGTGATCCGGTGGTTCTGAATGGAAGGGCCATCGCTCAACGGATAAAAGGTACTCCGGGGATAACAGGCTGATACCGCCCAAGAGTTCATATCGACGGCGGTGTTTGGCACCTCGATGTCGGCTCATCACATCCTGGGGCTGAAGTTGGTCCCAAGGGTATGGCTGTTCGCCATTTAAAGTGGTACGCGAGCTGGGTTCAGAACGTCGTGAGACAGTTCGGTCCCTATCTGCCGTGGGCGTTGGATGATTGAGTGGGGTTGCTCCTAGTACGAGAGGACCGGAGTGAACGAACCGCTGGTGTTCGGGTTGTCATGCCAATGGCACTGCCCGGTAGCTAAGTTCGGAAAAGATAACCGCTGAAAGCATCTAAGCGGGAAACTTGCCACGAGATGAGTCATCCCTAGGACTATAAGTCCTCTGAAGGGCCGTTGAAGACTACGACGTTGATAGGTGGGGTGTGTAAGTGTAGTGATACATTGAGCTAACCCATACTAATGACCCGAGAGGCTTAACCATACAACACCCAAGTGGTTTTAAGCTAAGAGCTTGTTTGATTGATTGAACGAACTAGATAAAGAAACGAATTTAGAGTCAGCTTTCTGATTTAACCGAATATGCCTGGCGGCAATAGCGCGATGGAACCACCTGTACCCATGCCGAACACAGAAGTGAAACGTTGTAGCGCCGATGGTAGTGTGGCATTCGCCATGTGAGAGTAGGACACTGCCAGGCTCCTAAATTAGACGAAAGTCAGCCGGAAAAAAGTGCTGATATGGCTCAGTTGGTAGAGCGCACCCTTGGTAAGGGTGAGGTCCCCAGTTCGACTCTGGGTATCAGCACCATTAAATACGAAGCCCTGCAGGTAACTGCAGGGCTTTTTGTTTATGCAATAATATCAGTGTGTTGGTATAATCATCCGATGATCTATGCTCTATCTCTATGGAAAGAAAGTATGTTGCGGTTTGTCTTATTGATTATATGTAGTGTGATTGTAGGCTGTAGCAGCCAGTCCACACAGCAGCAAACTAGCAATTCGAACGATTTGATTTCACCAAATACAGCGCTATATCTGCGTGGCGATATGACCAACTGGGAAGCTCGGACAGAGTATCAGTTTCAACAGCGCGCATCGCATCTTTATACTGTGAAAGCTGATTTACCTGATGCGGGTAAGACATATCATTTTAAATTCGCTGATGCACAGTGGCTGCCAGCTTTTAATTATGGCGCTGCCATTGATGATGCCGTTTTGACTTTGAATTCACCTGCCCCTATTCGCGCATACAGTTGTCTGGATGAATTGACATTTGTTCCTGAGCAGGCTGGAAAATATGAGTTTGTACTGGATTTGCGAGGCCGGAAACCAATCGCTTTTGTTCAACTGGCTCAATAACGAGAAATAAAAAAACGCGCAAGATGCGCGTTTTTTGCTTTTAGCGAATAGCATTATTTATTTTCAATGCCCACGATCAACCATGGCGCATTGTTTACAGATAGACTACGCTCCAGATGCCATATTTCGTGGATATCTTCTTCAATTCCTTCAACAGCATCGCGATAGCGGCCTTTGAATAATACACTTATCTGTGCATTATCAACTTTACGTTCTGCCCGCACTAGCACTGCATTAAGATAAAGTACCTCGGTATGTTGATCACCTGCATAATTGGCTCGTTCTTGTTTGAGTTCGTTATACAATTCAGGTGTTACGTATTCTTGGATCTTAGAAAAATCGTTTACATTCCACGCTAATTGTAAGGCTCGATAGTGTTCACCGGCTCCTTTGATAAATTCTGCGACATTAAATCCAGCAGGAAGATCAAAAGGAACCGTGTCTGAGGTTGAGGAAAATGCGCTATTATTTGTATATTCTGTCTTTTGAAACTCAGTTTCAGTATTATGCTTGACCTGATATGGTGTTGCATATACTGGTTGAGGTTCTGTTGATGTCGCTGCTTTTTTACTTTTAACAAAACGGAAGATCAAAAAAGCCACGCCGGCTAACATTAAAACATCAAAAATCTGTAAGCCATCAAAGGCACCACTGCCCATCAACCAAGCAAACAACCCTCCTGCCAGTAAACCACCGAGTAATCCACCCATTAATCCACTTTTATTCGGTTGAGTTTGCTTATTGAGAACCGGATTGACCGTATTCATTGGTTGGGTTGGTTGTGCTGGGGCGGTTTTATAACTACGCCCAAAAGATTTACTACCACCAAATTTTCTTGCTTCAGCTTGCTCAGAAAAAAGAGCGATACTAAAAATCAGAGAAAAAATGGTAAGAATAGAAATAAACTTACGCATATCGTTATCCTTGCTGGTTACATACACGTAACATCCTATCCTGAAGATCTGAACCGTCAATTCAATTAGTTTACTGACATAATTCGGTATAACCGAGCTATTGGTGTAAATGATATGTTTTGTATAAAAGAAAACCCCTCATCATATAGCTGAGGGGTTTAAAGTTTGCTCTGACTTACTACTTGGATTAGTTTGCTTTGATCCACTGATCCATATCAGTTTTCAAATTGTCTGATTTAGTACCAAAAATTGCTTGGACACCGGTACCAGCGATAACAACACCTGCTGCACCTAAAGATTTCAGCTTAGTTTGGTTCACATTTTCAGTGCTTTTTACACTGACGCGCAGACGAGTAATACAAGCATCCAAGTTGGTAATGTTATCTTTACCACCGAAAGCATGCACTAATTCACCCGCCAATTCAGAACCTACTAATGCTGCGTTTTCTGAAGATTCCTCTTCACGACCTGGGGTTTTCAGATCTAAGAATTTAATGACGGCACGGAATACGCTGTAATAAACGGCTGCATAACATAGACCGATCACAGGGAACATGATCAGGTTGCTACCTTTGTTACCCAATACACTCAATACTAAAAAGTCGATCAAGCCATGTGAGAAGCTAGTACCTGCACTCATGTTCAGAGTGATACAGACAACAAAAGCCAGACCTGCTAATACGGCATGGATAGCGTAAAGCACTGGTGCTACGAACATGAATGAGAATTCAATTGGCTCAGTAATACCTGTCAGGAATGACGTCAACGCAGCGGAGATCATGATACCGCCAACTTTAGCGCGATTTTCAGGTTTGGCACTGTGCCAAATTGCAATTGCTGCTGCTGGTAAGCCGTACATTTTAAATAGGAAACCACCTGCTAATTTACCAGCAGTTGGGTCACCAGCAATGAAACGAGGGATGTCGCCGTGGAATACTTGGCCAGCCGCATTTGTGAATGAACCAACTTGCATTTGGAATGGTACGTTCCAGATGTGATGCAGACCAAATGGTACTAATGCACGTTCAACAATACCGTAGATCCCGAAAGCTAGGGTTGGGTTTTGATAGGCAGCCCATTGAGAGAACACATCAATTGCATGTCCTACTGGTGGCCAAATAGAAGACAATACAACAGCGGCAATAATGACTGAAAAGCCAGTAATAATCGGAACGAAACGTTTACCGGCAAAGAAGCCTAAGTATTCTGGTAACTGAATACGATAAAAGCGATTAAACATGAATGCAGCGATGGTGCCTGCGATAATACCACCCAAAACACCAGTGTTTGACATGTGTTCTACGGCAACTGCGTAGTCAGGTGCTGTAGGATCAAGACCGGCGATGAAGGGAGCTGCGACCGTCATGGTTTTGGTCAAAATTGCATAGCCAACGGTAGCTGCTAATGCTGCAACACCGTCGTTATTGGTGAAACCCAGCGCAACACCAATGGCAAAAATTAATGCCATATTACCAAAAACGGCACCACCAGCTTGCGCCATTATTTGTGATACAACTGCTGGCAGCCAACTGAAGTTAGCAGAACCGACGCCAAGCAGGATACCTGCTACAGGCAATACGGAAACTGGTAACATCAGCGATTTACCAATTTTTTGCAAATTTGCAAACGCGTTACTCATAAAAACTCCTGATGAGTATATTGGACTAAAAAATCAGAATGCTGTTTTCTGCAGATTATTTTCAGCATGTATGGTTATTAAATGCAGAAATGGTTTCTACTAACACCATATTTATGTTGTAGATGAAGCAAAAAACGTAAATGAAAGTTTCAATACTGGAGCTGCAAAAGGCAAGAGACAGGATGTAAGGTATTATTAGTAAGCTATTTTATGGTTTCTTGCGGTTTCTTTTTATCTTTTCTTGTTACGTTTTACTTCTGAATGAAAATCAATGTAACCGGTTACTTTTTTGTTTTTTCTTCATGTGAAATTTAATAGAAATATATATGTTTGGTGGGATTTGATTTGAAGATTAATAACAAAAAACTAACTTTAGTCTTATTGGATATTGAAATGATCTTTGATAATAAAAAACCCCTCCAGAGGAGGGGTTAAAAGTGGTACTAATTTTCTTATCAATTAGTTTGCTTTGATCCAATGGTCCATATCAGTTTTCAGGTTGTCTGATTTGGTACCAAAGATAGCCTGAACACCTGAACCTGCTACAACTACACCAGCAGCACCCAGTGATTTCAGTTTTGATTGGTCAACTTTAGCAACTTCTTTAACGCTAACACGCAGACGAGTAATACATGCATCCAGGTTAGTGATGTTGTCTTTACCGCCGAACGCGTGAACTAATTCGCCAGCCAGATCAGAACCAGTCAGAGTTGATTCTTCAGCAGATTCTTCTTCACGACCAGGAGTTTTCAGGTCCAGTGCTACGATAGCTACACGGAACACTGTGTAGTAGATAGCTGCGTAAATCAGACCGATAACTGGGAACATGATACCTTTAGTGGATTGAGAGAACAGTACTAAGAAGTCAATCAAACCATGAGAGAAGGTGGTACCGTGTTTCATGCCCAACAGAATCATTACTACGAACGCAGAGCCAGCCAGTAACGCATGGATTGCGTACAGTACTGGAGCAACGAACAAGAAAGCGAATTCGATTGGTTCAGTAATACCAGTCAGGAAAGAGGTCAGAGCTGCTGACACCATGATACCACCGATTTTAGCGCGGTTTTCTGGTTTAGCAGTGTGCCACATAGCGATAGCAGCAGCTGGCAGACCGTACATTTTGAACATATAACCACCAGCCAGGTTACCCGCAGTTGGGTCACCAGCGATGTAACGAGCGATTTCACCGTGGAATACTTGGCCAGTTGCATTGGTGTATTCACCTACTTCGAAGAAGAACGGCGCGTTCCAAATGTGGTGCAGACCAAATGGGATCAGTGAACGTTCAACGATACCGTAGATACCGAATGCCAAAGCTGGATTCTGGTAAGCAGCCCAATGAGAGAATGCTTTGATAGCACCACCGATTGGAGGCCATACGAACGCCAGCACTACACCAGCAGCGATAGCTACGATACCAGTTGATAATGGAACGAAACGTTTACCAGCAAAGAAGCCCAGATATTCAGGCAATTGAATGCGGTAGAAACGGTTAAACATGTACGCAGCGATACCACCGGCGATAACACCACCCAGTACACCTACGTTTGATACGTTTTCTGCCTGTGCTGCGAAATCAGCAGCAGTAGGATCCAGACCAGCCAACAGCGGAGCAACAACAGTTACTGTTTTGGTCAGGATGAAATAACCGACAGCTGCGGCCAAACCGGCAACACCATCGTTCTTAGTGAAACCAAGTGCAACACCGATAGCGAACAGCAGCGCCATGTTACCGAAAACGGCACCACCAGCTTGTTCCATAACGGAAGACAGAGTGGCAGGCAGAACACTGAATTTAGCTGCACCGACGCCCAGCAGAATACCTGCTACAGGCAGTACGGATACAGGCAGCATCAGCGCCTTACCGACTTGTTGAAGATTTCCGAACAAATTTTTCATATTAGTGAGCTCCTGAGGAGTGTGCGTCCTGTTAATTTATTGAATACACGGGTTTCAAATTAGTGAAAACCGCTTTTTATATTCTGTGTATTTCAACGAGGTTAATGATAGTGGAATTATTTAAATGAAGAAGGCAATAAATATAGAAACAGAATATGGATCACAAAGAAGATTGTTTCTTATTTGCTGTGTAAGAAACGTTCTAAAAATTTATGTAACTTACTATAAATAATATGTTTTTTCGTGTTTGTTTGTTTCTGATTATATTTAATTGTTGTTTAATATTTCTAATTGAAACTAAATGTAACATTGCAATAAAAGAATATTTGAGTGAAATTGGAATGTCTGGGAGGGGCTTTGGCCTATAAACGAACATTGTGGCGCTTTTATTAAAATTAAAGCCTGACAAATAAAAGTTTTTCATCAGGCGTTAATTTCTAATTATTGATTATTCGAGCGCATACGGCAGAGGATGTATAGACAGTGAAGATTCCTCATCATTTGCAATCCGAAATACGCTGTCTGCAGTGGTATCTGATGGTAAAACAATGCTGATCAGTAATTGCTCATTTTTTTGCCAGACATCAAGGATGGTGCCACTTGTGCGCCAATGTTCGCCTAATTGACGTTCGACCACACTATCGGTCGACACAGGGTTACCAGCGGTACCTTGAAGAATAAAGAGGGCTCGGTTGTTGATACCTCGATACTTTGCGCGTGCCACAATTTCCTGTCCGGTATAACATCCTTTCGTGAAGCTAATGGCCTGTAAAGCATGCAAATTGAGTGCTTGAGGAATGAACTCAGTTTGAGCGTTTTTATTCAGCTGAGGTAATCCATCTAAAATCTCCAGGCCCCACCAATCGCTATGAGGTTGTTCTGGTAATAAGAGGGGTAGGGGATGAGATTTGTGTGATAGTAATAACCAGCGATCTTGCTTGATTTGGCATTTCACTAGTGAGGTATCAAGTTGTTCAAATGCGCTTATATGAGTGTTGATCCACTCGTCGGTGCTTGTGCCCGCCATGCCAATAATCTTAAATTCATTGCTGACATCAGTGATGGTTAGCTTAGAAAATACGGCATATTTTTTCAGTTCAGCTAACTCGATTTCTGCCAGCTCTTTTTTATACATCAGCAGCAGATCTTGTTCTCTTTTGAATAATCTAAACGCTGCAAGTACTTTACCTTTTGGATTACAGTGGGCACCAAGACTGCTTTGCCCAGGTGTTAGCGCTGCAACATCACAAGTAACCTGACCATTCAGATATTTGACAGCATCAGGACCTTCTAACCGGATCACTGTTACATCATCCAGATGATATACACTGGGCTTAGAAGGAAATAAAAGTCGTTCATTCATCATGGTTTTTTCCACATTGGGATGGTGATTCATGGTAAATAACGAGCTATTGTTTGTCAGCTTCTATTAGTAAGATTATCAAAGGAAATCATGGCATGAATGCTGAGTTATCTAAGTTACGTTGGGCTTGTCGTCGGGGCATGCTTGAGTTGGATTCGATGCTGGCTCCTTTTTTTGAGCACCATTACCTTGATCTCTCTGCGCCCTTGCAACAAGATTTCCAACGTTTGCTTGAGTGTTCAGATATGGAGTTATTTCGTTGTTTGTTACGGGCTGAAACACCATCAGACACATCACTAGAATTGATCTTGGGAGTGATTCGTGAAAAACATCAGGCACGTTATTCGGGTTGAATCATCGCATCATCATCAACTTTTTTTGCTGATTGGTCATATCATCCTTGGCTGGTTAGCTTGGTCTTCATTACATGGCCATTTTTGGTTGTTGTTCTTTATTTTATGGGGCTGCACACTCTTCTGGTCGTTATATCAGGCAAGCCATCGGCAATTTGTTTTGGAAATGCGCGGCGATGAAGTGTTTTGGGATGGTAAATTTTATCACATGATACCCGCATCACGTGTTGGCTATGGGTTTATCTGGCTAGTTTTGCAAGGTGGGCAGGGCGAGAAACGGATCCATCTATGGTTATTTTCAGACAGTATGGATGAGGCTGAATACCGCCGGATTGCCCGGCGGATCAATATGCGAACTCAGTAATCACCAGGGATTAAAATAGTTGGAGTTGGATTATCCTGCTGTTCAGGGTAATCCAGATTGTAATGCAAGCCTCTGGACTCTTTACGCGCCATCGCGGAGCGTACGATGAGTTCAGCGACTTGCAGTAGATTACGCAGTTCAAGCAGGTTATTGGAAACCCTGAAGTTCGAGTAGTACTCTTGTACTTCCTGCTTCAGCAAGTCAATACGGCGTTTCGCTCGTTCCAGTCGTTTGTTGGTGCGTACAATACCGACGTAATCCCACATAAAGAGCCGTAATTCATGCCAGTTATGTTGGATCACTACCTCTTCATCGGAATTACCGACTTGGCTTTCATCCCATGCGGGTAATGACGGCGGCATACTACTCATGGGCAAACGAGCTTTGATATCGTCAGCTGCAGACTGAGCAAAAACAATACATTCCAGTATTGAATTCGAAGCCATGCGGTTAGCACCGTGCAACCCCGTGTATGACACTTCCCCTATTGCATAAAGACCAGGAATGTCAGTTTGACCAAACTTGTCACTCATCACTCCGCCACAGGTATAGTGGGCTGCGGGTACAACCGGTATTGGTTGTTTGGTGATATCAATACCTAGTTTCAGACAGCGTTCATAAATCGTCGGGAAATGTTTGCTAACAAATTCTGCCGGTTTATGGCTGATATCTAAAAACATGCAGTCAGCACCGAGGCGCTTCATTTCATAATCAATGGCTCGAGCGACAATATCGCGTGGTGCCAATTCTGCCCGCGAGTCAAAATCGGGCATGAAACGAGAACCATCTGGGCGTTTCAATAAAGCACCTTCACCACGTAACGCTTCGGTCAGCAGAAAATTGCGGTCATCTGGGTGGAAAAGTGTGGTTGGATGGAATTGATTAAATTCCATGTTGGCGACCCGACAGCCCGCTCGCCAGGCCATCGCAATTCCGTCGCCGGAGCTGACATCAGGATTAGAGGTATATTGATATACTTTTGATGCACCACCCGTAGCTAACGCTACAAAACGGGCTTTTACTGTTTCAACCTGTTCTTTGGTCCGATTCCAGATGTAGGCACCCAGAATGCGATTACCCGGAATACCCAATTTACGAGTGGTGATCAGATCAACAGCATTAAAGCGTTCCATTAACTGAATATTTGGATGTTGGCGTACGCGATCAACCAGTGTGACTTCCACCGATTTTCCTGTGGAGTCGGCGGAATGGAAAATCCGTCGGTGACTGTGACCACCTTCGCGGGTTAAATGATAAGCTGGTTCACCATCCTCTGAGGTTGCTTCTTCTTTATCGAAGGGTACCCCTTGCTGAATTAACCAATCAATCGATTCTTTGGCATTTTCTGCGGTAAATTCAACAATGGCTTTATCACATAAACCGGCACCCGCGATCAGCGTGTCATTCACGTGAGATTCGACGCTATCTGTCTCTTCTGCAACAGCAGCGATGCCTCCCTGGGCATAATAGGTAGCCCCTTCACTTAAGGGCCCTTTGCTCAATACCATCACTTTTGCATGATCTGCCAAGCGCAATGCTAAAGTGAGGCCTGCGGCACCACTGCCAATGATCAAAACATCGCAGGAGTATTCAACATTCTGTTTCATAAGTATCATTGGCCTTGATGAGGAAAGCTTTATACTAGCCCAACTGATGGTCAGGTACAGCCCGGATCACGTTTTTTTGCCGAGAATAGAACTTTTCTCCAAAAATACTGTCTGAATAAGAGTGCTACTTCGGGCCGATAGTGAAAATTTGGAGGAAATCGGCGTCGATATGAGCGATATAGAGATCGATCAACGGTTAGTTGAACGAGTGCAGCATGGTGATAAACAAGCGTTTAACCTGTTGGTAACAAAATACCAACGTAAGATCATGAATCTGGTTAGCCGCTATGTGAGTAACCCGAGTGATAGTGCCGATGTGGTACAGGAAGTATTTATAAGCGCTTATCGTTTTTTGCCTTCATTTAGGAACGATAGTGCTTTTTATACATGGCTGTATCGTATTGCTGTAAATACGGCGAAGAACTATCTGGTCTCGAATGGCCGACGTCCACCGGGAATGGATGTTGATATTGGTGATGCGGAACAATATGACTCTGGTGATGCGTTACGGGATATAGCGAGCCCTGAACGTTTACTGTCATCAGATCAGGTGCGACAAACGGTAACCGATGCATTGCAATCATTACCGGAAGATTTACGTACAGTGATTACGTTGCGTGAAATAGAAGGTTTGAGCTACGACGAGATAGCAGAAGTGATTGGTTGTCCTGTTGGCACTGTCCGTTCTCGTATTTTTCGTGCTCGGGAAGTTATTGATAATCGTCTTAAGGCCGTACTGCAGGGAATAGATTAGGATTATCCTGCTTTGAAATGGAGTAACGGGTTAGTATGACTACATCAAAAGAACGCATTTCAGCTCTGATGGATAATGAATTACCGTCCGAGCAATCAATGAAAGCCTTACTGGAAGATCCTTCTTTATCTGCGACATGGGAGCGGTATCACCTCATCGGTGACGCATTGCGTGATGAGTTACCTGAGTATTTAGATGAAACTTTGTCGCAGCGTATTGCTAATGCATTAGAGCAAGAGCCAACTATTCTTGCACCTAAGCCTCAACGCTCTTTCTTGTCTGTAGTGCAACCCAAAGTTAAACAATTTATTCAGGTTGCTGGACAATATGGTATTGCTGCCTCTGTCGCGGTCGCAGTTCTTGTTGGCATTCAGCAATATCAACAGCAAGATTCTATGAATGCGGTTATCAAACAAGGTCCTGTGCTGAACACGATCCCAGTCGCTGGAGGTTCAGCAACACCAGTAAGCATTAATTACAATACTGATCGTATCCGTGCTCAATCGCAATCTCAGGTTTTGTCTGAAAAACAATTGCAAGAGGAACGTCAACGCATTGCCCGATACATTCAGGATCACCAATTGCAGCAACGTCTGTCACAAGTTGAGCGGTAATCGAATTTTGATACGTCGTATAGCATTAGCTTTTTTTCTTATTGGTTCGTTCATCTCTAAAGCCTCTGCTGAACCCTCTGCAGAGGCTTTGTTATTTCAAATGCAGCGTGGTTATCATCACAACAATTTTGAGTTGGCGATGGTGCATATACTACAAAATAACATTGAACCATTGAGATTGACCCATGGTTGGTATGCCAACAACGAGATCACTCACCTGCTGTCTTTAAGTGGTCGTCCAGTTGAATATCTTGGAAAAAACAAACAAGTCACTTTTGCGGAATCAGCAGAGTCATCTTATACCTTACAAAACTCGCGGCTACCGGGGCTCTGGTTTTCGGTTTTAAATTGCACCCCGGAAACCTTGCTGGAACATTATGAGGTTGTCAGCACAGGGAAAAACCGTATTGCAGGGCAAGTGGCACAGTTAGTCAGGCTGTCAGCCAAAGATGAGAGTAAATATAACTTTATCCTTTGGTTGGAACAGAAAACCGGTATTTTACTGCGTCTGGATATCAATGATGTGCAAGGAAATCTGGTTGAGCAATATCTTGGCGTTGATTTTCGTTTTTTACCTGAAAATGCTTCAAATATTAGAGCCATAGCATCGACGAAAGTCCCAGTGGCCGAACGCTATCAGGATATTTATCGCGCAGATCCCGATTCTCATTTGTGGAAGCTTGGCTGGTTACCAGCGGGATTTGCGCCATTATCGGCGGATCAACATAAACTAATCGGTAGTGAGGAATTGGTGGACTATTTCTTGCTTAGTGATGGATTAGTGGATGTCTCTGTGTATATTTCGCGGTTATCAGCTAAGGGCGCTGTGCGTGACAAAGAGCAATTTGCCATGTCCGGTGCGACTTCTGTGTTAAGTTTGAACCGAGATGATGGCGTGACTTTGACCTTGGTAGGTGAATTGCCAGCAACAAGTTTGCGCCGTATAGCAGAGACTATTCAGGTTAATCAGCAGGAGAATAGTCCATGATTGAAGCAATCGCTACTGTTGTAGCAACAAAGACCGGTATGGTCAGTGTCGAATATAAACGATCGTCTGCATGTGGGCATTGTCAGCAAGAATCAAGCTGCAATATCAGTTCGATGGCTAAAGAAGAAAAAAATAATGCGCAAATTATTGATGTTGCCTGTTCGTTAGAATTGGAGGTTGGGCAACAGGTGCGAATTGGGATCCCGGAAAATGGGCTGTTAAAAGGGGCTCTGTTGGTTTATATCCTACCGCTGTTTTTTATCATGTTGGGTGCGGCTATCGGGCAATATTTATCAGTTGCAAACGCAGAATGGCCATCGGTGGCTGGTGCTTTTCTGGGTGGTAGTGTTGGTTTTCTTCTGATGCGTATTAAATCTGCCAGACTGACCAAAGCTGAATATAAACCGGTGATATTAGGGGTGACGATCCCGATTGTTTCAGTGTTGCAGAGCAACTGTCACTGACCGATTTCTGACTGTACTGGCTGTCGTTATGATAGTCAGTGCAATCATTCACGACTAATCATAGCTCTACCGCCGCTAATCCAGTAAAATCCTGCTCAAATTATCGTTAATTACATGCCATCAGATAAATAAGACCTCATGAAAAATATTCGTAACTTCTCTATTATTGCCCATATTGACCATGGTAAATCCACACTGTCAGACCGCTTGATTCAGACTTGTGGCGGCCTCAGCGAACGTGAAATGCAAGCGCAGGTTCTGGATTCCATGGATCTTGAACGTGAACGCGGGATCACGATCAAGGCGCAGAGTGTTACGCTGGATTACAAAGCTAGAGATGGCGAAACCTATCAACTGAATTTCATTGATACTCCCGGCCACGTGGATTTTTCCTATGAAGTCTCACGCTCATTGGCGGCCTGTGAAGGTGCATTGCTGGTCGTCGATGCTGGGCAGGGCGTAGAAGCTCAGACCTTAGCGAACTGCTATACCGCGATGGAAATGAACCTCGAAGTGGTTCCGGTTCTGAATAAGATCGATTTGCCGCAGGCAGAACCAGAGCGTGTTGCCGAAGAGATCGAAGATATCGTCGGTATCGATGCGATGGATGCTGTACGCTGTTCAGCCAAAACGGGGCTGGGCGTTGATGATGTATTGGAAGAGATTGTAAAACGTATTCCGGCACCGGAAGGTGATCCGGATGCACCGTTACAGGCTCTGATCATCGACTCGTGGTTTGATGATTATCTGGGCGTAGTGTCGCTGGTCCGCATTAAAAACGGTTCGTTGAAAAAGAACGACAAAATCAAGGTAATGAGCACTGGTCAGACGTGGAGTGTCGATCGTCTGGGTATTTCAACGCCGAAACAGAAAGATACATTAGCCTTAAATTGCGGCGAAGTAGGTTGGGTCGTGTGCGGTATCAAAGACATCCATGGTGCGCCGGTTGGTGATACGCTGACGCTGGCTAAAAATGGTGCGGAAAACGCATTACCTGGCTTCAAAAAAGTAAAACCGCAGGTCTATGCGGGTTTGTTCCCTATTTCATCGGAAGATTATGAAGCGTTCCGCGATGCATTAGAAAAACTGTCGCTGAACGATGCTTCGCTGTTTTACGAGCCAGAAAATTCGACCGCATTAGGGTTTGGTTTCCGTTGTGGTTTCCTCGGTATGTTGCACATGGAAATCATTCAGGAACGTCTGGAACGAGAGTATGATCTTGATTTGATTACAACTGCACCGACAGTTGTATATGAAATTGCCATGACTGACGGCACGACCATTCATATTGATAGTCCATCCAATTTACCGGCCATCAATAATATTGACGAGCTGCGTGAACCGATCGCGGAATGTAATATTCTGGTTCCACAAGAGTATCTTGGTAACGTCATCACGTTGTGTATCGAAAAACGTGGTGTGCAAACCAACATGGTTTATCACGGCAATCAGGTTGCGTTAACCTATGAGATCCCGATGGCCGAAGTGGTGCTGGATTTCTTTGACCGTCTGAAATCGACCAGCCGTGGTTATGCCTCACTGGATTATGGTTTCAAACGTTTTGATGCTGCCGACATGGTGCGTCTGGATATTCTGATCAACGGTGAGCGGGTCGATGCGTTGGCTATTATCACGCATAAAGACAACGCACCTTTCCGTGGTCGTCAGTTAGTTGAAAAAATGCGCGAACTGATCCCGCGGCAGATGTTTGATATTGCTATTCAAGCTGCAATTGGCAACCATATCATTGCGCGTAGTACCGTAAAAGCGATGCGTAAAGACGTATTGGCGAAATGCTATGGTGGTGACGTCAGCCGTAAGAAAAAACTGCTGAATAAGCAGAAAGAGGGTAAAAAGAGAATGAAGTCGGTAGGTCGTGTTGACGTACCACAAGAAGCATTCCTCGCAATCCTGCATGTTGGAAAGGATAACTAATTAATGGCTAATACGTTTGCACTGATTCTGGTTGCAGTCACGTTGGTAACTGGATTGGTTTGGTTACTGGATCATTGGGTGTTGGTTCGTATTCGAGCGGCAAAAGCGCGTCAGGCACAGGCGTCAGCGGGGTCACCCCTGACGGCCGAAGCCATTGAAAAACTGATGACAGAACCCGTTTGGGTCGAACAATGTAAAGGCATTTTCCCGGTTATTGCGGCTGTATTAGTGCTACGTTCATTTTTATATGAGCCATTTCAGATCCCATCTGGTTCTATGATGCCTACCTTGCTGGAGGGGGATTTTATTCTGGTGAATAAATACACCTACGGTTTGAAGGATCCGGTGACGAATCGTACGATGCTGGAAACCGGGCATCCACAGCGCGGTGATGTGATTGTATTTAAGTATCCGGAAAACCCGCGCATTGATTACATCAAACGGGTGATTGGTTTACCTGGCGATCGTATTATTTTTCGCGATAAAGAGCTTTATCTGCAACCGGCGTGTAACGATAGTAAAGTTTGTCCACAACTGCAGAAAATTAATACTACCTTTGTAGAAAGTGGCGAATTTAGCCAGTTAGGTATGCCATTAGAGCATTACACGGAAAAACTGACTGCCACAAAAAACCACGACATTCTGCGTAATAACTTTATTCCTGATCGCACAGGCATGTATTACCAACAACCGGGCCAGCCTGTTGGTGAATGGGTGGTACCGGAAGGGCATTATTTTGCTATGGGAGATAACCGCGATAACAGTCAGGACAGTCGTTTCTGGGGCTTTGTGCCGGAACGTAACCTGGTTGGGAAAGCGGTTGCTATCTGGATGAGTTTTGAATTCGATCGCCCGGCTGGTAGTTCAGTACCTAGTTGGATACCGACCGGTGTTCGTTTTAATCGTATAGGCAGTATTCAGTGAATGATAAGTTACCCCGCTTAGAACAAAAACTAGGCTATTCGTTTCAAAATAAAGATTTGTTAGTTCGGTCTATCACGCATCGTAGTGCTGGTTCCCGTCATAACGAGCGTTTGGAGTTTTTGGGCGATTCCATATTAAGTCTGGTGATCGCCGAAGTGCTTTACCATCGTTTCCCCAATGTTAGTGAAGGGGATATGAGCCGTATGCGGGCGACCTTAGTTCGTGAACGCACATTGGCCGAACTGGCTCGTGAATTTGCACTTGGTGATTATTTGATCTTAGGGCCTGGTGAGCTGAAAAGTGGCGGCTATCGTCGCGAATCCATTTTAGCCGATACGGTCGAAGCGTTAATTGGCGCTATCTATATTGATAGTGATCTGGAAGCCATCAGGTCGTTGTTACTAACTTGGTACAACGATCGCTTGGACGCTATTCGTCCGGGTGTAGAACAAAAAGATCCGAAAACACGTTTGCAGGAATATTTGCAAGGTCGTCGTCGTTCGTTACCAACCTATGCGGTTACCGACGTAAAAGGGGAAGCACACAACCAACAATTTACGGTGGAATGTGTGATTGAAGATATTTCTGCTGCGTTTATTGGAGTTGGTTCCAGTCGCAGAAAGGCTGAACAGGCCGCTGCTGAGAAAGCACTGGAGCAATTAGTATGACCGAAATGACTGAAGATAAAACCTACTGTGGTTTTGTGGCCATTGTGGGCCGCCCGAATGTGGGTAAATCGACCCTGCTGAATAAATTGCTGGGTCAGAAAGTCAGTATTACGTCTCGCAAACCGCAAACCACACGTCACCGTATTTTAGGTATTGATACGCAAGGTGCTTACCAAACTATCTTTGTTGATACCCCTGGTTTGCATATTGAAGAAAAACGCGCCATCAACCGGTTGATGAACCGCGCTGCAAGCAGTTCGCTGGGTGATGTAGAAATGGTGGTGTTTGTGGTTGATGGCACACAATGGACCGCTGACGATGACATGGTGCTGAATAAACTGCGCTATATGAAATGTCCAGTTGTACTAGCGGTCAATAAAGTCGATGTCATCAAAGACAAAGAGGTTTTGTTGCCGCATCTGCAAATGCTAGCGCAGAAAGGTAATTTTGCAGAGATCCTGCCGATTTCTGCGGAAAAAGGCACTAACGTCGATAAAATCCGCGACATGGCGAAACGTCTGTTACCGGAAGGGCAGCATTATTTCCCTGAAGATTATATTACTGACCGCAGTTCACGGTTTATGGCATCGGAGATCATCCGCGAGAAACTGATGCGCTTTACCGGCGAAGAATTACCTTATTCCGTCACTGTGGAAATCGAACGCTTTAAAGTCGAAGACGATGGGCTGTTTCATATCAATGCGCTGATTCTGGTAGAACGTGAAGGCCAGAAGAAAATGGTGATCGGTAACAAAGGTGAAAAACTGAAAGTGATCGGTACCGAAGCGCGTCTGGATATGGAACGTTTATTCGGCCAGCGTGTCTTCTTAGAACTCTGGGTTAAAGTTAAATCCGGTTGGGCTGATGATGAACGCGCACTGCGTAGCTTAGGTTATGGTGATGACTGAGCCGGAAATGTTACCGGCTTTTGTATTGCATACCCGTCCTTATCGTGAAACCAGCCAGCTGGTGGATCTTTTCGTGGCTTCCATGGGCAAGGTGTCCGTGGTGGCCAAAGGTTCTCGCACATCCCGCTCAGCTGTAAAAGGGCTGTTACAGCCCTTTCTACCTTTGCATATTCGTTATAGTGGCAAAAGTAATCTGAAAACATTGGTGCAACTGGAAGCGCGAAGTCCGCAGGTTGCACTGCAAGGTGAACGCTTATTTAGCGCCTTATATCTGAACGAACTGCTTTACCATCTTTTGGAACCGGATACCGAATATCCAGGCCTCTATAGTAGCTATTTTCAGACATTACTGGTTTTATCGGATCCGCTGCAACCGGTCTCTCCCTTATTACGGCAATTTGAATTACTCTTGTTGCAGCAATTGGGTTATGGCGTCGATTTTTGTTATGCCGCCGATAGTGGTTTGCCCATTGATCCGGTCTGTTTTTATCGTTACGAACCGGAAGCGGGTTTTATTACCACTGCGCTGCGCGATCATGCTGTTTTTTCTGGCACAGAGATAATTGGCATGGCGGAGCGGGATTTTATTAATGCATCAATTTTAGCGGCAGCCCGACGCTTTAGTCGTCAGGCTTTTGCAGCGTTATTGGGCAATCGTCCCCTGAAAAGCAGGGAGCTTTATTCTGCGTTTATAGCAAGGAGATCAGAGTGAGCAAAATTTTATTGGGTGTAAATATCGATCATGTTGCCACGTTACGTAATGCCCGTGGTACGGCTTACCCTGATCCGGTGTTTGCAGCAGCGTTAGCTGAACAGGCTGGTGCGGAAGGGATCACCGTACACTTGCGTGAAGATCGCCGTCATATCACCGACCGTGACGTTGAAATTCTGCGTCAGACCATTAAAACGCGCATGAATTTAGAGATGGCAGTGACAGAAGAGATGCTGACCATCGCTTGTCGCATCAAACCGCAGTTTGTGTGCTTAGTGCCAGAAAAACGCCAGGAAGTGACGACTGAAGGTGGTTTGGATGTTGCTTCACAGGTAGCGCGTATTCGTGATGCAGTTGAACGTCTTGCGGCAGTGGGTACTCAGGTTTCGCTGTTTATTGATGCGGATCATGCCCAGATTGATGCGGCAGTAGAAAGCGGCGCGCCGTACATTGAAATTCACACCGGTCGTTATGCTGACGCAGAAACGGAAGCTGAACAGCAAGCTGAGCTGGCGCGTATCGCCGAAGCGGCGGCATATGCGTATCAACGTGGCTTAAAAGTGAACGCGGGGCATGGGCTGCATTATCAAAACGTACAAGCTATCGCGGCGATCCCTGAAATGGTTGAGTTAAACATCGGCCATGCCATTATTGGCCGAGCGGTGTTTAGCGGGTTACCGGAAGCGGTTGCTGAAATGAAACGTTTGATGCTGGAAGCGCGTTTGTAAGCTATCCGATTATATAAAACAAAAAGGGCCGTCGCGATGACGGCCCTTTTTTATGCGTAACGCTAAACTTCGTGTTACGCAACAGCACGTAATTCGGCTGCTTCGTCGCTATCTACGACCAAAATGTTCGCTTTGCGGAAGAAGTTAAACTCGGTTGCTGATGCCCAAGTGTAAGCGCCCATCATCTTCCCAATGATCACGTCACCCACATTCAGCGCCGGCAGATCAATATCATCGGCCAATACGTCAATGCTGTCACAGGTCGGGCCTGCCAGTACGGCTGGTAGCGCTTCGCCAGTCGCATAAGGGGCCGACTTTGGATAGTTGATATGATCAAACAGCTGACCGCTGTAGCTGCCATATAAACCATCATCCAGGTAATACCACATGCGGCCAAAGCGTTCCGCTTTACCCATTACGCTGGCAACAGAAGTCATGCAAGGTGCGGAAATGAAACGCCCTGGTTCTGCTAACAGACGGATACCTTCCGGTGTGTTGCTTAATGCTTCACGGATCGGCGTACAAAATTCGTAAATATCCAGATCGGCGCCATCAGCACCGTAATTCACCGGGAATCCGCCACCGATATCGAGCACTTGCAGGTTAATATTTTCAGCTGCAGCATCACGGATCAGCTGATTACAAGCAGTGATCGCTTCCACGTGGCGACGAGAGTTTGGCACTTGTGAGCCAACATGGAATGACAGGCCGATAACATTAAGACCTAACGCTTTGGCTTTACGCAGCAAAGGCAGTGTGGCTTCTGGTGTGCAGCCAAACTTCTTCGACAGGTCAACTTTACTTTCCGGGTTAGGGAAGCTGACGCGTAATAGCAGCTGTGCTTTGTCTTGATAAGGAATGAACTTTTCCAGTTCAATCGGGTTATCAAATACGAAAACTTTACAGCCGTAATCTAAAGCGTAACTAATATCACCATCACGCTTGATAGGGTGAGTATGAATACAATCGTCCGGATTGATCTGATTTTCTAACATCAGATCGACTTCACCGTTCGTAGCTAAATCGAAACAACAGCCTTCGGCTTTTAAAGTGGCAACTACCGCTGAATGGGGCAGCGGTTTTAAAGCATAATGCATGCGAACACCCGGCAGGGCTTTCACTAAAGCGCGATATTGTTTACGGACAGCGGCTTGATCCAGGACCAGCAACGGTGAACCATAGGTTTCTACCAGGTCGCGGTAATCCAGTTCAACAGGGACGATTTCGTTATTCATTGTATGTTTACACCTCACAAAAGGGCCACGGCCCTGTCACCAGTGATACGTTCTGTCCTATCAGGCGGAACGCGATGCTTTATAAAAAATCCGGCGCATTATCGGGCTTTTGTGTGACAGTGCAATAACTAATTCACTCTATTTATTATGCAAAGGCTTCTCATCGTGAATACTCAGCATTAAAGGTGGGAATATGTGTGGTTTTTTGGCGAAAAAATCTGACAAAATAGCCTTTATTCGGATTTTTGCTTGTTGAATTGTCGGTTTTTGGCGGTAAATAAAGAATATTCTGATAAATTCCTATGCATAAAAATTTTTGCTCATAAAGATAAATAGCATAGGAATGATGAAAATTGCCATTCATCCAAAGGGGTCTGAATGGCAACAAAAAACGTCGATTAACCTTCTGAATTATGCGACTTTATTTCCCAATTGGCTTGCGGTGTCATGGCTAATAAAGAGCACAATTCTGGCAATAGTTTTTGTAACTGTTGTTCAAATTGCCATGGTGGATTAAAAATGGCCATGCCTGAACCGTGCATGCCCCAAGTCGGCGATTGGGCTTGCACACTTAACTCGGCGGTGAGCATTGGAATACCTAATTTTTGACATTCACTGAGCATGTGCTGACTGCGATCGGCTTCTTTACCCAGCAATGGATACCAGACTGCATACATACCCACTGGCCAGCGTCGCCACGCTTTGGCTAGTGACTTAACCACACGATCGTAATCTTCTTTCAGCTCATACGGTGGGTCGATTAATACTAGGCCGCGACGAGGTGTTGGCGGCGTGAGTGCGACCACCCCTTCAAAACCATCACGATGATGTAATGCCACACGTGGGTCGCGGTGCATGTGCTGACGCAGAATATCAATTTCGTTGTTATGCAATTCCATCAGGATCAGACGATCTTGTTCGCGCAATTGAGCACGTGCGATCTCGGGTGAGCCGGGGTAATAATGCAATGTATCACCATTATTGAGTGCCGCCACACAATCGAGATAACTTTTCAGCGCTGGCCATTGTTCCCGTTGTGGCCAGAGGCGGGCAATACCATCGAGATATTCGGCTTTTTTGTTTGCCCATTCTCCGGTGAGGTCGTAACAGCCGCCACCTGAATGGGTGTCGAGATAACAAAACGGTTTCTCTTTTTGTTTCAGCTGGTCGATCAATAAACTGATCACTGCATGTTTTAAAATATCGGCATGATTGCCGGCATGAAACGCGTGGCGATAACTAAGCATTCAATTTAATCCTGGGTTGCTACTTCGGCAGCAAATTGTTGTTCCATCTGTTCGAGCTGTTCGGAGATGTCCATCCACTCCAACTCGACTTGTTCCAGTTCGTTTTTTAACGGGCCTTGCTGTGCCAGCAAACTCGTCAGTTTAGGTTTGGCATCATCTTGGTAGATCGCGGGATCAGACAGCGCGGCTTCAATATCGGTGAGCGCCTGTTGCAGTTTCGCCATCTGCTTTTCATATTTTTCCAGCTTTTGGCGCAACGGGCGGATCTGCTGGCGGAAATCTGCTTCCCGACGTTTCAGATCTTTTCGCGCGGTCGCACTTTGTGGTGCGGCGGGGGTGTTACTTGCGATTTTAGTTTCGTTCAGATTTTTATCTTGTTCAGTCAACCACTTATGATAGTCGTCTAAGTCGCCATCAAAGGCTTCTAAGCGTTGTTGGTGTACTAGATAAAATTCATCCGTCGTCGTGCGTAGCAAATGGCGATCATGCGAGACGATCACCATCGCCCCCTCAAAGCCCTGCAATGCCAATGTCAGCGCTTCGCGCATTTCGAGATCTAAGTGGTTGGTGGGTTCGTCCAACAACAGTAAGTTTGGTTTTTGCCAGACCAGCAGCGCCAGCACTAAACGTGCTTTTTCACCACCAGAGAAGGTATCGACCACTTCCAGAGCTTTATCGCCATGAAAGCCAAAACCACCTAAAAAGTTACGCAGCTCTTGTTCCGGACGATTACCCGCAATGCGTGTCAGGTGCTGCAATGGCGTATCGCCTTGTTGCAATGATTCCAGCTGATGCTGGGCGAAATAACCGATCTTAACGCCTTTGCTGGGTTCCAATTTGCCCGACAGTGGTGTCAGTTCACCAGACAGCAATTTGATAAATGTCGATTTACCCGCGCCATTGCGACCCAGCAAGCCAATCCGAGAACCAGGGACTAAGTTCAGTTTAATTTTTTGCAGGATCAGTTTATCGCCATAACCGGCGCTGAGATTTTCCATACTGATCAGTGGTGTTGGCAGTGCATCCGGTTCACGGAACTGGAACTGAAATTGCGAATCGACATGCGCCGGCAGGATCAGCTCCATACGTTCCATGGCTTTCAGACGACTTTGCGCCTGACGGGCTTTGGTGGCTTTATATCGGAAGCGATCCACGTAATCTTGCATCTTACTCAGCGCGAGTTGCTGCTTTTCATACATCGATTGTTGTTGTGATAACGCCGATGCACGTTGGATTTCAAAGTCAGAATAACCGCCGGTATATTCATTCAACTTGTCATTTTCGATATGAATGATGCGATTAATGACGCGATCGAGAAAATCACGATCGTGAGAGATCAAGATCAATGTCCCGCGGTAAGAACGTAACCAGCTTTCCAGCCAGATAACGGCATCCAAATCTAAGTGGTTGGTGGGTTCGTCGAGTAATAGCAGATCGGAACGACAGATCAGCGCTTGTGCTAAGTTCAAACGCATACGCCAACCACCAGAAAATGCGGAGACGGGTTGCTGGTGTTGTTCACTGCTGAAACCCAAACCATGCAACAGTTCACCAGCACGCGAACGAATGGTGTAGGCACCGGCGGCATCTAAATGACCGTGCAATTCAGCAATACGGATGCCATCGCCTTGTTGTTCAGCTTGTGCTAATTGCTGCTCAAGGCTGCGGAACTCTTTGTCGCCGTCAATGACATAATCGATCGCAGAACAACCAAGGGCGGGGGTTTCCTGCGCTACGGTGGCAATTTGCCATTGTGCTGGTACAGAAACCGAGCCTGCATCAACCGCCAGTTCCCCTTTTAGTAAGGCGAAAAAACTGGATTTACCGCAGCCGTTTTTTCCAACTAACCCGACTTTTTGACCGGGGTGAATGGTGGCGGATGCCTCTTCTAATAAAGGCTTATTGCCTCGGAGCAGCGTAATTTGAGAAACGATGATCATGACGGGAATAATTCTGCAGCAAACAAAAGCGCATTATACGGGTAAAAGCCTTATCCGGCAGCTGTTGAATGATAAGCAGAGGATTGTGTTTGGCTGGATTTTTCCGGTATGCTGGTGAGACTAGTTGTCATTTTAACCGGGATGCATGATGAAGATTACTCATTTGAGCGTAGTTACGCTGGATTACACCGTATCTGATACTTCTGGCGAAGTACTGGATACCACTGAAGGGCGTGAGCCGTTAGTTTATCTGCATGGCAGTGGCTACTTGGTTCCCGGTTTAGAAAATGCGCTGTATGAACGTGCAGCGGGTGACAGCTTCGAACTGACAGTGCCTGCGGCGGACGCTTACGGTGAATACGAAGAGTCATTGGTTCAAGAAGTACCGGGTGAATTGTTTGACGGTATGGAAGTGGCAGAAGGCGACACATTTGTTGCTGATACTGATGACGGTCACCGCCCAGTAACTATCGTTGAAGTGTCTGAAGACTTCGTGAAAGTTGATGCCAACCATCCACTGGCAGGCATGGATCTGCATTTTAAAGTGAACGTTCGTGAAGTTCGTGCTGCCACTGCAGAAGAAATTGCACATGGCCATATTCATGGTGAAGAAGACTGTGGCCACGGTCATCATCACGAGCATGAAGGTTGTTGCGGCGGTCATGGTCATTCACATGGTGATGATCATGAATGTTGTGGTGGTAAAGGCCATGCGCATGGTGAAGAACATGAGTGCTGTGGCGGGAAAGGTCATGGACATGATCATCATCATGACGCGGAAGAACCGCATGAATGCTGTGGTGGCCACGGCGGCTGCAGAAACTAAGCATAAAAAGAATCCCGCTAAGTGCGGGATTCTTTTTATCGGAACAAATTATGGGCTAACCATTATTTCTTACGATTGATGCAGTTTTCTTTACCGCAGTTACCGTACAGATACAGGCTGTGATGTGTCAGTGTCATGCCATGCGCCGCGGCGATTTCTTTTTGACGTTGTTCAATCACTTCGTCAGAAAACTCGACCACACTGCCACAGTCCAGACATACCAAGTGATCATGGTGATGTTGCTGTGCCAGTTCAAATACGGACTTGCCGCCTTCGAAATGATGACGAGTTACAATGCCGGCATCATCAAATTGATTCAGAACCCGATAAACGGTCGCTAAACCAATTTCTTCACCATTATCCAGCAGCAGTTTATAAAGGTCTTCAGCACTGATGTGCTGGCATTCCGGCTGGCGCAGGTAATCTAGGATCTTAACCCGCGGCGAAGTGATTTTTAGTCCGGCGTCTTTCAGTTGCTGATTATGGTCTGTCATAGCTCTCTGTATTCTTGGGGCAGTTTGAGACTGCAGCGAGTAGGGCTTTCCCCATTATATGGCGCAATTCTAATAAAAAGAAATGCGTTACGGCGATGTTTGCTCTGTTCTGCATAAAATAAAGCCCGTGAAGGTCACGGGCTTGGCTGAAGCTGAACAATTGTTAGACTAATTCAGACAGACACATTTCTTCGCGTAATTGCTGACACCAGGCCGCTACACGTTCCGCTGTTTGTTCTGGCTGACGATCTTCGTCAATGCCCAGACCAACAAAATGCTTGTCATCGACCAGTGCTTTTGAGGCTTCGAAATGATAGCCCTCGGTTGGCCAGTAGCCGACAATGGTTGCGCCTTTCGCCACGATGATGTCACGCAGCGTGCCCATCGCATCAAGGAAATATTCAGCATAATCTTCCTGATCACCACAACCAAAGATGGCAACCAGTTTGGTGCTGAAATCCACTTTTTCCAATTCAGGAAAAAAATCATCCCAGTCGGCCTGTGACTCGCCGTAATACCAGGTTGGAATGCCTAAGATCAGCAAGTCATATTTTTCAAAGTCAGCGCTGGTGCCCTGAGCTACATCCAATACGTCAATCAAATCGCTGCCCAGTTCTTTCTGGATCATGCCTGCGACTGCTTCTGTGTTGCCGGTATCGCTACCAAAGAACAGACCTATCAGTGCCATAAGGTGAATTATCCTTGTTCGTCTTCGTCGGAATTCAAAATGCTGGTTACTATTTTAGCTGGCTGGAACGCTGAGTGCTAACGTATTCGCGGACTAACTCTTGAATGAGTTCTGATCTGCTGATACCACGGGCATCTGCCAACTGATTGAGATCATCCAATGACTCTGCATCGAGTTTGAGCTCAACCCGATGAAGCCCTTTATCCTTATCCCGTTTTAATTGATTGCGCTTATTTATTTTTAACTGCAAATCACGGGGATGAGGGTTAGTTTTAGGGCGCCCTGGACGTTTTTCGTCAGCAAACAGATCCAGTGTAGTGCGATCCGAGTGATGTTTTGCCATATATAAAACTACTGCCAGACAAGGTTCAGGTGCGTGCATTTCTCAATAGGGGGCGCACTATACCACAATGTATCGCAAAGCATAACGCGTGATATACCCTTCGTACTTGAAGTTGCCGTGTCGTTGACGGCGTTCTCTCACCCCAATCACATAGCTTATCTATGCTCATGGGGCTTCGTTCTCTTGTCGCCTTGCTGCAACGTCAATTACTTTGGGTATGGTGGGTGTTTTATCAGCTTGGTTGTTGTAAAAAACGCTCAACAATTCCGTTGAATAAGAGTGGTTTTTCCGCATGCAACCAATGGCCGCAACCGGGAATTATTTTGGCGCTGGCATTGGGGAAGTGTTGTCTTATCGCGGGCTGATGTTCTGTTTGCAAATAGTCTGATGCACCGCCTTTGATAAATAACACCGGGCCTGAATAGTGCTGTGTAGCGAAAGGCCAGCCCATGATGTCGGCATAGTGCTGTTGCAATATGTGCAGGTTAAATTGCCAGTGGGTGGGTTGTTCATTGCTGAATGATTTTAATAAAAACTGGCGCACTGATGGTTCTGCCAGATAGTCAGACATCAGCTGTTCGGCCTCTTTTCTGGAAGTAACTTGTGCGTTAGCGACGGCATTCAAGGCTTTAAACACATTCGTGTGTCGGCTTTCTGTGTAGGTCACTGGCGCGATATCGGCCACGCACAATGATGCTACGCGGTCGGGGGCTTGTAACGCCACTGCCATAGCCACTTTGCCACCCATGGAATGCCCGAGCAGATGTGCTTTAGGCAGAGCAAGTTCACTCAATAAATTGAGGATATCGTCACACATCACTTGATAGTTCATCTCAGCATGCCATTCCGACAGCCCATGATTACGCAAATCAACGGTGATCACGGGGCGTTGTAACTGCAGCGCTTGTTTGAGTAATCCCAGATTGTCTTGTTTGCCAAATAGCCCATGCAGCAAAACAATCGGTTCTGCTAAAGGATCAGGGAACTCGGTTATCTGGTAATTAAGCTTCACAGTGTGTCCTTCATCGGTTGCTGTAACCATATATTAACAAATTACCAAACAAATCGTGAGTCAGCCGAATTTACGCAAATAAAGATGGATTTATTCTCTTGGTTAACGAAATCAGATGATTGGCGTAATCTGGCACCAAAATGAGGGATGAGTCACGAGTGGAGATGAACACAAGTGTACTGAAATGGAATTTATGCGAGGGTAGTGCTACGGGTCTGAGTAAACACCGTGCACAGGGTTAGGTTTGCTGCTGTGGCTTATGTATAATCCGACCGTTGTCTATATTCAAAGTGTCGGAACCGAATAAAAATGAAAACCATTGAGGTTGATGAACAGATCTACCGTTACATAGCCAGCCGTACCTTGCATATTGGCGAGAGTGCTTCTGATATTTTAAGACGCCTGCTTGCTTTGCCTGTAGATACGAGCATGGAACCAACTGTGTCTGCGGTGCTTGATGAAAAGACGGAAGTGGAATCAATTACTGAAGCTTCTACAGATGTTTTGACCAAGCTGATCGACGATGCACAATTAGCGAAAGAAGAGAGTGCCATTGCACGTTTCATGTTGATTCTTTCTGCCTTGTATCGTGCTCAACCCGAAGTTTTTAGCCGGGGTGCAGACATTAAAGGCCGTAAACGGATCTACTTTGCGGAAGATCCACAAGCCTTGTTAGACAATGGTAAAACCACCAAGCCAAAACCTGTCCCTGAGACCCCTTACTGGGTTATTACTAACACTAATACTGGCCGTAAGCGCTTGATTATTGAGCAGTTAATGCAGGCCATGGGCTACTCTGCGGAAACGATCGCAGAGATTTGTAACAAGGTATAAAAGAACAGGAAGTCGTATATGGCACAACATCCGCACGCAGGTAAACCAGCTCGCGTTGAAGACCTCACCAATATTCCACGTCTGGTCGCTGCTTATTATCTGAATAAACCTGATATGTCATTACCTGAACAACGCGTTGCCTTCGGTACCTCCGGGCACCGCGGCAGTTCGTTGCACAATGCTTTCACTGAATCTCATATTCAGGCTGTCAGTCAGGCTTTGGCTGAATATCGTCAGAGCAAAGGCATCTCTGGCCCGCTGTTTATTGGTATGGATACGCACGCGTTGTCAGAAGCGGCACTGGCCAGCGCTGTACAAGTATTGGCAGCTAACGGAGTGCAGGTTCGTATTCAGCAAGGCTTAGGCTATACACCGACTCCTGTTGTTTCGCACGCGATCCTGACTTATAACCGCGCTGGTCATGCAGATCAGGCTGATGGTGTGGTGATCACTCCATCACACAATCCGCCGGAAGATGGTGGCTTTAAATATAACCCTCCGCATGGTGGCCCCGCCGAAGGTGATATCACCAAGTGGGTGGAAGATCGTGCTAACCAGATCCTGGAAAATGGCTCTGTTGATGTGAAAGTAATGCCTTATGCAGCAGCTATTGCCTCTGAGTTCGTGCAGGAGCATGACTACGTTACCCCGTATGTGAATGATTTGGGTAATGTGCTGGATATGGAAGCAATTCGTAAATCGGGCATCAAAATTGGTGTTGATCCACTGGGTGGCGCGGGTGTTGCCTATTGGGACGTGATTGCGAAAACCTATGGCCTGAATATCGAAGTCGTGAATTATCGGGTTGATCCGACCTTCTCGTTTATGACATTGGATAAAGACGGCAAAATCCGAATGGATTGCTCGAGCCCTTGGGCGATGGCGAGCCTGATTGGTCTGAAAGACAAATTTGATATCGCATTGGGTAATGACCCTGATTATGACCGTCACGGTATTGTGACTAAATCTGGTCTGATGAATCCAAACCACTATCTGGCGGTGGCGATCCAATATCTGTTTACCCATCGTCCTAACTGGCCTGCGCAAGCTGCAGTGGGTAAGACACTGGTTTCATCTTCCATCATTGATCGTGTGGCCGGTAAAATTGCTCGCAATCTGAAAGAAGTGCCGGTTGGCTTTAAATGGTTTGTCGATGGCCTGTTTGACGGCAGTTTCGGTTTCGGTGGTGAAGAGAGCGCGGGTGCGTCATTCCTGCGTAAAGATGGCACTGTCTGGACCACCGACAAAGACGGTTTCATTCTGGCTTTGCTGGCAGCAGAAATTATTGCGGTGACAGGTAAAGACCCGCAGCAGTTGTATGACGCCTTGACCGAAGAATTTGGTGCGCCAGTGTATCGTCGTATCGATGCGCCAGCGAATACCGCGCAAAAAGCGGTATTGTCGAAACTGAGCCCGGATCTGGTTGAAGCAACTACACTGGCCGGCGAACCGATTCTGGAAAAGCTGACTAAAGCGTCAGGTAACAATGCCGCAATTGGTGGTTTGAAAGTAGTGACCGAGAATGGTTGGTTTGCGGCTCGCCCAAGTGGCACTGAGTCAATCTACAAGATTTACATGGAAAGCTTCAAAGGCGAAGAACATCTGGATCTGATCCAGAAAGAAGCGCAGCAGATCGTTTCTGCGGCACTGGCTAAAGCTGGCGTATAGTTTGTCCTGTTAATAGAAAAGCCCTGAATTTTCAGGGCTTTTTACTATCTGGCGTTTTGTCTGGTAGTAATTAATTTACAGTCGGTATTCGTGACCGTGGTTTTGGATCAGTCGCTTGGTGACATCATGCTGCGGATTGGCGAATACTTCACTGGTCAGCCCGCTCTCAACGACTTCCCCCTGATGCATGATCAAGACTTTATCGCTTATATGGCGCACCAGCCCCAGATCGTTGGCAACGACCACGTAAGAAAGCCCCAACCGTTCCTGCAACTTCAGCAATAAATTGACGATTTGCGAGCGCATGGAGACATCCAGCATCGAGAAGGCTTCATCGGCCACGATGATCTTCGGATCAAGGATCAGCGCTCGCGCCAGCGCGACACGTTGTTTTTGCCCTAATGAGATCATCTGCGGATAAAACAGTGCATGTTCCGGCAATAAACCAACCATGCGCAATGTTTCGATCACGGTGTTAGCGCGTTCTTCTTCCGTTAAATCGGTATTCAGGCGTAACGGCGCTTCCAGAATTCGACCGACCCGAAGTTGCGGGTTTAACGACGAATTTGGGTCTTGGAAGATCATACGGATCAATTTGCAGCGTTTTTGTGTGTCTTCAAACGCAATTATTTCACCGTTGACTTCTATTTCACCAGATGTCGGTGGCACCACGCCAGCCAAAATTTTGGCGAGTGTACTTTTGCCAGAGCCGGTTTCACCCACTAATGCGAGTGTTTCACCTGGCTCTAAAGTGAATGAAATATCTTTTAATACCTGAACCGGTTTGCGGCGGAATAAACCCACCCGATTGATAAAGGTTTTATTGATACCACTGACTTTCAATAATGGTGCGGAGTTCATCGGCTGGAATCCTCCAGGTTCAGTGGGAAATGGCAATAAAACTGATGTCCTTTACTTTGGGTGACACCGGGCATACGTACACACATTTTCTGTGCATACGGGCAGCGCGGTCCAAGACGGCAACCGATAGGTAAATGCTGCAGTGGTGGTATGGAGCCGGGTAGGGTGATCAGTGCTGATTTATGCGGCAAATTTTGACTGAAATCCGGCAACGCGTTCAATAGCGCATTGGTATAAGGGTGATGCGGATTTTTTAATACTAGTTCGCGTGGACCAGTTTCTACCATCTGACCGCAATACATCACACTGATAGTATCTGCCAGATTCGCGATCGCATTTAAATCGTTACTGATCAGCAAAATAGTGGTGTGGTTCACTACGTTCATTTTATCCAGCAGACGTAGAATTTGTGCCTGCGTGGTGGCTTCCATGGCGCTGATGGGCTCATCGGCGATCAACAGTTTAGGTTTGACGGCGATAGCCATTGCAATCATGACTTTTTGGCAGATACCATCAGAAAGCTCTAGTGGATAGGCGTTCATGACTTTGTCATGATCTTTAACGCCGACGCGGTGCAATAAAGCTTTGGCATGTTTTTTCCGCCAGAACGGCCATTGCCACCATTTTCCTTCAAATACCCGGCTTGGGATGACTTCCATGAGCTGATCGCCAACTGGAATGGACGGGTCGAGACAGGATACGGGTTCCTGAAAGATCATGGCGATGTTATTTGATAGAAACTGACGGCGCTGACGAGCCGTCAACTCGAGTAAGTTCACATCGCAGATCCGCAGACGATCGGCTGAAACATGCCAGTTATCTTTAGTGATCCCCACCAGTGCTTTGGCAACCAAACTTTTACCTGAACCGGACTCACCGACTAATCCGCGAACTTCACCTTCATTAATCGTCAGGCTGATTTTATCGACGACTTTGACTCGGCCTTGTGAGGTGTCGATCTCAATAGTCAGATTACGAATATCCAATAACGGCATTATTCAAGTCCTTGTTGCAGTGCTTTACGCAGGCCTTCACCGACCAGATTGGTGGCAACCACACTTAGCATGATGGCCAAGCCTGGTAGCGCAACATTCCACGGTGAGATATACGCAAGATCTAAACTATCTGCGAGCATGGTGCCCCATTCTGGTAATGGCGATTGCGCACCGATCCCCAGAAAACAAACGGCACTGATATCGAGTATGGCGGCAGAAAGCCCTCGCGTAGTCTGCGTGACTAACACATCCAGAATGTTAGGTAAAATCGCCAGTCGCAGAATACGCCACGGTGTGGAACCATCGAGCCGCACCGCAATGATGTACTCTTTACCGGCTATTTCACGTACAGCATTAAAAGAAGCTCGAATAAACTGTGGAATTAAAGCTAACGTGATGGCGAGCAGGGCATTTTCGAGGCTGGCACCCATCAGCGAAACCAGCACAATAGCCAGCAGCAAGGAAGGAACAGATAACAACACATCCAGCATGTGGTGCAAGATACTGGACATCAGACCGCGCTGCATACCGGCCACAACCCCAATACCAGAACCAATTAACATGGCCAAGACGCAGGCAGTCAGCGCACTACCAAAGGTCATTTGGGCGCCGTATAACAGACGCGATAACACGTCTCGGCCTAAGTCATCGGTGCCTAAAAAGTAGTGCAGGGAGCCATTTTTTTCCCATGAAGGCGAGAGCAGCAGTGCATTGGCGTTTTGATCAAACGGATCATAACTGGATAACGATGGGCCCAGCACTGCCATAGCAATAAAAAACGCAAACATCCATAAACCGGCCATGGCGCGCGAGTTTTGGCGAAACGTTTGCCATGTCTGTGCCAGCGGTGACGGTATGCGGATCTCAGGGTAAATTCTAACCTTGCTGGGCATACATCGCTTTCCTTTTAGCTGGGTAGAACAGAACGGTCAGTAATTCAGAAAACACATTGATAATAATGAGTGTAATGGCTATTACCAGCATGCAGGCCAGAACAGCGGCGAAATCGCGGGCATTGATACTGCTGACCAGCCAGCGTCCTAATCCGGGCCATTCAAACATTTGTTCGGTAATAATGGCTGAGGTGACTATGGTGCCAAATTGCATACTCATCATTGGTAAAATAGGCGGTAATGCATTACGCAACCCATGCGTTAACACGACACCCCAAGTTGAGCGTCCACGACTGAGTGCTGCTTTGATATAACTTTGCCCCATCACCTCACTAAGCGAACTGCGTACTAAGCGGATCACCTCAGTGGTAGTAATCAAACCCAGTACACTTGCCGGTAAGATCAGATGTTGCAGTGCATCCAATAATGCTGCCATTCGGTAGGGTTTATCTGACAACCAACAGTCAAGCAAACTGAAGCCGGTGACGGGGCGAATTTGATAAAGCAGGCTTAACTGTCCCGAAGAGGGGAACCAGCCTAGTTGCATCGCCAACGTCATGATCAATAACGTTGCCAGCCAGTAAATCGGGATCGAAAACCCCAGTAAACTGAGGTTGGTGATGATCATGTCCGGCCAATGATCCCGATATAACGCAGCCAGCATGCCCAATGTAATACCAACAACTGTCGCCAGAAAAATCGCTGCCAAGGCTAAGCCTAATGTGGCAGGTAAATAAGCCAGCACGCTGTTTAACACGGGTTCACCAGTGACGCTGGAAATGCCCCATTGACCTTGTAGGAAGTTTTTGACGAACTCAACATAGCCATTGATCAGATTTATTGAGTTGTCGCTATCAATATGCCGATCCATGCCATAGGCCAATAGACTCAGAATGAGTAACGTAAAGAACAATAAGCTTAAGCGGCGCAATGTGTAAATGAGCATAACTTACTCCCGATAAGCCTTTTTAAATGAAACACCACCGGTGGGTGGAATGACAATATTATGTATATTGCGCCAGTAGGCACTCACCATCAGCGCATGGGCCAATGGGATCACAGGAACATACTGGTAGATCATTTCCTGACTGAGTTGGTATTCAAAAATCCGTTGCGATAAACGCTGAGTAGCTAAGGCATTATCCAGATGGGCATCAAACTCAGGATTACACCAGCCGGAATAGTTATTGCCTTCTTTCCCCATGGCTTCACAGCTGAGTAATGGGCGCAAGAAGTTGTCAGGATCGGCATTGTCTGCTGCCCATGATAATAAGGCTAAATCATATTTACCTTCTTGCAGGTTCGCTCGCATGAGTATCCAGCGTGTTTCCACCAGTTGTACATTGATCCCGATACGGGCTAAATCGCCGCGAAGCAATTGTGCCGTTTTTGATGCATCTGGGTTGTAGGTTTTGGCGATAGGTTGCACCCACATGGTGATATCAAAACCGTCCGGGTAACCGGCGTCCTTCAACAGTGCCCGTGCTTTGTCTGGATCATAATAATACTCATCCAGATTCGGGTGATGAGCCCAAGAGGCGGGCGGCAACAAACTGGAGGCTGTTTCACCTGTATCATAAAAAACAGCTTGTTGCAGATTGTCGCGGTTGATTGCCATGGCAATCGCTTGTCGGACGCGAATATCATTCAGCGGTTTCTGGCGGGTATTTAATGCCAGATATGTGGTGTTCATGTTGCTCTGAATATCTAAATCAGTGCGCGGGTTATTACGGATAAACGGCAATTGGCTGGCTGCGGGGGTCGCAATTACCTGACATTCACCGGTAAATAATTTCGCTAAGCGCTTAGAAGCACGAGGTGTGTAGTCGAATACCAGCTGTTCCAGCTGGGGGGCTTTGTCCCAATAATCCGGATTTCTGCTTAGACGTAAATATTCATCTGGCCGTTGTTCCAGTAACTGAAATGGTCCGGTGCCTACTGGTAAATCGTCCATATCCTGCAAATCACCGTGTTGGCGCTGCAGATAGTCACCGTATTCCGCCGATAAAATCACGGCGTAATCGCTGGCTAGCGTGGCCATAAACGAGGCATCGGGATGACGAAGGATAAATTGCACCTGATAGTCGGTAACTTTCCTTACATCCTGCAAAACTTCAGCAAATTGCCGGTTATCAAAAAATGGATAACGTGTTCCGGAAACGGCATGAAACGGATGGTTTGAATCAAGAATGCGCTGAAAACTGAATACTACGTCATCGGCATGAAATAACCGTTGTGGGGTAAACCAGGCTGTATGGTGGAACGGTACATTCCGGCGTAAATTGAAGGTATAAACCAGACCATTGCGGCTGATACTCCAATTGTCGGCTAAGGCGCCATCCAAGCGTTGGGTATCCGGGTTGATTTCGATCAGTCGGTTGTAGACTTGTTGTGACAATGACGCAACAAAAGGGCTGGAGCCCAGGATCTGCGGATTTAAGTGTTGGCTGAAACTATCAACACAATAAACAGCGCCGCTGGTTTTGGCTGATTCGACAGGTTTGCAGCCGGTGAGCAGTAATATTACGGCTCCCAAACAGTGCATTAATGAAAAAAGTTTCATACGACATCCGTGACTGATAGGCTGGGACAACCGCCACGATTGGCGTTGACCACGTCTAAGTGCTGATTATAACGCGAGTTATCCTTCAACGCTTGTCTGAGATGAAGTGCATTCTCTTACTGAATGAACGAAATAAAAAACATCAACGGCGGAGGTAGCTGTGTTGCGGCGAGAACAATGGCTGAATTTACAACGAAAGGCTGATACGTTGTGGCAACGTACATGGGATCGTCATTTACGCTTAGCCGTCACGGGCTTAGCGCGCAGCGGAAAGACAGCTTTTGTTACTGCGCTGATCCAACAACTGGAACAGGCCGGTTTTAGCGCCAAATTACCGCATTGGCAGGTTTTGCAGCAAGGCCGGCTGCTCGGTGCTCAGCAAGTTATTCAAACTCATCATCATATTCCTACCTTTGGTTATTCACAGGCATTGTCGATGCTGGCATCTGATCCACCACAATGGCCTGCTCCAACCCAAACACTCAGTGAAATCCGCTTAGAACTCCGCTTTCGCAGCCAGCAGTTATTACGGCAAAAAATTGGCCATGATGTTTGCCGCCTGTATTTAGATATTGTTGATTACCCCGGCGAATGGTTGCTGGACCTACCGCTATTAGATCTCAGTTATGCGCAGTGGAGTGAACAGGTAAAAGCGCAGCTACAGTCACTGCCGCGTCGTCAACTGGCGGAGACATGGTTGCAAGCGGGGAATCGTTGGGCCGCGACTCAGCCATTTGCTACTGTGGTAGATGAAGTAAAGCAAGTTTCAGCGCTGTATACCCAATATTTGCATGATTGCCGGCAACAACTGGGGTTGCAAAGCATTCAGCCGGGGCGTTTTGTGTTACCGGGCGAGTTTGCTGGTGCGCCGCTATTGCAATTTGTGCCATGGGTTTGGGGGCTACCGGCGGAGTCACCAGCGAGTGAGTCGCTGTATGGCTTATTACAGTCACGCTTTGAAGCTTATAAAGAGCATGTCGTAAAACCGTTCTACCGCGATCATTTTTCCAGCTTTGACCGGCAGATTGTGCTGGTGGATTGTTTGCAACCCTTAAAAACCAGCCGGGAAGCCATCTATGATTTACGCGATACGTTAGGTCAGTTATTACAAAGTTTTCAGTATGGTAATAGCCACTGGTGGCAACGCTTGTTTTCGCCGCGTATTGATAAATTGCTGTTTGTGGCGAGTAAGGCCGACCACGTTACGCCAGAGCAACATCCGGCATTGCTGAGTTTATTGCGTGAGCTGGTGCACCCTGGGTTAGCCAGAGCTCGCTTTGAGGGAATTTCGCTGGAATGTATGGCGATGGCGGCCATTCGAGCCAGTGAATATCATCAGGTTGATTACAACGGGCAACCATTAACTGTGTTGCATGGGGTTGATATGACCGGGCATGAGTTGGCGCTGTTTCCTGGTGTTATTCCGGCCCGTATTCCTGAACCAGATTTTTGGCAAAATGCCTCCTTGCGATTAACGGATCTTCGGCCTCCTGTTTGGAATAGTGCGCAAGCCAGACCCCACATTCGGCTGGATCAAGTTCTGGAATATTTGCTGGGAGATAAAATGCAATGAAGCAACCAGCACCGATGTCTGATGTCAAAACGGCGGTTGAAATCCCATTAGATTTATTAAATCAGAGCACCATAGCTAAAAGTGCAACACCAATAGAAATCACTCCGGCACAGCTAGATGATTCGTCTTTGTTCATTGAAAGCGACGTTGAGTCAGATAATACCGCATTACTTTCTAAACCTACTTCTGGCTGGCTACGTTGGGGGGCTGGTGGTGTATTGATTTTATCGCTATTAGAGGCTGGAAGTTTTCTGTATCAGCAATGGTCGCAAAGTTACTGGTGGGGAGGCGCATGGTCCGCAGCTCTCGGTTGTTTGTTGCTGGGTGGCGGCGTGGTCTTAGGTCGGGAATATCGTGTGTTACGTCGTTTACGGCGTAATTTGCAATCTCGCCAGCAGGCTGAACAGCTGAGAACAGAACGACAGCATGGTAATGCGTTAGCTTTTTGCCGACGGCTCGCGAACGAATTGCAATTACAGCAATCACCTGCTTATCAACATTGGTTGGAACATATAGAACCACATCATGACGACAGTGAAATTTTGACCTTATTTAGCCAATTGGTGTTACGGCCATTAGATGATAAAGCGTTGCAACTGGTGCTGAAATCCAGCAGTCAGACAGCGTTGCTGGTGGCGGCAAGCCCATTGGCATTGGCGGATATGGTATTAGTGTTGTGGCGTAATCTGAAAATGCTGCGTGAAATTGCGGATATTTACCAGATCCATTTAGGGTATTGGGGGCAACTACGGTTGGTCCGTCAAATTCTACAAAATATGGTGTTTGCGGGGGCTGCGGAGTTAGTCACGGAATTAGGTACGGATTGGTTTAGTGCGGAATTAACATCCAAGTTATCTGCAAAATTAGCGCAAGGGCTGGGCAGTGGTTTGTTATCCGCCCGCTTAGGTATTAATGCCATACAGGAATGCCGGCCATTAACGCTGTTGCCGGATGAGAAACCTAAACTTTCGCAAATCAGAAAAGCGTTGTTAAAACGATTAGGCGCCACAGTCAGTCACTTTTTCTCTACGAAAACAGAGAGTGAACAAAAAAATAAGACCGGCGTTTAAAGCCGGTTTTATCAAATAGAAGAGGTCGGCCGTTAATCAAGCTGTACGGTGCAGGGGAGTCGGACATGCATGCACAACCCTCCCGTCGTGCGGTTATGAGCAGAAATAGTGCCGCCGTGTACTTCAATTGCTCGTTTCGTGATCGCCAAACCTAAACCATCGCCGGGGTTATTATTGCTACGGAAAAAGGGCTGGAAAATAGAGGTTAAATTGTTGTCAGCAACCCCTGGGCCATTATCCGCAATTTCAATCACCAGCATGTCGTCGGATTCCTGATGGACTTCGATCTCTATCTGGCAACCACGACCGGCATGTTGCAGTGCATTACGGATCAAATTATCAAAGGCCCGTAGCAGTAATTCACCGCGGCTTTGGATGATGATCCCTTCATGTAATGCATCATCCAGCTGTAGTTGAATTACACTGCCACTGTCTTTGGCTTCGAATTGAGCATCATCGACCAGCGATTTCAGTAGCTCAATCAGGTCGATGTAATCTTCTTTAGGCTGTGGAACACCCGATTCCATGCGGGCCAGCGTGAGTACTTCCCCGACTAAACTGTCCAGCCGATGACATTCCTGCTCGATACGTTGCAACATTTGCTCGGTCACTTCCGGTTTTTGCCGCATCAGACCAATCGCTAATTGCAGACGGGCCAGTGGGGAACGTAAATCGTGGGAAACATCGTGCAATAGTCGCCGTTGTGCGTCGATCAACTGCTTGAGTTTTTCTGCCATGGAATCGGTATCTCGGCCCAATTCGGCAAATTCATCGTAGCGTTTTCCCATTTTCTGAGCGACGTTAATGTCGAAGTCACCTTTCGATACCGCCTTCAGACCATCGCGCAATGTTTCTATTGGCCGAGAAACAGAACGGGCCAGCCAGCCACTAAACAGTAGACTAGTTAACATGATCATTAAAAATAGGAAAACCGGTGCATCAAACAGTGCAAAGATGATGTTGTGTGGAAATGGTGGTGGCCGCTGCGGCATGTATATCCAATAAGTTTCACCATTGGGCAGCGTTACTTTTTCGACACCCGGTGTGTTTGCCTCTCGTTCCGTAATGCGTTTGGCTTCGGTAAGTGCCTTGGGGTTTACAGGGCGATCTAAAACATCTTTACCTTGAGTATCTACGACATAGGGAATTGGAGGAATATTGGTTCCCTCTTTATTCATGTGCACGGTTTGCGGCTTGACGATTTCAATCAACAGCTGCTTACCACCCGTCATCAACGTGCGAGCGACAGAATCGGTGATCCCATTTGGCCGTGGGCCGGTTTCAATAATCCCGTATGCGGCTTTTGCGTCTTGGTATAGGGTAACAATTGCCGCTGTGCCTATTACCGTTATTAATAAGGCTAGCCAGAAACTCAGTAATATTTTCCAGAAGATCTGGCGCATGGGTTATTCCACCACCAGTTGATAGCCGATACCACGTACGGTTTGAATAGGGGAACGGCCATCTTTCAGCGAACCCAGTTTTTGACGCAGATTACTGACATGCACGTCAATGCTGCGATCATAACGCGCTAACGGACGACCCAAAGTGTGCATAGAGAGATCTTCTTTGCTGATGGTTCGACCGGCCCGGCGACACAGTATTTCCAGCAGATTAAATTCCGTACTGGTTAAATCGAGCAAATTATCTTGCCATGCAGCACTGCGACTGGCAGCGGAAATGGTGAGGGCACCTACTTTGAGTGGCTGTAACTGGCCAAGATCTTGTTTATCCGGATCAGCGCGGCGCAAAATCGCACGAACACGGGCGACCAGCTCCCGAGGGGTACAAGGTTTAGAGACATAATCATCAGCACCTAATTCCAGCCCAATGATACGGTCGATATCATCCCCTTTGGCGGTGAGCATTAATACCGGTACATTACTGTGGATACGTAAACGGCGCAGTACATCGATCCCGGAGAGTTTTGGCATCATGACATCCAGCAAAATCAGATCATAATCACCACTCAGGGCTTCTTCTAAACCGCTTTCACCATCATGGTACATCTGTACAGCGAATCCTTCATTGCTGAGGTATTGCCCCTGCATGCTGCACAGCTCTAGATCATCATCAACCAACAAAATGCGGATCATGTAAACCTTCCTCTAATGATATACATCAACATGATACGGGGGCCGTAAGGCCGAACAATAGACTGTGCAGAGATATACTTATATTTACGTAAAATTACATTTTAAGTATTAAGTTCTCGTCTAAAGTGGCTTTTTGGCCAGGTTAATTTGCTGGCGGAGTAGCGGCTCCAGCATATCGCGGATCAATGGCTGCGCCTTGGCGGTTGGGTGAATACCATCATTAAGCATCAATTCTGGTTTGGTAATGATGGATTCCAGGAAAAACGGCAGTAGTGGTGTCTTCGTTTCAGCTGCTAGTTGAGGATAAATGGCTTCCAGTTTTGAAATATAAGCTGCCCCGTAATTGCGTGGAATTCTGATTTGCATCAGCAGTGGTTTGCTCCCTTGTTGCTGAATAAGTTGAATGGTTTTTTTCAACGTTTGATAAGGAACTGCGGGTGGAAAGCCACGAATGCCATCATTGGCACCCAACTCGATTAACACCCAATCGGGTTTGTGATGTGATAACAAGGCGGGTAAACGTGCTAAACCATCCTGTGTCGTGCTGCCACTGATGCTACTGTTAATGATGGTGACGGGGAATTTTTCTTCTTTCCATTGTTGTTGCAACAACACCGGCCAGCTTTGTTCTGCCGCCATCATATAGCCTGCGCTCAGGCTGTCTCCGAGTATTAACAGCGTATTAGCATGGATAGAAAGTGAGCACATCGATAATAACATCAGCAGGATTCCTCTCATGACGCAACCTCTTATCATACAGGTCAATAATTTGTCGCAGCGGGTTTCAGTTGGTAAAGAGCAGCTTACCATTCTTGATAAGATCCAGTTACAAGTTAAGTCTGGCGAGAGCCTTGCGATTGTTGGTGCCTCGGGTTCTGGTAAATCGACATTACTGGGGATGTTGGCCGGCTTGGATATTCCCAGTGAGGGTGAAATATTTATCGCCGGACAAGCATTACACCTGATGGATGAAGAGCAACGGGCAAAATTGCGTTCCGAAAAAATTGGCTTTGTATTTCAGTCGTTTTTGTTGATTCCAGAACTTACCGCACTCGAAAACGTCATGTTACCGGCAGAATTGCGCGGCATTAAACAAGCACGTGAGTTAGCCACAACCTTGCTAAAAGCAGTCGGCTTGGGTGAACGGCTACAGCATAAACCCGCTAAATTATCGGGTGGTGAACAGCAACGGGTTGCATTAGCCCGCGCGTTCATCGGTCAGCCGGCGTTATTACTCGCCGATGAACCCACCGGCAATTTAGATCAGCATACTGGTCAAAAGATTGCTGGTTTATTGTTTCGTATGAACAAAGAGTCAGGTTCTAGTCTGGTTATCGTAACGCACGATGTGGCTTTGGCAACCCGGTGTCAGCGGCAGGTACATATGCATGCTGGGCAGTTGGAGGAGTCTCGATGATTAAATTATTGTGGCGACTATTCTGCCGGATGGGGTGGCAAGGTGGTTTGCAGTGGTTTGTGCTGGCGCTGGCCGTCTGCATTGCGTCAGTGCTGAGTGTCTCGCTGGTTTCTGATCGCTTAACGCAAAGCCTGAAAGTGTCGGGCCGTGATTTTCTGGCCGCCGATCGCGTCGTGGAATCCGCAAATCCACTGCCTGATTTTTGGTTAAAACAAGCGCATGACAGCGGCTTGCAACTCACCCATACCACTGAATTTTCCACCATGCTGCTCGCGGGTGAACAAATGCAGCTGGCGTCAGCGAAAGCCATTGATAGTGGTTATCCTTTTTATGGTCATCTGGTGTTAGCGCCACAACAAGAGGTGCGCCTAGGAGAGCTGTGGCTTTCCCATCAACTCATGTTGCTGTTGCAGGTGAAATTGGGTGATGAAGTGCAATTGGGCTCAACTTCATTACGTGTCGCGGGTGAGTTACTGCAAGAACCCGATCAGAGTTTTAACCCCTTGGCGCTGGCACCACGAGCGCTGATGCATCAGCATGATTTAGGCGCTGCACAGGTCATCTTGCCGGGTAGTCGAGTTACCCATCGCTATCTGTTTCATGGTACAGAATCAGCACTGAATAATTGGGATGTCTGGTTAGCCACACGCTTACAACCAGGGCAGAAGTTATTAAAACCAGAACAGGCCAATCGCAATTTATCTCATCAATTAGATCGTAGTGAACGTTTCTTTCGGGTGGCCTCTTTACTCGGGTTATTGCTCGGTGCTACGGCCATGAGTATTGCCATACAGCAATATGCGCGACAAACACAAAGTATGTTGGCGTTACTGAAAACCTTTGGTGCTTCCCGCCGCCAGATCATGCAATTATTGGGTGGCTTATTAAGTCTGCTCACCTTGGCGGGCATAACTATCGGTTGCCTATTGGGCTGGCTGATTCACCGTTGGATGGTGTGGCAACTCGGTAGCGCTTTGCCACCTGATCTGGCTTCACCTTCCTATCAACCCTTTATATTGGCATTTGTTTTAGGCGGTGCACTAGTTTCGTTACTGGTATGTATTCCATTGTGGCGTTTGCTGGATGTTCCGGCTTTACGTGTATTACGTCAGGAACAGGAAAGTCGTATTCCGGCCTGGCTGGCGTTACCACTGCTGATTATGGGGTTGTTATGCATCAACTTATTGCTGTTACAGGATACCAAACTGGTATTTAGCCTGCTCGGCGGTGTGATTGCCTTGATTCTGGCGTTGGGGGGAATGGGCTATTTATTATTACGTTTATTGCCGAAAGGGGTAACCGGCAGCAGTTTTTATCTGGCTGTTCAACACTGGCAACGGCAACCACTGGAAATATTACATCAGTTAAGTGGTATCGCTTTATCGCTATTATTGCTGGGTGTGGTGATCAGTGTGCGCAGTGAGATTGTCAGTGGTTTTCAGACCTTTTTACCTGCTGATGCACCCAATCGTTTTATGATCAATATTCCCGATGCGGATAAACCGGCCCTCGAGCAATTTTTGCTGCAGCACAAACTGACTCATGCGCCGCTTTATCCCATCGTACGAGGGCGCTTGACACACATCAATGATGAGGCGGTATCTCAGCAAGATGAACAATCCGGACGGAAGGGGATTCACCGAGAGTTGACGATGACCGCTCAGGCCGAATTACCGGCAGATAGTCTGGTGGTCAGTGGTGAACGCTGGCAAGGTGCTATGACAGGGCAGGTATCCATAGAGCAAGGTGTGGCGACCGAGCTGAATATTAAATTGCAAGATCGTCTACGTTTTACCGTCGATGATCAGGTCTTCGAAGTCACCGTACGCAATATTCGGCAAGTGGATTGGCAAAGCATGCGGCCTAATTTTTTCATGATTTTTTCACCGGACGTATTAAAACCTTTTGCGGTGAACTGGATGACGAGCTTGCGTGTTTCCGCAGCGCAATTACCTGATGAGATTGAACTGGCCCGAACATTTCCCACCATCACGACACTCAATATCGACTCGTTACTGAATAAATTGCAGAGTGTATTAGATAAACTAGCACGAGCGATGACATTACTCATGTTGCTGGTGTCAGCGGCGGCGATATTGGTGCTACTGGTGCAATGGCAAGCTGGGTTACAACAACGCCAAACCAGTCTGTTATTAATGCGTACTTTAGGTGCAAGACGTCAGCAACTGCGTGATATGTTGCACTGGCAGGCGGTCCTGCTGGGTGGTTTTGCTGGTATTACTGCCGCCTTTAGTTGTGAGTTGATCCGCTGGTGGTTGCATGCAGAGTGGAGCGAGCAGGCATGGCAATGGTTACCGGTGTTGTGGTGGTTATTGCCATTAAGCGGTGCATCGACGGTGTTATTGGTATCGCAATTTACGTTACAACCATTGCTAAGACGCACCTTAGCGGCAAGATTACGGGCGCTGTAAGGCGTTAGTCCTCAAGTACATGATGCAGTGCTTCCGGCAAGGTTGAGTAACGAAACTGGAAGCCAGCTTCCAGTAACCGCGTTGGTTGCACATTTTGGCCGTTCAGCAACAGAGCGGCCATTTCGCCCAATAATAATTTTAAGACCCATGCTGGCGTATGCAGTAAATGAGGGCGGTGCAGCGCATTTGCCAATGCGGCACTAAATTCAGCATTGCTGATCACATGTGGGGTGGTTGCATTATAGACCCCCGAGCATTGTGCGTTTTCCAGTAAAAACCGGATCACATAAACCAGATCAGTACGGGTGATCCAAGACACCATCTGTTTTCCGGAACCAAGTGGCCCGCCTAAACCCAACCAATATGCCGGTAGCATTTTAGCTAAAGCGCCGCCTTGAGTGCCTAAAACTAAACCTATCCGAATAATGCAAACCCGACAGTTAAATGATGATGCTTGTTGTGCCAGTTCTTCCCAATGCGCACAAACCCGGTTCGGAAAATCTGTTTGTGTGGGAACAAAATTTTCATCTAACGGTTCTGCGCCCTGAGCACCATAAAAACCGATCGCTGAAGCATTGATCCAGATCCGTGGCGCTGGTGCACTATTTTTTAGTTTTGTCAGTAAGGCTTCTGTGATCAACCAGCGGCTTTCGCTGATACGACGTTTTTGTTCCACACTCCAGCGTTTAGCGGCCAGCGACTCACCGGCTAAATTAATAATAGCATCCACACCATCGAGGGAATTTAGCTGTTCCAGTTGGATAACTTTGGAGTTATCCACAGCTAATCGCTTAGCTGCTAACGTTGGTCGTCGGCTAACCAATAATAGTTCATGATCTGTTCGCAATAAATTGACTAAAGATTGACCGATAAAACCGCTGGCACCAGTGATCAGGATCTTCATATGACCGCCTTGCTGATAAAATGAGCAATTCGCAGAGAGAGTGTGTGTAATCAGTATGTCGGATATGCGTATTCAGATGTTTTTTTCTTCAGATCACGATTTCAATTCATTGATCTTATCCACATTTCCTGTGGATTGATCTGTTAGCAAGCAGCTGAACTATGGGGATTAAAGGGGCATCTGGATCAGATGTGGTATAGTTAGTGGTATATAGTACATATACCAATTTTCATCCAAAAACTCATTTTGAATTTGTGTCAGTTGTGCCTGTGCACAGTAGATCTCCATTTTTCTTGCTGGCGAACGTTCTAAATAGTTCGCCATATCAACAAAACAACCTGATGAAGAATATGCAGCTGCTATTCTTTTCGTCTTAGAAGAGTTAGTTCATCTTTAGAGTTTAGATAGATATTTGGACTATGATTAAATTTTGGTTCTGCATCTGCGTTCGATAGTTCACAAACAATATGTTTCATTGCTTTATCGGCTGCACATTCTGCATCACTTGCGGATTCTTTAGACCATTGCATTCGTTTCCATACACTTAAAATTTGCTTTTCTTTCATCATGGATACGGTGATGTGTTCACCTGTCTGTAAATTACTTAAAACGCCAGAATGATGTTGCGCTGATAAACTGAATATTTTTTCACCTTTTGCATTCACATAGTTACCTACGAGACAATTCATGTGGGCGAGGGTAGTGAATGAAACGAATACTAAAGATGCTGCGATAACTTTTTTCATAATAATCTCTAAGGCTTTGATCAAATAATGCTGCAACTATAGTCAACCAATCCAATGTAACAAGCATTTGTTGATATAAATCAAACTGCTATCTTGCATACTTTTACACAGCGGCTGATCAACAGAGTTTAGGTTTCAGTTACATAGGTGCTAAGAGGCACAAATAGTTCTTTTTTATGTGCTCTCTTTAATATCAGAATATGTAGCAATTGAGTCACCAGTTGTCTCACTCTGATGGTTTTGCAAAGTGCAAAAGAAACCTTTTTTGCGATGCAAAATGCCATTCAACACATTGATATTATTAGTCTTAAGAATTTGTGTGATAAGGATCCATTTTATTATTTTTATATGAATAGAACCCATGTGAATATGCAATCAACAGCTACAGTTAGCTTGTATTCCAAACAAACCTAATCATTGAGATAACGACTATGGGCCTAATGAAAAATCTGACATTATCGATGAAACTTTTAGTGTCATTCACACTGTTAATCATTCTAATGGGCCTAATCGGAGGTTATTCCCTATATCAGGCCAGCTGGTTTAATCAGCAATACAAAGAGATAGCAGAAAACTCTGTGCCCAGTGTTCGGTTAGCCGCTGTACTTAAGCTGAACATTGTTGAAGTTCGTCGAGCTGAGCTCCGGTATTTACTATCCACTCCGGCCAAGAAAAATAGTGAATTATCTAACGTACAAAAAGTCTCAAATCAGCTTAATGATAACTTAACCAAATATAAGTCTTTAATTTCATTGTCTGGGGAGCAGCAACTTTGGAATGAACTAAATCAAAAATGGCAAACTTACTATTCAGGTTCATCAAAGCAAGTACAGACCTTAGAGCAAAGCGGAAAACACGATGAAGCCGTTACGCTATTAATGGAGACATCATTACCAGAGTTTTCTGCATTGGCTCCAATAGCGGACAAACTGCTGGATTTGAACAATCAATATGCGGATTCGCTGGCTGTTCAGTTTACTGCAGGTGCTGAAACTGTTCGTTACAGCATTATTGCAGGGATCAGTATTGCCATCATTAGTGCATTACTTTTGGGTTTTGTCGTTACTCGCAGTATTACTGGCCCAGTCGGGCTGTTATTGAAGCAAGCGGAACAAGTTGCAGAGGGACATCTAAAAAACACCTTAGACATGCAACAGTTTGGTTCTGATGAGATTGGTGTACTGGCAAAAGCATTTGATCGTATGCAAGCTAACCTAAAACATTTGATCGGTGAGGTGATGTCTGCATCTCATCAGCTTGGCGCTGCACTTGAGCAAGTTAGTGCAGTAGCAACACAATCTTCGCATGGTGTACAACGTCAATTATCTGAACTTGACCAACTTGCTACAGCTATTAATGAATTACAAACCACTGTGCAGGATGTTGCTCGTAATTGTAATGAAGCCGCTGGTGCTGCCCATACTGCAGCTGCAGATATCGGCAGTGGTATGAAGGTGGTGACTGAATCAATAGCAAGTACAGAACTGGTGGCTAAAGAAATTGAACAGGCAGGAGCGATTACACAAAACCTGCAAAATGATAGCCGTAGTATCAGTGTTGTGCTGGATGTGATCCGTGGTATCGCAGAGCAAACAAATTTGTTAGCACTAAATGCTGCTATTGAAGCTGCCCGCGCCGGTGAGCAAGGACGCGGTTTCGCGGTTGTTGCTGATGAAGTAAGAACACTGGCAAAACGTACACAAGATTCAACCGCAGAAGTAAACCGGATCATTGATGTATTGCAACACCGTTCAGCTGAAACAATGAAAACGATGGATGCCAGCCGCCAGCAAATGCAGGTGACCGTAATTAAAGCTCGTGAAGCTGGCGAGGCAATTGGCCGTGTAACTGGTTCTGTTGATCAGATCTCGGATATGAATAATCACATTGCTACAGCTACCGAAGAACAAAATTCAGTTACTGAAACACTGAATCAGAACATAGTGAATATCCATGATGCTGCTCGTGAAGTTTCTCAAGGGGCTGAACAGACTGCAGAAGCATGTAATTCGTTAAGTAAGTTAGCCACGCAACTGCAAGGTATGGTGGCGAAGTTCCATGTTTAAATACTGTTCAAAATCATAGAGTAAAGAATTATGTCATGGCATTCTGCATAACTTGTTATGAGGAAAGCAGAATGCCTGTTAACTATTCTTTAGCTTGTACAGTGGATATAACATGATTTATCACTGATACACCTCTAGTAAATTTATCCCCATTCATATCATCAAAAACAGTTCTAGATAATATGCAGTTGAGAATGCGTATATGTATGTGTATATGTATGTGTATGTGTATGTGTATGTGTATGTGTATGTGTATGTGTATGTGTATGTGTATGTGTTAGACAGGTGTTAGCAACAGGCTTATAAGCAGTGATTACAGAAAAACAGTATATGCGAGCACATCAACCAACTGATAACGCTGCTGGTGGTTAATAAAATGGCTGTAGGAATAATGAGTAATTTTTAGCGTGCATCGCAGGCTGGAAAAGCAGAAATAAAAAAGCCCTGTTTTTACAGGGCTTTAAAGGACAACTAAAAGCAGAATTAATCCTGATTTTGAGTTGCCTGAATACCAGTCAGCGCGATGGTATAAACGATATCGTCGACCAGTGCACCGCGAGACAAGTCATTGACTGGTTTACGCATACCTTGCAGCATCGGGCCGATAGAGACCAGATCAGCAGAACGCTGTACTGCTTTATACGTCGTGTTACCGGTGTTCAGATCTGGGAACACGAACACGGTAGCTTGACCAGCAACCGGCGAGTTCGGTGCTTTAGACAGCGCAACGTCAGCCATCACTGCAGCGTCATATTGCAACGGACCGTCGATGATCAGATCAGGACGTTTTTCCTTCGCAATACGGGTTGCTTCGCGAACTTTATCAACATCCGCACCTGAACCAGAAGTACCGGTAGAATAAGAGATCATCGCAACGCGAGGCTCAATACCAAATGCAGTCGCAGAGTCTGCTGATTGGATAGCAATTTCTGCCAGTTGTTCTGCGTTTGGATCTGGATTGATCGCGCAGTCGCCATAGACCAGAACCTGATCAGGCAACAGCATGAAGAACACAGACGAAACCAGAGAGCTGCCTGGTGCTGTTTTGATGATCTGCAGCGGAGGGCGGATAGTATTGGCCGTGGTATGCACCGCACCAGAGACCAGACCGTCCACTTCGTTACGTTCCAGCATCAAAGTACCCAGCACGACGTTGTCTTCCAGCTGTTCGCGGGCCACAACTTCAGTGATACCTTTGCTCTTACGCAGTTCGACCAGACGTGGCACATAACGTTCACGCGCTTCAACCGGGTCAATGATTTCAACAGCATCGCTCAGGGTCACGCCTTGTTGTTCAGCAACACGACGAATTTCATCCGGGTTACCTAACAGTACTGGACGGGCAATACCACGTTCAGCACAGATGGCAGCAGCTTTAATTGTACGTGGCTCATCACCTTCTGGCAGCACGATACGTTTGTTCGCTTTACGTGCACGCTCAGTCAGCTGGTAGCGGAATGCCGGTGGGCTCAGACGACGAGGATGGCTAGACTCAGAAGTCAGCGATTCTAACCAATGTTTGTCGATATGACCGGCCACATAGTCTTGAACCAGTTCAATACGTGCATTGTCATCAATTGGAATTTCAACGTTGAAATTCTGCAGGCTGACCGCGGTTTGCCAAGTATTGGTGTCGATCATCAGAATTGGCAGACCAGTCTGCATAGCCTGCTGACACAATGCCATCACTTGCGGCTCAGGGTGGTAACCACCAGTCAACAGCAATGCACCCAGCTTAACGCCGTTCATTGCAGACAGACAGGCAGAGACAATCACATCAGAACGGTCGCCGGAGGTGACTAACAGGCTACCTGGTTTGAAGTGTTGCACCATGTTATGGATAGAACGCGCACAGAAAGTCACAATGTTCAGACGGCGAGTGTAGATTTCGCCTTCATTGATGATCTTGGCATTCAGATGACGCGCCAGGTCAATCGCACGCGGTGCAATTAACTGCGCATTCCATGGGATACAACCCAGGATCTGCAATGGTGATTTACCAAAGAATTGCAGAATTTCTAACGGATTGCCGCCGCTGTCACCGGTGTGGTGGGCTTCGAACATCTCAGTCAGGTCTGGGCGTGTAATGCCATGCTCATCAACAGGCGCACCGACTTTATTGATGATGCAACCAACGATACGTTTGCTGTTGGCACTACCGAAGTTGGCACAAGCCAGTTCGATGCTTTCTTTCAGCTTCTGGCTGGAGTAGTTACCTGGGTGGGTTACCAGCACGATGTCTGCGTCCAGAGCGGTCGCAATTTCATGGTTCAGTTTATTCGCGAATGGTTGCTTATCAACAGGCACCAAGCCTTCAATCACCACCACTTCGGCACCACTCTCTATGATGTGTCTTTCATAGAGCGCGACAATTTCTTCTAATAAAATTGCGCTGTCGTTAGACGTGATCATATTCTCTGCATACTGCAGGGAGAGTGGTTCAGGAGGTGTGATGTTTGAACCGGCACGAATGACGGCAGTTGAAGTTTCTGGGCCAGATTGGCCTGGTCTCGGTTGAGCTACCGGTTTAAAAAAGCTTACGTTAACGCCGTGACGCTCCATTGCCCGGACCATGCCCAGACTTACAGAGGTGACGCCAACGCCGGTGCCAATCGGGATAAGCATGATTGTACGAGCCACTTAATATCCCCTTGTTTCGACGGTTTATCTACTAATGAAAAGGCTGCCCGTAGGCAGCCTTGAGTATTCTATCTTATCAGGCGACCAAATTCGCCGCATCTCGTGCAATCACCCACTCTTCGTTAGTAGGGATCACCATGGCAACCGTGCTGCCTGGTTCAGAGATGATACCCTGTTTACCAAAGCGAGTGGCAAGGTTGGCTTCGGTGCTGACTTTAAAGCCCAGCAGACCGAGACGATTCAACGTCAGTTCACGAATAGGTGCAGAATTTTCACCAATACCGCCGGTGAAGACTACAGCATCTAAACGTCCATCCAATGCAGCGGTGTAACTAGCAATGTATTTTGCCAGACGATAGCAGTAAATATCCATCGCTCGTTTCGCTTCTTCTTTACTTTCGTAGTTATCTTCGACGAAACGGCAGTCACTGGTCTCTTGTGTCAGGCCTAGCAGGCCAGATTCTTTGGTCAGGATCTTGTGAATATCATCCAGACTCATACCCAAAGCATCATGCAGGTGGAAAATGATCGCTGGATCAATATCACCACAACGGGTGCCCATAACCAGACCTTCCAGTGGCGTCATACCCATTGAGGTATCAACAGAATGGCCACCTTTGATCGCACACACCGAACCACCATTACCCAGATGACAGTTGATGATATTCAACTCTTCAACTGGCTTGTTCAGTATTTCAGCCGCTTTCAGACTGATATAGTAGTGGCTGGTACCATGCATGCCATAACGGCGGATACCGTTATCCTTGTATAATTGATATGGCAGCGCATACAGATAAGCCTGTTCTGGCATAGTCTGATGGAATGCTGTATCGAACACGGCAACATTAGGTAATGACGGGAATGCGTGCTTAGCAGCGCTGATCCCAACTAAGTGTGCAGGGTTATGCAACGGTGCTAAGGTGCTGCAATCTTCAATACCTTTGACCACATCGTCATCAATCACGACTGATTGAGTAAACTTCTCGCCACCATGAACAACACGATGACCGATAGCGATCAGTTCTGCTGCCAGTTCCGGTTTGTTCGGCAGGATGGTCTGTACGATAAAATCAAGGGCTTCTTGGTGAGCGGCACCCACGCCTAAATCGGCGCTGCCTTTGGCTCCATCCAGTTTCCACTTGATTCTGGCGTCATCGAGGTGCAAACATTCAGCAATGCCTGAGAGTTTTTCATCACCAGAGGTGGCGTCAAGCACGGCAAATTTCAGAGAAGAACTGCCGCAGTTAAGTACAAGAACCAACTTGTCACTCATTCACTAATCCTAAATTATGGGTTTCTAACAATACAGTTACGGATATGTTTAAAATTTGTTAAACATAGGCAGCAAATATAGCATATGCTTATGTCAGGATCCCACTGTTTACCACTTATTAGGGCAATCAATAGACCCAAACTAAGTGATGTATATTTTCTGTTAAAACGCTGGGGTTTTAAGGCGCGAAGAATACAGTGGAAGCCTCAAAACCACAAAGATTTCTTATTTACTTAACTGTGAGTTAAAGTTAGAAAATTGGCGGAAAGGGGGAAGTAGTATGAAATCTTTCGGCAAGACTCTGACACATGGTTCTGACTATTCTTCTGTCTGGCCTTCACAGCCCGAACTTGCGCCTATTTTTCCAGAGCAACGAGTCATCTACTTGCTCAACTGGGGAAAACGTATTATTCCGGCCTTGATTGTCCTGAGCGGGTGTTTGCAGTTGCAGTGGGGGAATACAGCGCATTGGCCTACGTTTATCGCAAGCTGCCTGTTTGCGTTGAGTTTACCGGTGCAGGGCTATTACTGGCTGGGTCTACGGGCTGATACACAATTACCCCCATCGCTGTCACGTTGGTATTTTGATATCAATCAGAAGATGAATTGTGCACCGTCAGTCAACCGACCCAGTTATTTTGATTTGGCAACAACGTTGCGCCAAGCTTTCGAAAAACTGGATCGGGTATTTTTGTTTCAGTAATTAATAGTTGGCTTTAATACCATAAGAAACCAGAATTTCTTTCAGGTGTTCCATCACTTCTTTTTTCGGCGGGTGGACACCGTCTAATTCGTATTTTTCACCCATAGCAGTCCACTTGTGTTTGCCCAGTTCATGGTAGGGCAGCATCTCTATTTTTTCGACTTTGCCACCCAGTTCGTCGCGGATAAATGCACCCAGAGCGTGTGCACCGGCATCGTCGTCACTCCAGCCTGGCACCACAACATAGCGGATCCAGATGGTTTTACCTTTTTTGGCCAGATAACGGGCGAATTCCAGGCAATATTTATTACTGACATGGGTGAGTGGAATATGAATATCATCATTCATGTGTTTGATATCCAGCATCACCAGGTCGGTTTGGTCCAGCAGTGCATCAAGGGCTTCATCGTAATGGCGGATAAAACCATTCGTGTCTAGGCAGGTATGAATGCCTTGCGCTTTACAGGCTTTAAACCATTCAGTGACAAATTCTTTTTGGAGTGTTGCTTCACCACCGGATGCGGTTACCCCACCGCCAGAAGACTTCATGAAATGACGGTACGAGAGCAGGTCTTTCATTAAATCATCAACGGTAACTTCTTTACCGCCTTCCGTATCCCAGGTATCACGGTTATGACAATATTTGCAGCGCATCAGACATCCCTGGAAAAAAGCGATGAAACGGATCCCTGGTCCATCTACCGTTCCGCATGTTTCTATAGAATGAATACGGCCTTTAATTGTCATACTTAGCTCCAGAATACTTCTTTATTAGTTCTCATTTTATTACAGATTGATACGCTGAGCACGGATACAAAGTTCAAAGCTGAACTTATATCCATAAAAAAACCCCGACTGTTGCCAGCCGGGGTTTTTAATAGAACAACGCTGATTACATGGACTGTGTGAAAGTACGAGTAATAACGTCTTGCTGTTGTTCTTTAGTCAGTGAGTTGAAACGCACTGCGTAACCAGATACACGGATAGTCAGCTGAGGATATTTCTCAGGATTTTCCATTGCGTCCAGCAGCATTTCACGGTTCATTACGTTCACGTTCAGGTGTTGACCACCTTCAATGTTCGCTTCGTGATGGAAATAACCGTCCATCAGACCAACCAGATTCGCTTTCTGTGAATCAGTTTCTTTGCCCAGTGCATTCGGAACGATAGAGAAGGTGTAAGAAATACCGTCTTTAGCGTAAGCAAATGGCAGTTTGGCAACAGAAGTCAGAGATGCTACCGCGCCTTTCTGGTCACGACCGTGCATTGGGTTAGCGCCTGGGCCAAACGGAGCACCAGCACGACGACCGTCAGGTGTGTTACCAGTTTTCTTACCATATACTACGTTAGAAGTAATGGTCAGAACTGACTGAGTTGGGATCGCATTGCGGTAAGTTTTACGATGCTGGATCTTAGTCATGAAACGTTCAACCAGATCACAAGCGATGCTGTCTACGCGCTCATCGTTGTTACCAAATTGTGGGTATTCACCTTCGATCTCGAAGTCGATAGCGATACCGTCTTCATCACGAATTGGTTTAACTTTCGCATATTTGATAGCAGACAGAGAGTCAGCAGTGATAGACAGACCTGCAATACCACACGCCATAGTACGGATCACGTCACGGTCATGCAGCGCCAGCTGAATTGCTTCGTAGCTGTATTTGTCGTGCATGTAGTGGATGATGTTCAGCGCGGTGACATACTGAGTTGCCAGCCAATCCATGAAATGGTCCAGACGGTCCATAACATCGTCGTAATCCAGATATTCAGATTTAACTGGTTCAGTTTTAGGACCAATCTGAATTTTCAGTTTTTCGTCAACACCACCGTTGATTGCGTACAGCATGGTTTTTGCTAAGTTTGCACGCGCACCGAAGAACTGCATCTGTTTACCAATAACCATTGGTGATACGCAACACGCGATAGCATAGTCATCGTTGTTGAAATCGTTACGCATCAGGTCATCGTTTTCGTACTGAACTGAAGAGGTATCGATAGATACTTTAGCACAGTATTTTTTGAAGCCCATTGGCAGGTCTTCAGACCACAGGATGGTCATGTTAGGCTCAGGAGATGGGCCCATGGTGTACAGAGTGTTCAGGTAACGGAAAGAAGATTTAGTTACCAGAGTACGACCGTCAACACCCATACCACCCAGAGACTCGGTTGCCCAGATTGGGTCGCCAGAGAACAGGGTATCGTATTCAGGAGTACGCAGGAAACGTACCATACGCAGTTTCATGATCAGGTGATCGATGATTTCCTGAGCTTGAGCTTCAGTCAACAGACCTTTCTGGATGTCACGTTCAAAGTACACGTCCAGGAAAGTTGCAGTACGGCCGAAAGACATTGCAGCGCCGTTCTGGCTCTTAACTGCGCCCAAATAGCCGAAGTAAGTCCATTGTACTGCTTCTTGTGCAGTAGTAGCTGGACCAGAGATATCGCAACCGTATTTAGCGGCCATGATTTTCAGCTGGTTCAGTGCACGGTGTTGTTCAGAAATTTCTTCACGCAGACGGATAGTTGCTTCCAGATCTTCGCCAGCTTCCATTTTTGCTTGCAGAGATTTGAACTGAGCCAGTTTGTCAGCCATCAGGAAGTCAATACCGTACAGTGCTACACGACGGTAGTCACCGATGATACGGCCACGGCCATAAGCATCAGGCAAACCGGTGATAACACCAGATTTACGGCAGTTCAGGATGTCTTTGGTGTAAACATCAAATACGCCCTGGTTGTGCGTTTTACGGTAGTCAGTGAAGATTTTTTTAACTTGTGGATCCAGTTTACGACCGTAAACTTCACAAGAGCCTTCAACCATTTTAATACCACCGAAAGCGACGATAGCGCGTTTCAGCGGTTTTTCAGTCTGCAGACCAACGATCTTTTCCAGATCTTTATTGATATAGCCAGCATCATGAGAAGTGATGGTTGACGGCAGGTCAGTATCAAAGTCTACAGGAGCGTGGGTACGGTTTTCTTCCTTGATGCCTTCCATAACCTGTTCCCACAGCTTAGCTGTAGCATCAGATTCACCAGCCAGGAAGGACTCGTCACCCTCATAAGGGGTGTAGTTTTTCTGGATGAAATCACGGGTGTTTACTTCTGACTGCCATGCACCAGGAGCAAAACCTTCCCAAGCTTTCAGACATTTTTCACTTAACTCTGCCATTTTTTCATTACCTCTTCGGTATTGATGTATGAATTTCCGGTATTAACACTAAAAGTAAATTAGTGATGACGACGGAAAATGAACCAGTATGTAAGACCAACCATTACACCACCGCCAATAATATTGCCGATAGTGACAGGGATAAGATTATTAATAACAAAATTTTGAATCGTCAGATCTGCATAAGCTGACTGCTGAACGCCAATTGCTGTCCAGAATTCAGGTGCTGCAAAATTCTCAATCGCGATGCCAACCGGGATCATAAACATGTTGGCAATGCTATGTTCAAAACCAGAAGCCACGAACATGGCAACAGGCAGAATCATAATTAATGCTTTGTCAGTCATGGTGCGGCCACCAAAAGCCATCCATGCAGCCAGACAGACCATCAAATTACACATAATGCCTAAAGCAACAGCTTCGATGAATGTATGGTGAATTTTATGCTGTGCTACAGATAATGCAACTTTACCCCATTGACCTTCGCCGGCGGTATATTGGCTCGCTAACATTATCAGGGTAACGATTAACAAACCGCCCACTAAGTTACCAAAGTAGACTATACCCCAGTTTTTCAGCATTTGACCCCAGGTGATGCGGTTTGCTGCACGAGCCACAATAGTAAGTGTAGTTGAAGTGAACAGTTCACCACCTAACAATACACATAAAATCAGACCTAACGAGAAGCAGATACCACCAACCAGTTTATTGTTTCCAGTTGAAAGTGCTGTGATGTAGAAAACAAAAGCTATAGCAATAAAAGCACCGGCAGTAATAGCCAGAGTGAATGCTTTAGCGGCGGGTTTAGTTGCTTTACCATGGACGATGTCTTCGGCTACTGCGGCAATTGCTTCAGGTTTCAGACAATCAAAAGGAGATTCTGCTTTCACGGAATTTACACCTGTAAGTCACTATATTGACGTAATGATAGCAACAATGATTTCCCGCAAAATTGCTCCAGATCAAATCTCACCAGTCATCATGTAATTTTATTACATTTAATTAGATGAACACCGAATGTTATTTGTCCAATTTACAGCGCGTCGTGTTGTTGCTATTACTTGGTGCAAAGTATACGGCTCAGTGATTCTGAGCCGTGATTATATTAATTAAATAAATAAAATCAGTCAGTTATTTATTTTTTGTTATTTAGTTGTTGCTGTTCGTGAAACGTTTGCTTGGCTTTCTGAAGTTTATCATAGGCCTGTAATAGCTTTTGATGGCTTTTGAAAGTTTGCAACGTAGAATCAGCAACTTGCAATCCAGAGAAGCGTTCTGTGCATTGAATATGCGCCCACACCTGACGGACAACCTCTTCTCCAAACATGCGATTGAAAGCGGTTAAATACTGTTCAGGATCGCGCTCTTCATCGAGGAATAATTCCAGGCTGGCGTTCAGGCAACGGAAAAACAGCGCTCGTTCGGTTGAAAAGACCGAACTGTTGAAATCCAGTGTCCAGCCTGACCACTCTTGCGCTAATTCCAGTTCACCTGCTGCCAATGCTAACAAGCATTTCAACTCGCCAATACGCAATGTATGCCAGGCGGTGCCTTTATCTGCTGCGATACCTAATAATTCACGCACACGGGTTTGGTCATCAAAACCTTCTTCATCTAATTGATCAAAGAGGGCGAGATACTGTTCTTGTTCCCACTCGCTGCCAGGCAGGCTGAGAATGGTATCACGCAGATGACTACCCATATTGTTGTTGGCATACAGCAAATCTTCTGCCGGATAAATATCTGACATTCCTGGTACTAGAATTCGGCACGCATAGACGCCAAGATGTTCATAATCAGCAATATAAACCGGCTGTTTGAGTTCATCGAAAATGGCTAACAGACCGTGGAATTCTTTTTCTGTAGAACCCGAGAAATCCCAATCCACGAAGTCATAATCAGCATCATCTTTGAACAGATCCCAGCTGATTAAGCCGGATGAATCAATAAAATGCGTTTCCAGATTGTGCTGGTCAGCTACATCATCATTATTGAAAGACGGCGGTGCGAATACATCTAAGTCTTTCAATCCTCGGCCTTGTAGCAACTCTGTTACAGTACGTTCAAAAGCTACTTCAAATTGTGGATGCGCACCGAATGATGCGAAGCAAGTGCTATTTTGTGGGTTGAATAACACAACACAGATAACCGGGAACTGACCACCTAATGATGCGTCATAACAGAGAATAGGAAATCCTTCCTGTTCCAATGTATTGATGGCTTCTTTGATTGCCGGGAAACGATTAATGACCTCTGCCGGAATTTTTGGCAGGCTGATCGCTTCACGGATAATTTTATTTTTGACATAACGCTCGAACACTTCTGACAACGCTTGTGTACGAGCTTCTGTGACGGTATTACCAGCGCTCATACCATTGGATACGTACAAGTTAGCAACGATGTTCATGGGAATATAAACCGTTTGCTGATTGTCCTGACGTACAAATGGCAATGCACAGATCCCGCGTTCATCATTACCAGACTGCAGATCGATCAGCATGTCAGATGTCAGTTCTTGCTCCGGGTTGTAATAGGCGCGAGTGAACTCATCAAGAATGCCATCAGGGAATGAGCCATCTTCAGTGACAGGGAACCATTTTTCATTTGGATAATGAACGAATGGGCCGTTAGCGATCTCATTGCCCAAGAAAAAATCGGCAAAAAAGTAGTTAGTAGAAAGACGTTCAAAATACTCACCTAACGCAGAGGCTAATGCTGCTTTTTGTGTGGCGCCTTTACCGTTGGTGAAACAAAGTGCGCAATCTTTATCCCGAATATGAACAGACCAGACGTGCGGCACAGGATTAAGCCATGATGCTTCTTCAATATTAAAGCCTAATGCTTGTAATTTGGTCTGAAAGCGGGAAATGGAATCTTCCAGCGCAGCATCTTTACCGGGGATGAAGGTTTGCATATTCGGGTTCCGAGTGTTGATAAATTGTTAAAGCATAGCTGCTGATCATATGCTGTGAACCGGCTTATGTCACTCTTCCTGCGACTTCATGCTACTTTGGCTCTTTCATGCAAAAATTTTGATAAAAATACTTGCAGCAAAACGCTGCATCCGTATTGTGAAGCGATATGTTTTGATCAGTAATCCAAGCAGGAATGGAAATGAAAAAAGTAGGACTAATTGGTTGGCGTGGTATGGTGGGATCGGTTCTGATGAGCCGAATGATTGAAGAAAACGACTTCAGTAAAATTGATCCCGTATTTTTTACTACCTCTCAGGCTGGTCAGGAAGCACCGAAATTTACGGCTAAACCTGCTGGCGCGTTGGAAGATGCTTTTAATATCGACGCCCTGAAAGCGATGGATATCATCATTACCTGCCAGGGTGGGGATTACACAAAAGAAGTGTATCCAAAATTGATGGCTTCAGGCTGGAAAGGTTACTGGATCGATGCTGCATCTACACTGCGTATGGAAGATAACGCGATCATTATTCTGGACCCAGTGAACGGCCACGTTATTGATAATGCATTGAATAAAGGTATCAATACCTACGTTGGCGGTAACTGTACTGTCAGTTTGATGCTGATGGGCTTAGGCGGTTTGTTTGCCAACAATCTGGTGGAGTGGGTTTCTTCCTCTACTTATCAGGCGGCTTCTGGTGCCGGCGCCCGTCATATGCGTGAACTGCTGCAACAGATGGGTTCTTTGCGTGACGTGGTTGCAACCGAACTGGCTGATCCAGCTTCTGCAATTTTAGATATCGAACGTAAAGTAACGGCAGCTATGCGTGCTGATGAGTTCCCAACATCACAGTTTGGTGCTCCGCTGGCGGGCAGCTTGATCCCATGGATTGATGTGCCGTTGGCGAATGGTCAGAGCAAAGAAGAATGGAAGGGCATGGCTGAAACCAACAAGATCCTTGGTTTGCCAACTGCGGGCATTCCAGTTGATGGTAACTGTGTGCGTATCGGTGCTCTGCGTTGTCATAGCCAATCTTTCACTATCAAACTGAAAAAAGATGTGCCATTGGCTGATATTCATCAGATGTTGGCGGCACACAATGATTGGGTTCGCGTGATTGAGAATGATCGTGCTATTACCGTCAAAGAGCTGACTCCAGCAGCGGTAACTGGGACATTGAATGTACCAGTAGGTCGTCTGCGTAAGATGAATATGGGTCAGGATTTCCTGTCCGCATTCTCTGTTGGTGACCAGCTGTTGTGGGGCGCGGCAGAGCCGTTGCGTCGTATGCTGAATATTCTGCTGGCAAAAGCATAATTTATTCAGTTATCTAGCGATATTAAATGCACTGCTTCGGCGGTGCGTTTTTGTCTGCACGAAAAATGAAAAACAAAATTAGCGATAGAAATAGTTCAAAGACAAAGGCTGAGAAGAAAGGAACAACAGATGTGGCGATCAGGCTTTAATGCCTAGCGGCATAGATGAGCGTGGTTGAGTCAGACCATGATCATTATAGGTCATAGCATCACGATCACGAGCTTGCGCAAGAATGCTGCTAAGCTTGCGACTGGCAATTAAATTCATTTCGATCAATTTGCCATTTACGTCATTTTTTTCACGGCAACTACGCAGCAGCTCATGAAGATTTTCGCGCCAGCTTTGATATTCATCGTCAGTGGCATTTTCGCGTGCTTGATTATCTAATGCAGTCAGTTGTGCCAGTAATGTGGTTTTGCTATTAGCTAATTCAGCTAATTCAATCACTTGACGTTGTTTCAGCGCGGCAAACTCTTTCTCCAGCACTTCTTGAAGTGCTGTTAATCGTTTTTGCTGTTGCTGCAACAATGCCGGATCAATCATTCATTATCACCAAACAAGGCATTTTCCTGAGCCAACATTTTACTGGCAACACGGTCAGCATTGATTTTGTAGTCACCACGTTCGATCGCTGCTTTGATATTAGCTACTTTGTTATCATCAGTATCTGGCGCATCAGAGATTTTTTGCTGCAAACGACTCAGTGACATCGCCTGATCCGTCAGTTTTACTGTGTCTTGGGCGACAGTACCTTTACTGACAGATGAGCTGCTGGATTCACTGGTGGCATCCTGTTTACTGGTTTTGGCACTACTGGTTTTATTACTCAAACCGTTTAGTGCGCTGTTGATATTGTTGATAGCCATTTTTTATTACCCGTAATTGAATCCGTGTATCTGTTCATCGGCCATAAAGTGAGAAACTTTAGGTCAAAAAGTGAAAAAATTACATTTCTACTTTTACCTGACCTACTGCACTGACAACAGCTGAAATAATACGTTGTGAACGAATGTTTTGCACTCTGATCGTGTCATGTAAAGAACCATCCTGCAATGCACGGCCACTGGTTTTAATTTGCATACCGCCTTTCTCTGCAATGATCTCGACCGTATCATCGCGGCAGACCACACAGATTTGATCTTGGCGGATAGGCTGATTGGTTTTGAGTTCTCGTTTACTCCTTGCCCCAATCAATATAGTCATATCTGTCGTCATGTCGCCGTTTAGCAAGAAACTGTCAATATAAGCCACTGTTAAATTATCGGCAGAAAGTACAGTTCCTTTAGCAATTGGCGTTGCAGCTGCAACGACAGGCTTTTGGATCCGGATTTTAACCGGTACAAAAAGATGCCAACCTGGAGTATCTGGACAAGTTACATCAACAGTAGTGTTGCGGTGAATTTCACCTGAGCCTTTGATATTCAGCACCAATGGTTGCTGACAAGGGGCCAAATTCAACCGTTGATCAACGGTATTGGCAATAGCTTCAACTTTATCTGATGGTTCTGCTTGTATCTGACTCAAAACATAATCGCTGACTTGCTGTTGAATATCAGTCTCTGTATCACCCGCATTGGCCATAATTGGCACTAGTAATGCGAGATATATCAATTTAATCAGTCTAATCATTTTTATCTTCTTGCCGATACGTCAAAATGGCATCATAAAGGTATTAAGCAATACTTTCAGATAGTTTGCTGATCGATTGCTATAGTCTATGTACACTGTCTGAATATAGACAGTTTATAATTTACATGCATGCTAAGTGCCAATACATGGTGAGTGGAGAGCAATATGGCAAGTATTTTAGATTCAGTAAACCAACTCACCCAATTGGTGGGTCAAAACCGATTGGAATTATTGCTTTTCAGGCTGAATGGCCGTCAGCGATTCGGCATTAACGTATTTAAGGTTCGAGAAGTACTGCAATGCCCGCGTTTGACTACTATGCCAAAGCTGCATCCGTTCGTTCGTGGTGTTGCTCATATTCGTGGACAAACTATCTCAGTTATCGATCTGAGTATGGCGACAGGCGGCAGACCGGTACAGGATCTGACTCAGGCTTTTATCATCATTGCTGAATATAACCGTTCAGTGCAGGGCTTCCTGGTTGGAAATGTTGAACGCATTATTAACATGAACTGGGAATCTATTTTACCGCCGCCCAAAGGTGCTGGTCGTTATAACTATATGACTGCCGTAACTGAAATTGATGGTGAACTGATTGAGATTTTAGACGTTGAAAAAATTCTCGATGAGATTTCGCCGGTGAATACTGATGTCAGCGAGGCTGTTGTTGCTTCCAGTGAAGAACATCATACGCGTGGTTCTTTGGTTATGGTGGCAGATGACTCTTCTGTTGCGCGTAAGCAGGTACAGAAGGCTCTGAATGCGATTGGCGTTGAGTGTATTATGGCTAAAGATGGCAAAGATGCGCTGAACATGCTGAAAGACATGGCAAAGAAAGGGCCAATTACCGATCAGATCAGAGTACTGATTTCAGATATTGAAATGCCAGAAATGGATGGTTATACATTAACCGCTGAAATCAGATCTAATCCTGAATTGAAAGGCTTACATGTTATACTGCACACCTCGTTAAGTGGCGTATTTAACCATGCGATGGTTCAAAAGGTTGGAGCAGATAATTTTATTGCTAAATTCCATCCAGATGAGCTGGCGAAGGCTGTTCAGGATGCCATGTAGTGGATCATAAATTGAAGAAATTTGCATGAAGACACTGTCCGAAGATCTTTATAAACAGTTCAGTGCCTTTTTGGAGGCTCAGGTCGGTATTGTCCTGGGCCCTAATAAGCAGTATCTGGTAAAAAGTCGTTTATCCCCTTTAATGGCTGCGAATGGTTTTTCTTCTCTGGAAGAATTGATCACCAAAGCAATGAATTTGCGGGAACGTGAATTGAAAATGGTAGTCATTGATGCAATGACTACTAACGAAACGTTATGGTTCCGGGATATTTATCCGTTTCAGTTACTAACTGATAAGCTTTTCCCCGAATTAGGTAAAAATGGAAAAACAATAAAAATATGGTCTGCAGCCAGTTCGTCTGGTCAAGAGCCTTATTCAATCGCGATGACTGCACTTGAGCATCAATATAAAAAACCAGGCACGTTGTCGGGTGGTGTGCAGGTAATAGCGACTGATATTTCGTTATCTATGCTGAATCAATGCAAAGAGGGGGTCTATGACAACCTTGCATTGGCGCGTGGTTTATCGACGGAACGTAAACGTCAATTTTTTGAGCCTTGTGCTGACGCTTCGCGGATGAAAATATCGGATCGCGTCAAAAAACTAGTTACCTTCCGCCATTTTAATCTACTCGACAGCTATGCCCCATTAGGCAAATTTGATCTGATCTTTTGCCGTAATGTCTTGATTTATTTTTCACCAGAAATCAAATCAAAGATTTTAAATCAGTTTGCTAACTCATTGAATCCAGGTGGTTATTTACTGTTGGGTGCATCAGAATCACTGAGCGGTCTTACTGATCGTTTTGAAATGGTTCGTTGTAATCCTGGTATTATCTACAAACTCAAATAATCCATTCTCTATTTGGCACATCTTTTGCTGCTTAATCTGGCAGGAGGTGTGCCATGGCCATATCATTCGATAAAGCATTCGGTATCCATCAATATACGATTGGCGCAAGATCGCAGCGCGCAGAAGTGTTAGCTGAAAATATTGCTAATGCGGATACCCCTGGTTACAAGTCACGAGATGTCGACTTCTCGGCACTACTGGGACAAGCTCAAAGTGGGCAGAGTGCGTCAGTTAATTTATCTCGTACTGATGAGTTACATATAGCTGGCGGCAGTTCACTGAATAGCAGTGTGATGTATCGTAATCCGATACAAGCGGATACTGGCGATGGCAATACCGTAGATATTAATCAGGAACGCACTGCGTTTATGCAGAACAGTATTGAGTATCAAACGTCACTGTCGTTTCTAAACAGTAAAATTAATGGATTGCTGAGAGCAATCAAAGGAGATTCGTAATGAATCTATTTCAGATTTTTGATGTCTCAGCATCCGGGATGAATGCTCAGTCGATTCGCCTGAATACGACAGCCAGTAATCTTGCCAATGCGGAGAGTGTCAGCTCCAGTGCGGAACAGACTTACCGCGCCAGACGGCCAGTTTTTGCCGCTCAACTGCAAGATGCATTGGGTGATGGTTCTGCCCCTCAAGGGGTTGAGGTAAAAGGGATCGTGGAAAGCCAGGCACCACTGGTCCGCGAATACAACCCTGCACACCCTATGGCGGATAAGGATGGCTATATCTATAAGCCGAACGTGAATCCGATAGAAGAAATGGCAGATATGATCAGTGCCTCACGTTCTTATCAAACTAATGTGCAAATCGCAGATACGGCAAAGAATATGCTTAGTCAGACATTAAATATTGGTAAAGGTTAAGCGAGGGTGCCATGTCGATATACAGTGATATTGGTTTAAATACCAGTAGCAGTAAGAACAGCACATCATCTACCAGCAGTAGTTCAAAAACTGGCTCAGATTCTTTGTCTCAGGCTGATTTTATGAAACTGCTGACAACGCAGCTGTCTTATCAGGATCCGACTAAACCAGTAGATAACGTTGAGATGGTTTCTCAGATGGCGCAGATCTCTTCGTTGTCAGGCATTACATCATTGAATAATACGCTTAACACAATGAGTAGTTCTATGACATCTAGCCAAGCGCTGATGGCATCCAGTTTGGTTGGTCAAACTGCATTAGTTAACTCGAGTAGTGGCTATGTAACATCAGGTAATACGCTGTCTGGTATTGTTCCAACTGAAGCAGATGGTGCCACAGATTTAACCCTATCCATTGTTAACTCAGCAGGTGAAGTGGTTCGCCAATACACAAGTTCAGGAAGCGTTACTGGTGATATTCCATTTACTTGGGATGGCAAAGATAGTAACGGAACAGCTGTTGCTTCAGGTGATTATAAAGTTAAAGCAAATGGTTTAGTTAAAGGTGTGAGTCAAGATCTCACTCCTCAGTTGTATGGTCAGGTGGAAAGCGTCACCTTGGGCAACACAACAACACCCACCACGGTGGCATTGCAAGGGCTGGGCTCATATCAATTGGGTCAGCTTCTTGAAATATCAAAGTAATAAAAATTTGAATTTGGAAGGAGCTGATTATGTCTTTTAACATTTCACTGAGTGGTTTAAATGCTGCCCAAAAAGATTTGGATGTAACGGGGAACAACATTGCAAACTCTAGTACTATCGGATTTAAACAATCTCGAGCTGAATTTGCAGACGTATTTTCTACGTCAGTATTTTCGAATACAAAAACCCAAGTTGGTAATGGGGTGGCTACTGCGGCTGTAACTCAGCAATTCAATCAGGGATCATTACAATCAACTAGTAATTCATTAGATCTTGCTATTCAAGGCGACGGTTTTTTTATTACGGCACCTAGTACATCGAGTCTGGATAAAACATACACAAGGGCTGGCGCATTTCAGGTCAATGATGAAGGGTATGTAACTACATCTCAAGGAGATTATTTACAGGTTTATCAGGTTGACGATAGTGGTTCACCAAAAGCGGTGAGTATTGATTCCACTACAGCATTAAAAATCCCAACTGTTGCTGGTGAGCCCAAAAAAACGGATACAATAACTGAAACATTGAATTTACCTGCAAATGTAACAGCATTAGATCCGAATAGTTTTAATCCGTCCCAATCTTCAACATATAATGCGTCAACCTCGGTTGTAGTGTATGACTCATTAGGTCAATCACACACAGTGACACAATACTTCGTTAAAGATCAAACAGCAGCAAATAATACGGCAGGTAATCCGACAAATGTCTGGCGCGTTTTTAATTACATGGATAGCAAACCGGTTGATATTAATGGTGGTTTGAGTTATGTGAATAGCTCCATACCTAATGCTGCCACATTGGTTTTTGACTCATCAGGCGCTATAGATAACTCTCAAACACATGTGAGTGGTTATAATACGACGTTGAATATTGTTACTGAACCCCTAGGGAAAACAATAGCTACTCCTGCAACTGGTTCTTTCAACTCTGCAGGAATTCTTTCCAATGGTGTAGATGCAGCACAAACGTTAGCCTTCAATTTTAAAGATATCACGCAATATGCTTCTGCATTTCAGGTCTCATCATTGTCACAGAATGGATCAACCGTAGGTCAATTAACAAATGTTTCAATTGGGGCTGATGGCGTTGTCGCGGCAACTTACAGTAATGGAAGTACTTCAAAATTGGGTATGGTCGCGTTAGCTAAATTCTCTAATCCTCAAGGATTAACTCAAGTTGGTGATACGTCATGGAAAGCATCTTTGGATTCAGGGCTACCAACTCCTGGAGTTCCTAATTCAGGAACATATGGGAAAGTAAAATCATCATCTTTGGAATCCTCGAATACTGATTTATCCTCAGAATTAGTTCATTTGATTTCAGCACAACGTAACTATCAGGCGAATTCGCGTGCGTTGGAAGTTAATAGCCAGTTACAAGATAATATCTTACAAATCCGCTAGTTAAATTAAAAAACCACTGCCAGTGTTTTTTGGCAGTGGTTTTCTCTGTTTTTATCCTTTCAGTTTTTACATCAAAATTTTCTGTTTTTACATATTGGTATCTAAATTGCTTAATGATGATTAAGTCAGCGATTTGACGGAGACATCATGGACAAGCTGCTTTATATCGCCATGTCAGGCGCCAAAGAGAACCTAAACAGCCTTGCTGTTCGCAGCAATAACTTGGCGAATGCTAATACGTTGGGTTTTAAAGCCGATTTTGAAGAGGCTCGAGCCATGCAGGCTTATGGCGATGGCTTGCCAAGTCGTGTTTTTTCTATGGCTGAACGACCTGGGCAAAGTTTTCAGCATGGCAGTTTACAGACCACCGGACGTGAACTTGATGTTGCTATTCAAGGTGACGGTTGGCTGACAGTTCAGGACAAAGACGGCAAAGAAGCCTATACCCGCAATGGTAGTTTGCAGGTGTCTCCATTAGGGGTGCTGCAAACATCGAATGGGCTGAATGTGCTAGATACTACCGGACAGCCGATCACATTGCCGATGCCGTTGGAAAAAATACAGATCACTGAAGACGGCACTATTAACGCCCGTTTACAAGGTGCTGAGCCTGCGGCAGTAGAAAATTTACAACAGATGAAACTGGTTAATCCGATTAATAAAGACATGACCAAAGGTGATGATGGTTTATTTCGTCGAATTGATGGTACTACTGAATCTGCATCTACAAGTGTGCGTTTGGCCAGCGGTGCGCTTGAAAATAGTAACGTCAATGTGGTTGAAGAGTTAACTAACTTAATCAAATTGCAGCGCCAGTTTGAAACGCAGATCAAGATGATGTCTACGGCTGAAAAAAACGATGAAAACCAGAACCAATTATTGAAGCTCGGATAAGCATTAAGGAGTAAATCATGATTCCTGCACTTTGGATCAGCAAAACCGGGCTGGATGCTCAACAAACCAATATTTCTCAAATCTCCAATAACTTAGCGAACGCATCTACGGTTGGTTATAAAAAGGGGCGTGCGATTTTTGAAGATTTGTTGTACCAGAATGTCAATCAACCTGGTGGACAATCATCAGCTAACTCAACGCTGCCATCGGGCCTGATGATTGGCGCCGGTTCAAAAGTTGTGGCAACCCAAAAAACTTTTACCCAGGGAAGTGTGCAAACTACCGATAACTCTCTGGATGTAATGATCAATGGGCGCGGCTTTTTTGAAGTGCAGCTTCCTGATGGTACGACGGCTTATACGCGAAATGGTCAGTTTACTTTGAACTCAGAAGGCACTCTGGTTACAACGGGTGAAGGATATGCCGTACAACCAGAAATTCAGATGCCGGCAGGAACGCAAAGTATCACTATTGGTTCTGATGGTCAGGTTTCTGTTCAGATCACAGGGCAATCAGCATCACAGACTGTCGGACAATTGACGGTAACTGATTTTGCGAATCCAGTTGGGTTGCAACCTATGGGTGAAAACCTCTATCTGGCTACGCAAGGTAGTGGTGACCCTATTCAGGGGATTGCTGGCACAGATGGTATGGGCACGATCAAGCAAGGCATGCTGGAAGCATCAAACGTAAATGCGACTGAAGAATTAGTTAATTTGATCCAGGCACAACGTGTTTATGAAATGAACTCAAAAGTCATTTCTAGTGTGGATCAGATGTTGCAAAACGTAACCCAACAGTTGTAAGAGGTGGTTATGCGTAATCGTGCATTAATATTGGTTTGTCTCTGTTCTTTAGCTGCTTGCACATCGTTGCCAAACAGCCCTAAGCCGAATGACCCTGATTTTTCACCGGTCGAGCCAGAAGATTATCAGGCAAACATGAAACCGAACGGTTCCATTTTTAATCAGGGTGCGGTGAACAGTATTTATTCTGATATCAAAGCACATCGCATTGGCGACATCATTACAGTTGAGTTATCTGAATCGACGTCTGCCAGTAAAGGCGCGTCCAATCAGCAATCAAAAGACTCCAGTCTTGGGTTAGATGCGTTAAAACTGGGCGGTGATAAGGTCACGTTAAATGGCTATGACACGTCTGCCAGTATGGGGGCGAATAATAGCTTTAAAGGGCAGGCTAAAGCCGGTCAAAGTAATAGTCTGAGAGGCAATATTTCTGTCAGCGTCATCCGTGTATTACCCAATGGCAATTTAGCTGTGCGCGGAGAAAAATGGCTGATGTTAAATGAAGGCAACGAATATATCCGTATCACCGGTTTAGTCCGTTCAGAAGATGTGAATGCCGATAATACAGTTTCATCGCAGCGTGTTGCTAATGCCCGTATTCAATACAGTGGTACCGGTGATTTTGCCAATACACAGGAACGCGGTTGGTTGTCTAAATTCTTTAACGGCCCTTACAGCCCTTTCTAGGAGTTGGATATGAAAATTACCTTGAAGGTGCTGTTGGCGAGTTTAATTTGTAGCTTGGTGTTTCCGGTGCAAGCTGCACGTATTAAAGATATTGCCAGTGTGCAGGGTGTTCGTAAAAACCAACTGATTGGTTATGGTCTGGTGGTTGGCTTACCTGGTACGGGTGAAAAGAGCAATGCTTTTACCGAACAAACCTTCAGAACAATGTTGAATAACTTCGGGATTAAAGTTCCTGATAGCGTAAAACCAAAAATTAAAGACGTTGCGCCAGTAGCTGTGCATGCGGATCTCCCTGCATTTTCAAAGCCTGGTCAAACTATTGACGTCACTGTGTCAGCGATTGGTGAAGCCAAGAGTTTACGTGGTGGTACATTGATCCAGACTTTCCTGAAAGGGGTTGATGGACAAGTTTATGCGTTAGCACAAGGTAGTCTGGTTGTTGGTGGTTTAGGTGCTGAAGGTGCCGATGGTTCTAAAGTCGTCATTAATACACCAACAGTCGGGCGCATTCCTAATGGCGCGACGGTTGAACGGGAAGTACCCAATTCATTTGCACAAGGTGACTTGATCACTTTTGATTTGAATCGCCCCGATTTTACCTCGGCCAAACGTCTGGCTGATGTTGTAAACGGATTAGTTGGTAAAAACACCGCACAGGCAATTGATGCGACCTCTGTACAGGTTTATGCGCCTCGTGATCCCGGTCAGCGAGTTTCTTATTTGGCTACACTGGAAAACTTGGAGGTTGATCCGGCTGATGAAGCGGCCAAAATTATTGTTAATTCCCGCACCGGTACGATAGTCATTGGCAGTCAAGTTAAGCTGAAACCTGCCGCTATTACTCATGGTGGATTAACCGTCACAATTAAAGAAAACCCTACCGTATCTCAACCCAATGCATTTTCGAATGGCCAAACCGCTGTTACGCCGAATTCTTCTATTACGGTACAACAGCAAAACAGCCGTATGTTTAAACTGGATACGGGCAATTCTCTGGATGATCTGGTGAAAGCGGTCAATATGGTCGGCGTAGCACCAGGGGATCTGATGGCAATATTGGAAGCCCTACAACAAGCAGGTGCGATCCAAGGCCAGCTGGAAATCCTGTAGTAGAGGTAGCATATGGATAAATTAACGAGTCAGGGGTTAGCCGGTGATATCCGAAATCTGGATCAGTTGCGTCAGATGGGTATCAAAAAAGATGGTGTTACCTCAACATCCTCTACTGAAGGTCAACAGCAAGCATTGCAAGCGGCTGCTCGCCAATTTGAAGCCATATTTACTCAAATGTGGATGAAGAGTATGCGGGAAGCCAATAGTGAATTACAGGATAAAGACAGCCCATTTAACAGCAGTGATACGCAATTTTATCAAGGGATGATGGATGATCAGCTAGCGGCAAATGTTGCCTCAGGCGGAAGAGGTTCACTTGCCGATTTAATTGTTAAACAACTGTCTCCGGCGAAAAAACAGTCAGTGGAAAATACTACCGCGGCAAATCATACTTTAAATATGCCAACTGACCATGCCACAGTAATACGCCGTTTTGCTCAGGCTGACAGTTCTACCGCTAATAATACGACGGTTCCGGCGGGTGTATTAGCCGCAGAAAGATTTGTTTCACAAAATCAGGCATATAAATTGCCTGTCAGTAATTCAAAAGCAACATCAGGTGATAGTGATTCTGATCAACAAACTCGTTTTGTTCGTCAGTTAATGCCGGCCGCGAAGATGGTTGCCAGCAAAATGGGCTTATCACCCGTTGCATTGATTGCACAGGCTGCGTTAGAAACTGGCTGGGGAAAACATATGTTACCAGGGAGTAATGGTTCTTCTGGTAACAACCTGTTCGGTGTAAAGGCGGGGAATCACTGGCAAGGTCAGCAAGCTTCTGCGAATAGTCTGGAATATCAGCAAGGTAAGCCGGTGATGCAACGTTCATCCTTCCGGTCTTATACTTCGGTTGTGCAGAGTATGCAAGATTATGCTGATCTGATTACATCTTCAGATCGTTATCAGCAAGCGAAAGCCGTAGCTCACGATCCAGATGCATATTTTGATGCGTTGCAATCCGCGGGTTATGCAACTGATCCAAACTATGCTCAGAAACTGAAACAAGTATTACGCAGTGATGCGTTGCGTTCTGTCTCTGCAACGACAGAAATTTAGGAGATAAAAAATGGCCTCTGATTTACTGGGGATTGGCTCTTCAGGTTTGCTGGCACAGCAAAAGATGCTGTCGACGACGAGCAACAATATCTCGAATGTGAGTACTCAGGGCTATACTCGTCAAAACACCATTTTATACGCGGATAAAGATAATTTGGGTGTCAGTAATAGTTATACCCGTCGTATGCTCGATGTATATGCACAAAGAGAGGTCTGGCGCGATACGGCTGGCTATAATCAAGTTAACACAACATACAATGAATTATCACAATTAGATAAATATCTAAGTGATAGCGCAACTAGTTTATCTGATGGGATTAATAGTTATTTTTCCTCAATGCAATCTGCAAATTCAAACCCAAATACAGCTTCTAATCGCCAGGGCATCATGGGGCAGATTTCTTCTATAGTGAATCGTTTTCAGAGTGTATCGTCAGAACTAACACAACAATATGATGGTATTAATGACAAAGTCAGTACGGAAGTCGTTACCGTTAATAAAATATTAACTTCAATCAATGATCTAAATATCCAAATATCAAAAACATCAGGTGGCAACGATGATGGTACCCGCTCTAATATCATGGATCAACGAGATGAGTTAATTAGGCAATTGTCTGAAAAACTTGATATTCAAACTGTGAGTCAAGATAACGGCACCATGCTGGTCAATCTGAGCAGTGGCGAGTCATTGGTTGTTGCAGGCGCTAGTGCTCAACTTTCAGTAATAACCGGTAACCCAGATCTTAAGCAGACAGGTTTACAAATCCAATTAGGAAGTGCTACAGCAAACATCAGCAATCAAACATTAGGTGGCACCTTGGGGGGGTATTTTGCAGCGCGTAATACAATCGTAGAAACACAACGAAACGTTGGTCAACTTTCGTTATCTTTTGCTGATGCAATGAATACCCAAAATAAACTAGGGATGACGCTGAATAATACAATTGGTGGGGATTTGTTTACTCTCCCAACCAGTATTGGATTACCTAATGCAAATAATGTTGGCTCTGGTGCTATTACTACAAAAATAATTCCTGGACAGGCGTCTAATTTACCATCTAATGACTTTCAAGTGATATTTACAGGATCAAACAGCTTCGATGTTTATACTGTTGATGGTAATAATAAAACATTACTGAGTAGTGGTACAACGCCTCCAGCCAGTTATCAATTAGCGAGCTACGGCTTACAAATTGATGTTTCAGGTACACCTGCGAATGGCGATACATTCTTGCTTCAACCTGCCCGTAATGCAGCTGGCAGTGTTACAAATTCAATTACCAGAGCAGAGGATCTTGCTTTAGCTTCGCCACTAAAACTTAATGCCTCTTCTGGAAATTACAGTTCTGCAACAATTAGTCTGACCGGTGTTTATAACACTAACAATACAACCTCTGCTTTTAACAGCTCGGGGTTAAACCCTGCAGCACCACAAAAAGTGGTTGTTGATAGTAGTGGTGATTATGAGTTGTGGAATGGCCAAAGCCCCCAGACATTGATCGCGACAGTTCCCGCATCCAGCAATGGCAAAGATTTGCTGGCGGCTTCTGGTGCTTATGGCAGTGTATCTACATATCCTGGATATGAATTTAGTATTAGTGGTGCTGTAAAACCTGGTGATACGTTTAATATTAGTTTTAATACGGATGGCTTTGCTGATAATAAAAATGGACTGGCTTTAGCTGCTTTACAGACTAAAGATTCAGTCCGTAAAGGGAATAGCACAGCAGCTGATAATAAAATGACATTTAGTGAAGCATTTTCATCTATGCTGACTTCGGTTGGTACGACGGTTAGTGGATTAAAAACAAGTGTTACCGCGGCTAATGCTAAATTGACACAAAGCCAGCAATTAAATGAAAGTGTAGCTGGGGTTAATTTAGATGAGGAGGCGGCTAATCTAATTCGTTATCAGCAAGCATATGCAGCCTCTGCAAAGGTAATTACTACGGCAAAAGATATTTTCGATTCATTGCTCAGTGCAGTGAGGTAGAGAGGTATATATGCGTATATCAACTAATATGATGTACCAAAAAGGCATTCGCTCAATACAAGATGCCTCGCAACGCTTGGATGCCGCAAATCAGCAATATTCATCAGGGGAGAAATTTTCTTCTTCAGGTGAAGATCCTATTGGTATGTCAGAGAAATTGAGTCTGAACTCTAAAATAGAGTTATACAAACAATATGATACTAATGGCGGCTTGCTGAATAGTAGTTTGTCTTTAGAGGAAACAGTTTTAACCTCTGTACATACAGCAATGTCCAGTGCTTATTCATTAATCCAACGGTCTAATAATAGTTCATTATCAGCAGCTGATCGTAGTTCTATTGGAACCGAACTGGGTGAACTGCAGAAGCAGTTGGCTGATCTGATGAATAGCAAAAATGCAGATGGCGAATATATTTTTGGTGGAAATCAGAGTCAAACACAACCATTTGTGCAAGATAGTAGTGGTAATTATCAATATCAGGGTGATACTGGGCAACGATTGATTCAAGTTGCTCCATCAGTGCAAATTGCTAGTAATGATTCTGGTTTATATTTATTTCAGGCAGTAGCAACGCGGCGTACAGCCAGTGCAACTAGTGGGAATGTAACAGCAAACATTACAGATCAGTCGCAATATGAAAATTATTATCGCAATAATTACGACTTTTCTGTTTCTGCCAATAATAAATTTACCATCAATACAATAGCGGGCGCCCCTGACCAATATCAGATTAAAGATAGTAGTGGTGCTGTACTGCAAAGTGGTGATTATCAAGCGGGTACTGCTATTAATTATCACGGCTTATCTTTATCTATGAGTATAGCTACGGGTAGTTCTGTAGAATCATTTCAATTAGATCCTCCACAGAATGATAATATTTTAAATACTTTGGCCCAAACTATAGCTGTATTGAAAAATCCCAATAGCAGTAGTTCTTCTCTTAAAAAAATAGTTGCTGATACGCAAGGTCATCTGAACAACGCTATGACTAAGGTTAATACGACATTAGGCGAGTTGGGCGGGAGAATGAATAATTTAGACCAAATTACTAATTCTAATTCTGCTCTTAGTTCAATTGATCAGGAAGCGAAAGCTAATGTATCAGAAGTGGATATGTATGAAGCAATCAGTAAGGTTGTACAAGAGCAAAACTCTTTAACTGCAGCGCAACAAGCTTATAGTAAGATTCAAAAATCTACTTTGTTCGATTATCTCTAAGAACTTATTTGAAGCCGATTTGTCATTCGCCTGACAAATCGGCTTTTTTTATTAAAGTTTTTCTGAACGTTTCCGATAATTTAATTAGTTCAGCGTGCTCATATTTAAGAAATAAAAAATTCAAAAAATAATCTAAAGTTTCTCTGATTCACGCCGATAAATTAAGTAAGCAGGCAGAAATAACATATTAATAAGCCTGACAAATTCAAGAATATCGCTTAGGAGAATGAATCATGTCTATGTATGTTAACACTAACGTGTCATCACTGAATGCCCAGCGCAACATGTCAACGGCCAACAATGCTATGGATGTATCATATACTCGTTTGGCTTCTGGTCTGCGCATTAACAGTGCTAAAGATGATGCCGCTGGTCTGCAAATTTCAAATCGTCTGACATCTCAGATTAATGGGTTGGATCAAGGTAATCGTAATGCTAATGATGGCATTTCTCTGGCACAAACAGCAGAAGGTGCGATGGATGAAATTACGGGGATGCTGCAACGTATGCGTACACTGGCTCAGCAATCAGCTAACGGATCTAATAGCAACAACGACCGTACAGCGATCAATGCTGAAGTAACTCAACTTCATAAAGAAATTGACCGTATCTCTACAGATACAACCTTCGGTGGTACCAAACTGCTGGATGGTAATTATGCTGGTGTTTTCCAGGTTGGTTCGGATGCTAACCAGACCATCAGTTTTAGTCTGACCGGTTTTTCATTCAAAATGACAGCACTAGCAACTTCTGCTGGCTTGACTGAAACGAGCACCAGCACTGTTGCAACGCAGTCTGATGCCCAGGCGTTCCTGAATGATATTGATAAATTGATTTCATCTGTGGATAGTACGCGCGCTAATTTAGGTGCAGTTCAGAATCGTCTGGATTCAACTGTCCGTAACCAGTCGAACATTTCCGAAAACCTGAGTGCAGCTCGTTCACGTGTTCGTGATGCAGACTTTGCGACTGAAACAGCTAATATGACTAAACAGAATATTCTGCAACAGGCGGCTAGTACTATTCTGAGTCAGGCGAATCAACGTCCACAAAGTGCATTATCACTGCTGAAGTAAATAGGTAATTAGAAAGAAAGGCGGTGGTTCAGACCGCCTTTCTGGAGACTTATCAGAGGGTGTTCGGGTTGGAACTCTGATTTGTCGGGAGAAAACATTTACACATACTATCTGGCTAAAAGTATTTGCATGAATTTTAGCCAAACTATTCTCCTGAGCGTAATGCTCGTTCGCCAGCTTTGCTGGCTTTTTTTTTGAAGTGGCGATCAGTTTTTTTGACGCCATAGCTAATAAAGCAGTAATCATGCCATCTTGTAATGAGATGGTGTCCCATGAATTATTTTATGTATTCAATATCTTCGTTAATCTTGTCTTTCAACAATACATCTTTAAGCGGCAAAAATTACCGCTATCGGCAAAAATAATCCTAAAGGTTTTCTCCGGTTTGCCGCTAACCAAAGTGAAGCAAAATTATGGGTGTTCGGGAACACTTGTTTTGCGGTACTGCGGGTCAAGATTCGGTTCAGGGATCTCGACCCGTCGGGATGATGAAGTCGGTTCAACTTCATCTCTCGTGTGATGGGCTTTTTGATCCATAACGGATAAGCCCGCAGTCATGGTTCATCGGGAGAATTATCATGTCTATGTATATCAACACCAACGTTTCATCGCTGAATGCTCAGCGTAATCTTAATAACACTAACAATGCCATGGATGTATCTTATACCCGTCTGGCATCTGGTTTGCGTATTAACAGTGCAAAAGACGATGCTGCCGGTTTGCAGATCTCTAATCGTCTGACTTCGCAAATCAATGGTCTGGATCAGGGGAACCGTAATGCGAATGACGGTATTTCACTGGCGCAAACCGCAGAAGGAGCCATGGATGAAGTCACATCCATGTTGCAACGTATGCGTACACTAGCGCAACAATCTGCTAACGGTTCCAACAGCTCTGCTGATCGTACAGCAATTGGGGCGGAAGTTACGCAGCTCAAAACAGAAATTAACCGTATCTCTACCGACACTACTTTTGGTGGTACCAAGCTGCTGGATGGTAACTATGCCGGTGTTTTCCAGGTTGGTTCAGATGCTAATCAGACTATCAGTTTCAGTCTGACCGGTTTTTCATTTAAATTTACAGCAATTGCGACTTCAGCCGGTTTGACTGAAACTGGTACCAGTTCTGTTGCGACGCAGTCTGATGCGCAGGCATTTTTGGGTGATATTGATAAATTGATTTCCAGCGTAGACAGTACTCGTGCTACCTTGGGTGCGGTTCAGAACCGTCTGGATTCAACAGTTCGTAACCAGTCAAATGTTTCTGAAAACCTGAGTGCAGCTCGTTCTCGTGTTCGAGATGCCGACTTCGCGACTGAAACTGCTAACATGACTAAACAGAATATTCTGCAGCAGGCTGCCAGCACCATTCTGAGCCAGGCTAATCAACGTCCACAATCAGCCCTAACGTTGCTGCGTTAATAGTTTGGGTGATGTTTTTAGTTCTTTACTGAACTAAAATTAACAGATAGAAGGGAGGTTTTCATGGCTACTGATATCAATCAAATGACGTCTGCTGTAGCCTCCCCTGTGGTCTTGCGAGATGCGAGTGGCCGTGAGGCCACTCGCACTCTGGCTGTATCTGCAAATTCATCTGCAGATCAGTTACACGCAGAGGATATAAATGTCAAAAGCCTGACGACCGAAGCGAGTGCTGAAACAACTAGAACTGAGACCAAGGCGGAAGGCAACAGCAATCACGCAGAGCTGGAAAAACAGGTTCAGGATTTGCATGAAACGGCTGTACTAAAAGGCTGGTCGGTCAATTTTTCCGTGGATAAAGATTTGGATCGCACTGTCGTTAAAGTAGTTGATTCAAAAACCAAGGAAATAATCAGACAAATTCCGAGTGAAGAGTGGTTAGATACCGCCAAACGGCTCAAAGAATTTAGTGAGCTGAATGATAAAAAATTACAACAACTTGAGCCTGGAATGTTGTTTGATAAAGAGGTGTAGCGAAAGGAGTTTGCGGTGATGCTGTATTGCTTCTAATTTGTCTGTTATATACGTCATCGCACTCTGATTTTTTATGGTTGTAATTTTTCGGGCTGGTCATAATATTTTGTAACAGCTTCGAAAACTGTCACAGGTGAGAGGAGTTGAATATGGTTGCGATAACATCTGCTGGTGCCGGTTCTGGTATAGATATGGAAAGTATTATCTCTGCCAGTGTCTCGGCTAAAAGATCTCAGTTACAGCAGCCAGTAGTTAAGCAACAGGTTGCTGCACAAACCACTCTTTCCGGTGTCGGACAACTAAAATCGGCGATCTCCACATTCACATCGGTATTAGACGACTTATCTGCCGCTGGTGCTTTTAATAAACGAAACGTTACCATTACTCAAAGTACAGATGATCCCATTTTAAAGGTAGAAACTAAAACGGGCGCATCAAATGGTCAATACAATATTACTGTCAATAAATTGGCTAAAACCAGCCGTCAGGAAGGCATTTTTGACAGTTCAACCACCGCGTTAGCAACCACTGATGGGCAGTTGACATTCAGTGCCGGCGGTAAACAATTTACGGTCGATGTAAAAGCCGGCGATACATTACAGAATATCCGCAAAAGTATTAATGCCAGCGGCGATAATTTTGGTTTGTCAGCCAATATAATAAATACCTCTGATGGAAAAGCTAAATTAGTCATCGACTCTGGTGTATCAGGGGATGGCAAAGATTTATCGATTACATCAAGTAATTCTGAGCTGAATATTTTTGCAACTGGAGCTGTTGGAACAAAGATGGCTCAGACGCAGGCGGCGAGTAGTGCAGAAATCGATGTTGATGGCAATACATTGAAAAGTGATACCAACATTTTTGATGATTCAGTGCAGGATTTGAAAATTACCTTACTAAGAACATCTGATAAAGACACCAGCGGAAATTTTTTGTCCAACAAAGTTGATATTTCTACGGATAAAACTGCAATTCAGTCAATGGTACAGAAATTCATAAACGGTTATAACACCTTAATTGATAGCTCAAATGCATTAGGCAAGCGCAACTCAATGGTTGCTGGTGTAAACCAAAATGACGGCGGTGAATTGGCTGGTGATTCAACCCCCCGGATAATTACTAATTTCCTGAGTAGTTCGGTATCAGCAGCATCAACGCTAAGCACCTCTTTTTCTACCATATTTGAAGTCGGCGTTAAGATGGATAACAAAGGCAAACTTTCACTTGATAGCACTAAATTTTCCGACGCATTAGATAAGAACTATGATCAGGTAGTTGCACTATTTGGAGATTCAACTGGTGTTGCCGGTAGTATGTCGACAGGGCTCAAAGAGTACACCAAAACGGGTGGTTTATTATCCCAGCGTCAGGATTCATTAAATACAAGTTTAAGAACGATCGCTCAGAAAGAATCAGATATAACTGCTCAGGTGACAAAATATGAGGCTTCTTTGCGCAAAACATACGGGAATCTTGATGCTTTAGTGACAAAAATGAATAAATCGGCTTCATCTCTGTCTGCGCTGACCTCCAGTTCATAGCTGATTATTTTTTCTTCTTGTATGTTTTTGGGGAAGGGGATATGTATAAAAAGAATATTAATGCGTATAAAAGTAATAGTCTGGAAGCTGATATATCAGTCGCCGATCCACATCGGGTTATCCAGTTAATGTTACAAGGTTTGTTAGAACGTCTGGCGCAAACAAAAGGGGCTATTGACCGTAAAGATTACCAGATGAAATCAGTCTTAGTGTCTAAAGCTATGGCGTTGATAAACGGATTACAAGATTCTCTGGATTTATCATATGGCAAAATTCCAGAGGACCTTTTTGCTTTATACGATTATATGAAAAACCGGTTATTGGATAGTAGTAAAGCGATGGATTCGACACCTATTGATGAAATTATGGGGCTCGTCATTACCATCAAATCTGCATGGGATCAAATTCCTGATTCAGAGAAGCAACAAGCTTATATTATGCGTCAGCAAAAGAAGGAAGAGTGATATGGAGCCGTGTTCAGCTCTTCTGGCAGACCTTAGGGAGCAAACTCAGTACCTTGAATCTATAATTGCATCACATAATATAGAGCAGGCTTTAGAACTTGTTGATAGCCGGTTATTACTTCTGGATAAGCTGCATTCTTTAGCGCAACAGAATGAAAATGCCAGAGCACAAATCAAGATTGTTGCTCAAGAGTTGTTACCTCGGGAACAGTTAATGATTGTTCTGCTGCAGGAAAATAAATCAGCAGTTGCTGAGTTGTTAACTCAGGCATTATCCGGTAATAAAGCTCAACAGCAATATCTGCGGTTCTCTCAGGAGTAGTAATGCAAGATATAAATGATGTTTTGGCTGAAATAGAACTTAAAGTGGCTCGTTTAGCTATGCAAGCTGAACAAGAAAAAGCGATGGCTGAAGTTTTACCACTCCGTTTTGCTAAAAATATGGTTGCTTTAGAACAGTATTTACCTGATGTAGCCAAAATATTTAATTCTTATAATCCCACACGTCAATTTCGTATCTTTTGTAATGAAAACGGTATTCCGAATTTGGAATGGCTGGACAAAAATATAGCTATTTATGGCGATGATCCTTATGCTGATTGTGAAAAACAAATCACAGATATCCTCAATAGTAGCACTCTGTTAAATATTGAATTTTCAACAGAAAAAAATGATGCCAAATTTATCCATGTTGAATATTTAAATCAGTTAACACTCTGTAATCAGCGAGCAGAAGAACAACTGGAAAGTATACACAAAGTTCCTGATTCTTTACCTTTGATGATGATGTTTGGTGTTGGGCTTGGGTATCAACTGTCATATCTTTATCAGAGATGCCGAGTCAATAATTTATTCCTTTTTGAGCCTGATTATGATCTTTTTTATGCATCATTGTTTTGTTTCGAGTGGGCTCCTTTACTTGATTATCTCAGTGCGGAAGGATTAGGCTTTCATTTGTTTCTGGGAACAGATGAAGAATATTTAATGACAGATCTGCTAACGGCTTTACATAAACGTGGTGCTTTTATGGCTGCGGGTGCGTTACCTTGCTGGCATTATCCATCATCTGAAATATTTAAGCTAATAGACTTAGTTCGACGGGAGTTCCATCTGTTAACTGCTGGATGGGGGTTCTTCGATGATAATATCCTTGGCCTGTCTCATTGCGCTGCTAATATTGCCAATCGTGTTCCTTTTTTACTGAAAAATAAATTTGTTGATGACGAATGGAAAGAATTACCAGTATTTATTGTTGCTAATGGACCTTCATTAGATACCAGCCTCGAATATGTTAGACGTTATCGCGATCAAGTGTTATTGGTTTGTTGTGGTAGTACGATTACCGCTTTATTTAAGGCTGGCATAAAACCAGATGTGCATGTAGAAACTGAGCGAACCAAAGTAACACCTGATTTTTTTGCTATGATGAATCAACCGGATTATCTTCGGGATATTTTCTTTTTTGGTACAGATGTTATTCATCCCGATACCATGAGCCATTTTGCTCGTTCCGGACTTTGTTTTAAGGCTGATGAACCAAGCGGATTATTGTGTTATCACCATTTCCCAGCATCAAGAAAATGGATCCATCTTGCCGGCGTTAATCCTACGGTAGGTAATATTGGGCTAACTTTTGCCTGTGCTATGGGATTTCAAAATGTATATTTATTTGGTGTTGATAATGGCTATAAAGAACAGAGTCATCATCATTCACGATTGAGTATTTATTTTGATGAAGATGGGCAGGATCTTGAAGATGTAACAGCTTTGATTGTTGGTAATTCGGATCCTGTTGTGCCTGGTAATTTTGGAGGTGAAGTACGTTCACCATTTGTTTTTAACTCTTCAAGACGGATATTAGAGGGAACATTGCATTTATGCCCCCATGTTCGCTGCATGAATTGTAGTGATGGAGCCAAAATAACTGGTGCTATTCCGCTACCCCCGGCAGAGTTACAACTTGATAATGCCCCAGTACTTGCTAAACAAGCTCTATTGGATCATATCTTCCACGATCTTTTTGCTCCGATCGACATCCCTGTTGAACAGATGCATGTATGTTTAGATGTAGAGTTTTTTAATTCTTTGATTAATCGGCTGGTAGATGAATGGGGTGAGCCATTCAGTAGTCGGAGTGAAGTCGCTGATCGTATGATGCGCCATTATGGTTATCTGAATGCTGTTAGTGAATCGATGCAACGTCATATTTATAAAATGTTGATCGGCTCAATGAATTATGCATTTTCATCAGTTAATAGCCTGCTTTACCGATTTGAAGATGAGCAGGAGACCCTGCGAGTTGTTCGCGATGCGATTGGTATAGTGCAGAGTTATTTGCGGGAGATTCAACGTATTTATCCTAAAGCTCTTTCAAGTATTGATCAGGTAGATCATGCAGTAATCGACCTGTTACGTAAAGGTAACCAAAAAAGTCAGTGAATGAATAGATAAAAACTCAGTAAATTGGATGAGGAAGGCAAGTGCCTAGTTTTGAAGAACAATATCAGGCTCGTGGTCTGGCATCACAGCGTCGTTATCCCAATGAAGCATTACTGGCATTTCTTGCCGCACATTATTTTGTGTTGCCTATTGAACAGCGTAATACGATAAAAATACTGGAGCTGGGTTGTGGTTCGGGTGCCAATCTTTGGATGCTTGCTCACGAGGGTTTTTCAGCCCATGGTATTGACTTTGCACCAACTGGGTTAGCTTATTGCCATGAAGTACTGAAACAATGGAACGTCAGTGCTGAATTGATGCTGGGAGATATGACGGCATTGCCTTATACAGCAAACAGTTTTGATGCTGTGGTGGATGTGGTTTCTCTGCAACATTTGAATTATTTACAGCATGAGCAAACCTTTACAGAAGCTTGGCGTGTTCTTAAACCTGGCGGTCATTTTTTTTCCTGTCATCTAGGTTCTGGTTCATCGGCTTTTTCTGCACCAGAAGCAATGATGCTGGATGAAATTACTTTATCCGATATCCCTTCGGGTTATCCGCTGGCTGGCAACGGTCAAACGGCGTTTCTGAACCTTGATCAGTTTCGTTCTATGGTTGGAGCTGCAGGGTTTATTGATGTAAGCATTGAACATCAGTTACGAAGTTATTCATCATTGCAATGTCAGGTTGAATATCTCTTGTTGTCAGCGAAAAAACCATGAAACTGCTTGATTCTAAACACCCTGATTTTGAAACATTACGCAGAGATATATTGATGCGTCAAGGTGGTCTGCTTTCCCCCGGGCACTGTGATTATTATCAGGCGTATTTTGATCATTCTTTTGAGGATTGTTCTTTTGCTCTGGTCCGGGGTGATAGCCGTATGCTGTTGCTTGTTACCCGGCATTGGAGTCAGGGGCGCGCTGTTTATTCCTGGTATGGCCGTTCAGTCCAATTAATTGATGAACTGCTGCCTCAGGATCGAGCTCAAAGCGAGGGACTTGCGATTAAACGAGTCCAGCATTTACTGATTCCTGGTTGTGAGTTTGATTATCAGGCAATGACCTCTGTACTAGATTGGTTATCGAAGCTTCTATTAAGTCTGGGGGTGACACCATGTTCTGTTATAGAGCAAAAAATTTCTTTGCATTCAAAGGAGCAATTATTAGCGGAATGCAGAAAGATTTATCGGCAGAACTTTCGATGGGGAATGCAAAATCTAGTTTGTCGTATTATTGACTCACATAATGTTATGCCTGCTGATTTTGAGCAATTTGAGGCTTTTCACATTGCGGTAGCTGGTCGACGAACTCGAAGTACAGCATCTTGGTTTGCTCAGTTGGAATTAACCAAAAAGGGTGAGAATTTTTTGATTTTGACTGAATATGAAGAGCGGCTGGTGGGGGCGTCGTTATTTGCTGCGGTAGGGGAACGAGCTTATTACTCAGTGGGGGTTTATGACCGGACGTTATTTCACCTGCCCATTTCTCATTATCCCGTTTGGCTTGGTTTACTACATGCTAAGGAACTGGGGTGCAAGGTGATGGAGATGGGCGAAAGTTATTATGCTGGAGTGCCTGACTCGACAGGAAGAGTTCCTGATGAGAAGGCGTGCCAGATCAGCCATTTTAAACGCGGGTTTGGTGGCGAACTAGTCATGGGTCTCCGGTTTCGCCTTTGCTCACCTCAGACTGTTTAATTGAGTAAATCCCATGTCAGTGGGGTTCCGGCTTTTAGTTCTTGTTTGGCTTTTTGACCTAAGACCCGAGGTAATTCAGCGGGAGGAAGACCATCATTCGGCCGTACTGAACGAATATTATCCAGAGTAAATAATTCACCGGCTTTAATATCTTTCGATACAAAAAGTGAGCGGGCAAATTTGCGATTGTTTTTTACTTTATCGGTTAATTCATAGCTGACTTTGCCTAACGCAGCTTCAGCTTGTCTGACATTATCAACCATAACTTTAAATTCTTCAGGCGTCAGGGAAAACGAAGCGTCTGGCCCACCAATAGCTCTATCTAAAATGAAATGTTTTTCTATCACCTGAGCACCTAAAGCAACAGCTACAATGGGGGCGGTATACCCTAATGTATGATCCGACAACCCCACTTTCACACCAAATGTTTGTGCCAGATTGGGGATTGTCAGCAGATTCGCTTCTTCGATCGGGGCCGGGTAGGATGATGTACATTTCAGCAAAGTAATATCATTATTTCCCATACGCCGACAAGCGGCTACCGCGGCTTCAATATCGGCTAGAGTGGCGATCCCGGTGGAAATAATCATCGGTTTGCCTTTGCTGGCTGTGTATTCAATTAATGGAATATCGGTAATTTCAAATGAGGCAATTTTGTAGAGTGGGACGTTTAAATTTTCTAAAAAATCGACGGCACTAAAATCAAACGGGGTAGAGAAAAATACCAGCCCAAGTTTTTCTGCTTCGGCTTGAATAGCTGCATGCCATTCCCAGGGGGTGTAGGCTTCCTGATAAAGTTGATACAGCGTGGTACCATCCCAGATAGTCCCCTGTTTTATTTGAAAGTATTCATTATTGCAATCAAGGGTAATAGTGTCTGCGGTATACGTTTGGATTTTAATAGCGTCAGCGCCACATTCTTTCACCGCGCGAACTGTTGCTAATGCATTCTCGATATTATGTCCGTGGTTCGCTGATAACTCGGCTATGATGAATGTTTTTTTTGATATGGTATTGCCGTTCATTCGCTTCTCCACTCTTGTTTTGTCATCCCCATAAGCAGCAAATCAATATAACTGTCATCACGTCGGATTGCTTCTCTCCAGCAACCTTCGTTGACAAATCCTGCGCGTAGATAGGCGTTGATAGCTGGGGTATTATCAGCAACAACTTCCAACTTTAGGGTATGAAATTTAGCAATATCAAATGCTAGCCAGCATATAGCCTGTAATAATTGGTTGCCCAAACCTATTTCCTGCCGGAAGGGATTTCGGTAAATGCCAAGCCATGCTATGTCATTATGCCAATCGCAACGATGCAGAGAAACGACGCCAGACACGTCATGTTGATCATAGGTCAGGTAGTTGAAGTTACTATTTTCTATCGACTGACGAGCCATAAATGTATGATGTGCTTCCAGCGGAATTTGTCCTCCACTGCCCATCCATTTGGCTATATCAGGATGGTTACGCATCAACCAGACCAATTCGATCTCTGTATTATTTAACTTGCTGAATGGTTTTAGTTTCAGTTTTTTCAGTTGGAATTGTTGATGCAGATCTAGCATTGGCTGAGCCATTTCACTGCCCTCATTGTGCCTTTCCCGTCAATCTGACGTTGTAATGCTGCTGCTCTCTGCTTTCTGGTATCAGAACTACAAAGTTCCTTTAGTTTCGAAGAGACATGGGCTATCAATTCAGGCTCATTCCACCAGCCACCATACATAAAGAGATTATCTTCAGTCCATTTTTTCAGTTGTTCTTTTTGATTATCGGCAACACCAATCAGAACTGAAGGTAGCCCACATCGTGCGAGTTCAAAGGTGGTTTGTCCGGCAGCACTAATTGCAATATCACAATTACACATCAATTCAGCGATTTCTTTATCATTTAACTGATGATGAAAAATGGTCTTTGGTTGTTTGGTGACGGAGTTTGGATTACTGATAATCGTATGAACTTCAGCATTGGGATAAATATTATGAGCCAACTGCAGTATGGTTGGTGTTAATTTTCTAATATCGGTGCCCCCCATCAGAATCAGGATCTGTTCTATTTGCTCAGATATCTGTTCTCTGGGCGGTACTGTCCAGAATGCGGGGCGTAAAGGCTGCCATCTCGTGCCAAACACCCATTCGGCACCATCTGCGAGAGATGTATTTCTGCATTGTGCTGCATGTATTACCAACCCCTTGGGATAAGATAATCTCTTGGTATCATCCAGATAAATGACTCGCACAAAATGATCCGAAATACTTTTAAGTACATCTGATGTTGCTGAATAAGAATCGACAATTGCAACAGCATCATGGGGCGTGGAGATTAACTCTTGCTGCCATGATTTCCAGATAACAGATTGCTTATGCAGCAATTTTTTTGCAGTGTCGTCACCATCAACCACCCAATGTACTTTACCACCTTGCTTTTGCCAGGCTGATGCATAGGAAGAACAGCGAGTGATGTGCCCCAACCCCCGCTGTAAGTCCCCTTCACTAAAGATCCAAAGTTCCGGCATCAGCGGACCTTAAACACCGGCTGGATAGGTTCACCATTCAATGAATCCTCGATTTTTCCCGCAGAATCCAGCTTGATTAAAGTCGGTAAAATTTCAGCGTAAGTTGCCAGCAGGAAATCGATATGTTCATTCGTATGTGCAAGGTTCAGGTTATGGCTACCCAGGGTTAGAATTCCTCGCTTACATAATTCCTGGATCAGATAACTCTTCAATAGCCATAAACTGTGATTTGGCGAGTCAGCAACAGTGAGAAAGCTCCAGCTCGGGTGCCCTGCTGTACCAAGCCAATCAGGCGCATTAATTTCTTTTAGCAGGACATTCAAACCATCAAGAAGTCGTTGCCCTCGTTCCGCCAACCGGGCAGGTACATCCAGTCTCTGCATTTTGTCAATGACTGCGTTGGCTGCAGCCAGAGCAATAGCGTCACCGCCAAAGGTACCGGAGAAGAAGATATCTTCCATGCGACACATATATTGGCGTTTACCAACAACGGCGGAAATCGGGAAGCCGTTTGCCATACCTTTACCAAATGCTGCCAGATCCGGTGTCACGCCAAACAGGGTTTGTGCACCACCTAAGTGGTAGCGAAAGCCGGTAATTGTTTCGTCAAAAATCAGCAATGTACCATGAGCATCACAGAGTTTACGTAACCCTGGTAGAAAATCAGGCTCAGGCCAGGCAACGTTCATTGGTTCCAGTATTACTGCAGCAATCTGATCTGGGTGTTTGGCAAAAATCTGTGCCAAGGTATCCAAATCGTTGTATTCAAATTTGTGGGTTAATTCACGTACACATTCTGGCACACCTAAGTGTCGAGTTGTTGAACCGATATACCAGTCTTGCCAGCCATGATAACCACAGACAGCTACATGTTCGCGTCCAGTAATGGCACGAGCTAATCGAATACAAGCCGAGGTTGCATCAGTGCCGTTTTTGCCAAACCGAACCATTTCAGCACAAGGAATCAATTCAATCAGTTTTTCTGCTACTTCAGTTTCCAGTCTGTGGGGCAGAGAAAAAATAGAACCTTTATTGAGTTGTTCTATTACAGCTGCATTGATATCAGGATCACAATAACCGAGGCTAATGGCTAACAAGCCACCTGCAAAATCAATGTACTTATTTTCATCTACATCCCAGACATCAGCACCGTTTCCACGTTCAATAAATAACGGTGCGGCACCATAGGGGAAACACAACCGGCTTTTCGAAAATGTTTGGGAACCGAGCGGAATACTTTTCTCTGCGCGGGCTGAAAGTTCAAGAGAATGCTGATAACGAGAATTCATGAGTGAGATTCCTTTGCCAGTGAGCGGGCTAACCCTTCATTCCGCTGATGGTGAGTATTCAGCGTGGCGAGCTCTGGTTCACGTTCAATAAGAGACAAAATGTCATTGGTGCTGAAGTTTGGATCAAGCGGATAAAGGCGCTCGTAAATATGTTTAACTAATTCGAAATCGGCTGGTTCATCAACAGTCCAGCGCAAGTGAGCCAATGATGGTGTTCTACTCAGTAATCCAATATTAAAATCAGCTTTATGCTGATGAACATAATAAGTCACATGTTCATGTTCAGCTGGCGTATGGGCTTGCTGATAAATCGTTTTTAGTGACTGATAGGTTAAAATTTCAGCATCTAAGCCATCGGGAAAAGTGTGAACATGGCAATTACTACTGTAGTCGTATCCACCTTGCACATGATAAGAAATTAATTCATCTATCAATTCCGGATCAGCTAGCGGGCAATCGCCGGTTAAGCGCACAATGTGCGTTGGCTGATAATTTTCCGCTGCCAGATAAAAGCGAGCCAATACATCTTCCAAAGGGCCATGAAAACAGGGAACGTTCAATTCATTGCAAAGATTGGCGATGGCCTGATCCTCTGGATGATCGCTGGTAGCCACAATTAGTTGATCAATGTTTTTACAACGGGCCAGTCGTTCCAGCTGATAAGCCAGCATAGGTTTACCCATAATCGGTTTTAATACTTTGCCGGGTAAGCGGCTGGAGCTGAGCCGTGCTTGCAAAATAGCTAAAATCATAACTGCCCCCATAAAGCGGGATTGAGTAATTGGATATCATCAGACATAAGCAATGCCAACTCGGAAGTATTCAATATCGGTGCCTGCTGACAGGCTTTGACTATGTCAGATATTTCAGCTGCTGAGCAGCAACCAATGACGAAACGATCAATTTGAGGCATTGCATATTGGATGGCCAGCGCCAGATTTAACCGGCCATATTGTTGGGCCAATGTATCAAACGAATTAAACTGGGCGTTAAAACGGGAAAAGCGATGAGGCCTCTGTTCTGGGGGCATCAGTAGTAACCCCTGTAAAAATACAGAACGAACATGAATTTCACATTCTGCATCTTTCAGGCGATCTAACCAGCCGCTCCGCAGAAACCGCTGATCCAATAAATTCGCTGGCAATTGTACTAGCAACGGTAATGGATCATGGGCATACCACGCATCCAGCTCTTCTGGGGTATATACAGAGATGCCGAGTTTGCCAATCAAACCGGTAGACTGCATGAATTGCAACTCTTGCCAGAGTTCAGGGGAATAATCCTGTGTACGGTGCAGCATCAGGCCATACAGACGGGGCTGTTTTAGTTGCTGCAAGCTTTGGTATACGGTAGCTTGCGCGGTGGCGGCAGTGATACCTGGAGCCAGTTTACTGATAACCTGAAAGTGCTCTGTGCTCATCATGCCCAAACGAGATTCGGCATCACCATAAGCTTGGGCTGTATCCAGCAGTGTAATCCCTGCAGCAGCAGCTACTTGCAGAATCTGTTGTAGCTGATGATCGGAAACTTTGCCAACCGCATTGCTGACACCATAATTTAGGCCAAACTGGGCTGTTCCTAATGCCAGTTTCATACCAGACGTTCCAGATGATGCACAACTTCATCTTGCTGCGCTTCACTCAACTCTGTAAATAAAGGCAGTGTGATAACGCTGGAATAGTAGGCTTGTGCACCGGGGTAATTAGCAGGATCAAAACCCAATGCCCGGTAATACGGCTGTGCAGGGATAGGAATGTAATGCACATTCACGCCAATACTCGCATGACGAAGTTCAGCAAACAAACGATCTCGTTTTTCCTCTGCTACACGAATTACATACAGGTGGTAGCCGTTTTTACGTTCTTTTTTTTGCAGCAGCGGCGTCAGTGGTAATGCGCTCAGCTTTTCATCATAACGTTTTGCCAGGTGATTGCGTGCTGTAATAAAACTGTCCAGCCGCTGCAGCTGGCTTAAACCCAATGCAGCTTGTAAGTCAGTGAGTCGGTAATTAAACCCTAAGACTTGTTGTTCATAATACCAGCCACCGGGAGATTTTTGTTCCAGCAATGTTGGCTCACGGGTAATTCCGTGACTGCGATATAAACGCAGACGGGCTGCCAGCTTATCGTCACGAGTTGTGACTAATCCGCCTTCTGCGGTAGTAATCGGTTTCACGGGATGGAAACTAAATACAGTCAGATCGGAATATTCGCAATAACCAACTGGCTTGGTTTTGTAATGAGCACCTAAGGCGTGACAGGCATCTTCAATAATGGCAATACCATATGGGCGACAAAGATCCGCAATTTCCGCCATATCACAGGGTTGCCCTGCCAGATGAACAACCACAAGAGCTTTAGGCATACGTCCCAATTGATAAGCCTGAATTAACTTATCCTGCAACGCATTAACCGATAAATTTCCGGTTTCTGGTTCTACATCAATAAAATCAACCTCAGCACCACAATAACGGGCACAATTGGCTGAAGCGACAAAACTAATAGCTGAGATCCAGACTAGATCTTCAGAACCAACATCCAGCGCCACACAGGCCAGATGCAATGCGGTGGTGCCATTGGAGCAGGCGACCGCATGGGGCACATCACAGTAATCGGCTATTGCCTGTTCGAATGCTGGAACGATAGCGCCTTGCGTCAGAAAGTCTGATTTTAAAACAGCTACAACAGCATCTATATCTTCCTCAGAAATAGTTTGCCGACCATAAGGGATCATTCAGTTAACACCTGCTGATTCATTGCCTGTAATTCTGTTATCGTCAGGAAGTGCTGATTATTTAGCGAATTATATTCAAACCCTTGTGCTACAGGCACACCATGCTCACCGAGTGCATTAACGGCAAAGTCATTATTGCGTGAAGAGAAGGTGATGGAAGGGGTGATTACATAATAATCTTTGAACTCAATCGTATGATATGAGTCATCAGCCGGACACATTATTTCATGTAATTTTTCACCGGGCCGAATACCCACGATGTCGTGAGGCAAATCCGGTGCCATTGATTTTGCCAGATCAACAATACGCACAGATGGAATTTTGGGAACAAACAACTCTCCACCTTTCATGCGTTTAAAATTATTTAGTACAAAATCGACGCCTTGTTGAAGCGTGATCCAGAATCGGGTCATTTCTGCATGAGTGATCGGTAGGCTTTTAGCTCCACTTTTAATAAGTTTATCGAAGAAGGGAACCACCGAGCCACGGGAACCGACCACGTTGCCGTAACGGACTACAGAGAAAATCGTAGGGTTATTTCCTGCCATATTATTTGCAGCAACAAATAATTTATCAGAACAGAGTTTTGTCGCTCCGTATAAGTTGACCGGGTTTGCAGCTTTATCGGTTGAAAGTGCAATGACTTTCTGGACGCCATTATTTAGTGCCGCCTGAATAACGTTTTCTGCACCACCAACATTGGTTTTAATGCATTCCATCGGGTTATATTCTGCCGCTGGAACTTGTTTTAGGGCTGCGGCATGAACTACATAATCAACACCACGCATTGCCATATCAAGACGCTGAGCATCACGAACATCACCGATAAAATAACGCATACAAGCTTGATTAAATACTTGCTGCATTTCAAATTGTTTCAGTTCATCTCTGGAGTAGACGATCAACTTCTTCGGCTGATATTGAGCTAGTATACTGGCGATAAATTTTTTCCCGAAAGAACCGGTGCCGCCTGTTATCAGAATAGTTTTATCGTTAAACATATCGTTGTCCTTAGCCGTTATCGGTGAAATGTAAGCGTATGATAACAAAATTATTTTACGCAATATGCATGCAGGGTGGCGTTATGACAACAGAATGTCACTGCAATTCGTTATGCACCAGCAACAGGCATGCCAAATTAAAAAGTCGAAAAAATGACGCTGTTATCATGCAGGAAAAACATGAAATAAAATTATGAACAAAAAACAATCAATCCATGTACCCCCAGTACTGGTCTTCCTTCATTAAACTTTGTACAATCCGCGCCCTTCTCTACAGGTCTCTGAGGCATCCATGAGCGAAAATAAAGTTAATCTGCTGGATTTTGATCGTAACGCATTACGTGCATTTTTTGCCGATGAATTGGGCGAAAAAGCATTTCGTGCCGATCAAATCATGAAGTGGATCTACCATTTCGGTTGCGATGATTTTTCACAGATGACCAATGTGAACAAAGCCTTACGTGAAAAATTATCGCGTATTGCTGAAATTCGTGCGCCTGAAATTAGCACCGAGCAACGTTCCGCCGATGGCACCATTAAATGGGCGATGCGAGTTGGTGATCAGGAAGTTGAAACCGTATTTATTCCTGAAGAAGATCGCGCAACACTGTGTGTTTCGTCGCAGGTTGGTTGTGCATTGGAATGTAAATTCTGCTCAACCGGGCAGCAAGGGTTTAACCGTAACCTTACTGTGTCAGAAATTATTGGTCAGGTATGGCGTGCCGCGCAGGTGGTTGGTTTTCCTAAAGATACGGGTAAACGCGTCATTACCAATGTTGTGATGATGGGCATGGGTGAACCTTTACTGAATCTGTCTAATTTGGTTCCTGCACTTAGTCTGATGATGGAAGATTATGGCTTCGGCTTATCGAAACGTCGTGTGACTGTTTCGACGTCCGGTGTTGTACCGGCATTAGATAAACTGGGTGATATGATAGACGTTGCATTGGCGATTTCCTTACATGCACCAAACGATAAACTGCGTTCAGAAATCATGCCGATCAACGATAAATACAACATTCAGGAATTTCTGGGTTCTGTACAGCGTTATCTAAGCAAATCGAATGCAAACCATGGCCGCGTTACTGTTGAGTATGTATTACTTGATCATGTTAACGATGATATGGAACATGCGCGCGAATTGGCTGAGCTGCTCAAAGATACGCCAAGTAAAATAAATTTGATCCCGTTTAACCCGTTTCCAAGCAATCCATACGGGAAACCAAGCAACAGCCGCGTTGATCGTTTCTCTAAAGTCTTGATGGAATATGGCTATACCGTCATCGTGCGAAAAACCCGCGGTGATGATATTGATGCTGCTTGCGGCCAGCTGGTTGGTGATGTAATCGACAGAACGAAACGAACCATGAAAAAACGGATGCAAGAGCAGGAGATTTCCGTCAAAATGCTTTGAAATCCAGTTCGTTAATGTACTGAGACATGAAAAGACATCTTCTATTACTCTGGGCAGCGATAATCTCGCTGTCTGGATGTGTCACCGAAACTACAATTATCGGTAAAAATTCAGAGCGACAAGAAAATTCGATTGATGGCGCTTCTGCTGCCAAAACGCGTATTGAGCTTGGCATGGGCTATCTGAACAAAGGTCAGATGGCACCGGCAAAATATAATTTTGAAAAAGCAATTGAGATGGCTCCGAATAATGCGGATGCCTATCTTGCGATGGCTTATTACTACCAGTCGGTAGGTGATAACGCTTCTGCGCAAAAAACGTATGAACAATTAGTCTCAAGCCACAGTAATAATCCCGATGTACTCAATAATTATGGTACTTTCCTCTGTCGCAATCATAACTATGCCGAAGCTGATGAGATGTTTCGACGTGCAGTAGTGCAGCCGCATTATTTAAAAATGGATGATAGTTATGAAAATGCGGGTATTTGTGCACGTCAGGCTGGGCAAAATGCTAAAGCATTGGAATATTACCGTCTGGCGCTTGGGTATAATCCCAATAAAGTCAGGTTAATGCTGGAACTGGCGGAAATGGCATTGGATGCACATAAGCCCGATGAAGCTCAGCAGATATTGAGCACTTATCGTAGTAAAGCTAATCCAACACCACAAAGTTTATGGTTGAGCCTTCGCACCGCACAAGAACAGGGACATATCGCGGATATGCATGTTTTCGGTCAGTCCTTGGTTCAGCAATTCCCATCCTCGATTCAAGCGAAAAGATATCAGAACAATGACTACTGAACAGCGTCATGAAACTGCCCAACTAACGCCGGGCACCATATTGAAAACAGCCCGCGAACAACGCGGTATGAGTCAGCAAGATGTGGCTCATCGTCTTAACTTACGTATCTCGTTGATTCGTGATATTGAAGAAGATCGTTTTGATCAAAAAACAGCTAGCACGTTTACCAGAGGGTATCTGAAAACGTATGCTCGTTTTGTTGGTACTGATGAGCAAGCGGTATTAGCGGCTTATGATCGTCTTGGGTTGAAAGATCAACAATACAGTGAAATGTATAGTTTTTCTGGTCGCACGCAACGCGAAGCGAGTGAGCATCGTGTACGTTTCATCTCTTGGGTTTTGTTTATTGGCTTAGCGGGTTTAGGTGGAACATGGTGGTGGTTACAGCCAGCAGAAGAGCCAGTACCCACAGCAATCAATGAAGCTGGGCAGCTCGTAGTAAAAGCAACCGATGCTGTTTTGGCAGCAAAACCGAGCGCAGCTCAAGCCACAACGGCTAATCCAGTTGCGACAACCAGCGCTGCGCCTGTGACAGCAACTAGTAGTGCCGAAGATACGGCTGAAACATCGACAGATTTGCCAGTAGCCGCTGATAATGACGGTCAAGAACCAACCGTATTGTCGAATGCCGCAGCTGAAGAAAAAAATCAAGAACAAACCAAAATAGTACCGGCATCATCTGCGGCCGTTGCCTCTACTACAACGACAAAATCTGAAACTGCTGATTCAACAGTTGATGCTTCAATCGCTTTGCAATTGCAATTCAAAGCCTCATGTTGGCTCAGAGTTGCAGATGCGTCAGGAAAGTCCTTATTTGAAGGCACTAAAAACGCTGGTGATAAAGTTAATGTATCGGGTAAAGAACCGTTTAGTTTAACGATTGGTGCTCCAAGAGCAGTTTCTGTCTATTTCCATGGGCAGGCTGTTGATATGTCGTCCTACATTCGTCAGGGTGTGGTTGCCCGTTATAAGTTGCCGTTGAAGAATTAAATCATGAGTCAGCACATTTCACCTATTAAGCGCCGGATCAGTAAGCAGATCATGGTTGGAAATGTACCGGTGGGCGGTAATGCACCGATATCGGTACAATCAATGACGAACACGTTGACCACTGATGTGGCAGCGACTGTAGCGCAAATCCAGGCACTGCAGCGCGTTGGTGCCGATATTGTGCGGGTTTCAGTACCAACCATGGATGCCGCAGAAGCATTTAAGCTGATCAAACAGCAAGTTTCCGTTCCGTTGGTCGCCGATATTCATTTTGACTATCGTATTGCTCTGAAAGTGGCTGAATATGGTGTCGATTGTTTACGTATTAATCCCGGCAATATTGGTAAAGAAGACCGTATTCGCTCCGTCGTCGACTGTGCTCGCGATCTGAATATTCCAATTCGAATCGGTGTGAATGGCGGTTCACTTGAAAAAGAGCTGATGGATAAATACGGTGAACCAACTGCAGAAGCACTGGTTGAATCGGCCATGCGCCATGTCGATATTCTCGATCGACTCAATTTTGAACAGTTCAAAGTCAGCGTCAAAGCGTCTGATGTTTTTCTTGCCGTTGACGCTTACCGACTCTTAGCTAAACAGATTGAACAACCGTTACATCTGGGGATTACTGAAGCTGGTGGTTTCCGTTCCGGTGCAGTGAAATCAGCGATTGGCTTGGGTATGTTGCTGGCAGATGGCATTGGCGACACGTTACGTGTGTCATTAGCCGCAGATCCGGTAGAAGAGATCAAAGTCGGCTTTGATATTCTTAAATCATTACGTATTCGTGCTCGTGGTATTAACTTTATCGCTTGCCCCACATGCTCTCGCCAAGAGTTTGATGTAATCAGCACCGTCAATGCTTTAGAAGAGCGTCTGGAGGATATTATCACACCAATGGATGTCTCTATTATTGGCTGTGTCGTCAATGGTCCGGGTGAAGCATTGGTATCGGATTTAGGTCTGGCCGGTGCGAATCGCAAGAGTGCTTTGTATGAAGACGGTGAACGTGTTGACCGTCTGGATAATGAAAATATTCTTGATCAGCTGGAAGCCCGTATCAGAGCTAAAGCATCACAGCTGGATCAAGGGAAACGTATTCCGATCCAACAACATTACGAGTAACAAAGAGACTGTTTTTTCGTTACTCAGTTGGCAGGTTGTACCTGTCTTTTTAAACTCCCTATAATGCGGGCAGTTTTGTATTAGAAGTTTGAGAATTATTGTGGCTAAACAAATTCAGGCAATTCGTGGAATGAATGATTGCCTACCGGAACAAACACCGGTCTGGCAAATGCTCGAAGCAACTTTACGACGTGTCGTTTCTTCTTATGGTTATTCTGAAGTTCGGATGCCGATTGTCGAAATGACTAATCTGTTTCAACGCGCCATCGGTGAAGTGACCGATGTGGTCGAAAAAGAAATGTACACCTTTAATGACCGCAATGGCGACAGTCTGACTCTGCGTCCAGAAGGAACCGCAGGTTGCGTTCGTGCCTGTATCGAGCATGGTCTGGTTTATAATCAGGAACGCCGGTTATGGTATGTAGGGCCAATGTTCCGTCATGAACGTCCGCAAAAAGGCCGTTATCGTCAATTTCATCAGTTTGGTGTGGAAGTATTTGGCCTGAATGGGCCAGATATCGATGCCGAATTGATCATGCTGACGGCTCGTTTGTGGCGTGAGTTAGGTATTGAACAGTTCACTACTTTACAGCTGAATACATTAGGCTCCTCCGCAGAGCGAGCGGCTTATCGTGATGCATTGGTTGTGTTTCTTGAACAACACAAAGATGCACTTGATGAAGAAAGTAAACGTCGGATGTACTCTAATCCACTGCGTGTACTGGATACGAAAAGCCCGCAGGTGCAAGAAATTTTGCAGCATGCGCCAACATTGACGGATTATTTCGGTGAGGAAACCAAAGCGCACTTTAGCGGATTAAAAGCGTTACTTGACGCAGCGAGAATCGCTTATCAAGTTAATGAACGTTTGGTTCGTGGTTTAGACTATTACAATTACACCGTATTTGAATGGGTGACCGATAGCCTTGGCGCACAGGGGACTATCTGTGGTGGCGGTCGTTATGATGGTCTGGTTGAACAATTAGGCGGTCAAGCAACACCAGCAGTGGGTTTTGCAATGGGTCTGGAACGTTTGACTTTGATGCTTGAAACCCTGGAGAAAATCCATAATCTGCCAGCTACGGTTGATGTCTATATCTGTATGGCTGGTGAGGGTACGCTGTCTGCTGGTTTGTTGCTGGCTGAGCAGATACGAAATGAACGTCCGCAGTTACGTGTAATGACGCATTGCGGTGGTGGTAATTTTAAAAAGCAGATGAAACGAGCTGACAAAGTTGCAGCCAGAATCGCATTGATTTTGGGTGAAACGGAAGTTGCGGAACAAAAAGTCACCGTTAAATTTTTACGTGATCAAATCGAACAGCAAACAATTGCTGTTGCAGCACTGTTACCGATACTGGATCAGCTGGGAGCATAATAGTGGACATCTACAATTCAGAAGAACAACAAGTTGAAGCTATCAAATCCTGGTGGCAAGAAAATGGTAAGTCCATTATTGCTGGTGTCGTAATCGGGTTTGTCGGGTTATTTGGCTGGCGTTATTACAATAGCTATGTACAACAACGTAGTGAAGCATCGGCGGCTGCCTATCAACAAGTAATGCAAGTGTTGGCAGAACAGCATGAAAAGGGATTTAGTGCTGTTAGCAAGTTTATCGCTGATCATGGTAGTGATACCTATGGTGATCTGGCTGCATTACAATTGTCGGCTGACGCAGTGAAAGCTAATAAATTGGAATTAGCGGCAGAACAGTTACGTCGCGTAGCTGAACACGGTGTTGATGATGAGTTTAAGCCTGTTGCGGGTATCCGTTTAGCTCGGGTATTACTGGCAATGAATAAACCAGCAGATGCATTAAAAGCACTGGATTCTGTAACAGCTGAACAATATAAAGCCACTGTTGCTGAAGTCAGGGGGGATGCATTATTGGCATCAGCACAACCTGAAAAAGCACGTGCGGCATATGTCGTTGCACTGCAAGCTAGTAAAAATGGTGCAAACCCTGTTTTACAGATGAAACTTGATGATCTTTCTGTAGCCGGCGAAAAAGCTGATACACCTAAAGCGAAATAAAGCGAAGGATGGTGAACCTAATGCATAAAGGTTGGCAAAAATTTAGCTGTCTATTGCTGGGGAGTGTATTGCTCTATGGCTGTAGTTCAGAAGAAGATGTCATTAAGATGGCTGACGTACCTGTAGTTGAGTCAGCTTTTCATCCCGAGACAGCTTGGAGTAGCGGCGTTGGCTCAGGTGTTGGCAAATTTTATTCGCATCTGCAGCCGGCTATTGTTGGCGACAATATTTTTGCCGCATCGCGAGATGGTCGCGTTTACGCCTTTGAAAAGCTGAGTGGTAAGAAACTGTGGAGTGTTGATCTGAGCGATCAACCTTTCTATGAAGGAAAACGCAGTGCCCGTTTATCTGGCGGTCTTGCAGCAGCAGATGGCCGTATTTATGTAGGTTCAGAAAACGGACAAATGTTGGCGCTGAAACAAGAAACTGGCGAACTGATCTGGCATACCGATGTTGGCGGGGAAGTTCTGGCTACACCAGCAACTGACTCTGGAAAAGTTGTGATCTCAACTGGCGCTGGGCAACTACTGGCGTTGGATGGTGAAAGCGGCAAGATCGATTGGACGGTTACCAGCGAACAACCTAATCTGACATTGCGTGGCACTGCGGCGCCTGTTATAGCAGCTGGCGGTGTACTGTATGGTCGGGCTGATGGTAAAATTGGTATCGTACTGTTGCAAAATGGCCAGTTAGTCAATGAAACCCGTGTTGCAACACCGCATGGGCAGACTGATCTTGATCGCATGGTCGATGTTGATGCTGCACCTGTGATTGTTGATGATGAACTTTACGCTGTTGCTTATAACGGCCAGTTAATTTCCCGTAAACTGATCTCCGGGGATGAATTATGGAAGCGTAAATATGCTTCTTATCAAAATATGGGGATTGGTGTAAACGACATTGCCATCACCGATTCAAAATCCCATATTTATTTGATTGACCGCTCAACGGGCACAGAAAAATGGTCCAATACACAATTGGAATACCGAAATCTGACGGCCCCGCTGGTATTAGGCGACTATATTGTAGTAGGCGATAGTGAAGGTTATCTCTACTGGATTTCGCAAACAACGGGTAAAATTGCTGCTATGCAGGAAGTCGATAGTGCTGGCTTGTATGCAACACCTATTATCGATGGGGATTTGATCTATATTCAAACCCGCGGCGGCGAACTGGTTGCTATTAAACGTCCGTCATAATTCGGACTGTATGTTTGTTTATAGCCCCTGATCTGGTATCAGGGGCTTCTGTTTATTTAATAATTGAGGTTTTATATGACCCCTGTGGTAGCCCTGGTGGGACGCCCGAACGTTGGCAAGTCCACATTATTTAATCGTCTGACGCGTAGCCGGGACGCACTGGTGGCTGATTTTCCAGGATTAACGCGTGACCGTAAATATGGTCAGGCAGTTGTCGATGACATGAATTTTATTGTCGTTGATACCGGCGGGATTGATGGTTCCGAAGAAGGTATCGAAGTCAAAATGGCTGAACAATCGCTGCAGGCGATTGATGAATCTGATGTTGTGTTGTTTATGGTTGATGCCCGAGCGGGCGTTACCAGTGCTGATATTGGTATTGCTAACCATCTGCGTCGTCAAAAGAAAAAGGTATTTCTGGTAGCGAATAAAACAGACGGTTTGGATGGCGATGCGCATTGTGCTGAGTTTTACAGTCTGGCACTGGGCGAAATCTATCAAATCGCCGCTTCCCATGGTCGCGGTGTGACCTCTTTGCTGGAAAAGGCTCTGGCACCGTTCTTTGAAGAGTTAACTGGTAAATCGGCTGAAGAAGAAGCCGCAGACGAAGATGCGGCATACTGGGCGGCGTTGGAAGGCACTGATGTTGACGTTGAACCAGAAGAAGACGAATTAAGCGGTGAAGATCGTTATGCGGATTTACCGATTAAATTTGCCATTATTGGCCGCCCTAACGTTGGTAAATCAACGTTAACCAATCGTATGTTAGGTGAAGACCGCGTAATTGTATTCGATTTGCCTGGTACTACCCGTGATTCGATTTACATTCCACTGGAACGTGATGAACAGCAATACATTGTTATTGATACTGCGGGTGTGCGTAAGAAGAAAAAAATCTACGAAACAGTCGAAAAGTTCTCTGTTGTTAAAACGTTGCAGGCGATTGAAGATGCCAACGTGGTATTGTTATTGATTGATGCACGTGAAGGCGTATCTGATCAAGATTTAAGCTTATTAGGTTTTACTCTGCATTCTGGTCGTTCAATCGTCATTGCAGTTAACAAATGGGATGGTTTAGATCAGGACACGAAAGAGAAAATCAAAGAGGACTTAGAGCGTCGTCTTGGTTTTGTTGATTTTGCACGTGTGCACTTCATTTCTGCATTGCATGGTTCTGGTGTGGGTAACCTGTTTGATTCAATTCAGGAAGCCTACCGCTCAGCAACTAAACGTATCAGTACTTCTATGCTGACCCGTATCATGAACATGGCCGCTGAAGATCATCAGCCACCATTGGTGCGTGGACGCCGTGTGAAACTGAAATATGCGCATGCTGGTGGTTATAATCCACCACGGATCATTATTCATGGTAATCAGGTTAAAGATTTACCTGAATCGTATAAGCGCTATCTGATCAACTATTACCGTAAGTCACTCAAAATCATGGGGACACCGATCCATATTGAATTCCAGGAAGGTGATAACCCATTTGAAGGGCGACGCAATAAGTTGACACAAACTCAGATCCGCAAACGTCGCCGTATGATGAGTTTTGTTAAGAAAGGGTAACTACTCTTAAGGAGAGGTGAAATGGCTTATCAAATCACCTGTCCTTCTTGTCAGCAAGAAGGACTTGATCCACGATTTTCTACAACGACCTGTGTCCACTGTGCAAAACAGTTTAGCCTCGTCGCTACTTGTCCCACTTGTCATGCGGAGCTCGAACGTTTGCAAGCATGTGGGGCTGTAGATTATTTTTGTAACAGCTGTAATTCTATGATTTCCAAACGGCAAGCTGAATATAAACTCACACCCGTTTGAAAATTGAAAATAAAAAAAGCCGGATATTTAATCCGGCTTTTTCGTCTGTTGTCTGGCAACAACGAGCAAATTACAGTGATTGAGTGAATGTACGAGTGATCACATCACGTTGCTGTTCTGGAGTCAGAGCGTTGAAGCGAACTGCATAACCAGAAACACGAATTGTCAGTTGTGGATATTTTTCTGGGTTCGCAACAGCATCTTCCAATGTTTCACGACGCAGAACGTTTACGTTCAGGTGTTGACCACCTTCAACTTGTGGCGCAAAGCTCATTGGCACTTCACGAAATTCGATGTTACCTAGAGACTCAACAGCTACAACCTGATCTTCGGTATAGCGTGGATCTTTAGAGCACAGGCAACGAGCTTCCTGCTTTGCTTCATCCAGTAACCAGAAAGAATTGATCAGATCTGCATTAGCTGCCTGAGTGATTTGAATACCCTTAACCATGATATATACCTCGATAGTTTGGGGCGATTCTTGTCACATATACAAGAAAAAGTGCCCCGTTATGTCAGGGGATTAAACCGGCTTGGTTTAATCATGTATCTTTGATACTACATTAGTAAATTTACTAACTATGTGCAAGGGGATACCCATGTAAAGCTGAGGTCTATTCCCTCTAAAGCTTGATCTGAATCAATAAACATACATTTTGTATCTAACATTAAAAATGTAAGGAAAGTTTCACATCATTTTCTTGTAATTTTACTACATATTTGGCTGATCCCGTTTAATGGCGAAGTAAGCTAAAATAGCGTTTTGATGCGAGCGGGAGAGCAAAATGCAAACGTGGAGTGATGTGCTGGGGAAAGAAAAGCAGCAGGCGTATTTTCAAGAAACAATGAATTTTGTTCGGCATGAACGTGAATCAGGCAAGACTATTTACCCACCATCCGCTGATGTATTTAATGCTTTCAAATATACAGAATTTGCTGATGTCAAAGTGGTTATTTTAGGCCAAGATCCCTACCACGGGCCAAACCAAGCACACGGACTTTGTTTTTCCGTGTTGCCGGGTGTTGCTGTGCCGCCCTCGCTGGTTAATATTTACAAAGAACTACAACGTGATATTCCAGGATTTGAAACGCCTAAACATGGTTATCTTCTGTCATGGGCCGAGCAGGGTGTTTTGTTATTAAACACCGTTTTAACGGTAGAAGCAGGGAAAGCTCACTCGCATGCTTCGCTGGGCTGGGAGACATTTACGGATCGTGTCATTGCTAGCCTGAATGAATCGCGGGATGGTTTGATCTTTTTGCTGTGGGGAAATCATGCGCAGAAAAAAGGGCAATATATCGATCGTCAACGGCATCATGTTTTGATGGCGCCGCATCCAAGCCCGTTATCGGCACATCGTGGTTTTCTGGGCTGTGGGCATTTTTCTAAAACAAATCAGTATTTAGCAGATGCGGGAAAAGCGCAAATAAACTGGCAGATCCCATTGATTGCGTGATATCGCTGGCACATTTAAGGTTAGGCCAACGATTGATTATAAAATTTACTATAATTGCTTAATTGTCATCTTTGGTCTTTTGTTCAGGAGCGTGCACCATGTTGGATATTTTGCACCAAGATCACCTCAACATTTCCAAATTACTGGATGTGTTACGTGACAAATTGACGGCGTTGCGCAGTGAAAAAACGATACGCTTCGATTTGCTTAAAGATGCACTGAGTTATTTAAGTGAAGTGTCAGATACACGCCATCATCCGCGAGAAGATCTGATCTATGATTATTACGTTGCGTACCGGTGCAGTGATCCGACTAGTGTAACTTCTGAACTTAAAGATCAACATAAACTGATTGTGAGCAGTGGCGAAGGGCTTCGTGAAATGGTTGATATGATCCTGATGGATGCTGTCATTCCGTTGGATCATGTTGCGTTAGCATTAGAGCAATTTATTGCGTTGCAACAACAGCATTTGGATTATGAAGAAGGCACCGTTTTCCCGCTATTACGGCAAGCCATGACAGAAGATGATTGGCGTCATCTTGAACATAATTGGGCCAATATGACCAGTGATGATCCACTATTCGGGCGACAAGTTGCCGAACGTTATCAAGATCTGGCTATGCAGTTGTTATCCGCATAAATATCGATTTAAAAATAAAAAATGGCGCTAATTAGCGCCATTTTTTTCAATTCAGTGAAACATCATTGATGCTTAACTCATAGTTTAAATCGATAGACTGTAATTCTCGTTGCAAGCGATATCGGTCTTTTAAGGCCTCGATTTCTCTCCATTTGCGTTTTTTGTTTGCTTGGCGTTGACGTACATCAGTGTCGCTGACGGTCAGCTCTTCTGTTTCCAGTGAGAACCTATCCATGGAACTACCCCCTCGTCTCAAACTAAAGAACGTACAAACTATAATAAGCATTTTGCAGGCCAAAATTCATTTATGCATAACCAAATGAGTTTTGGCGCATTGCGGGAATTAATCCGCTAACTTGTATCCCGACAAGTACTTTCCGTATATCACAGCTTATATAAAACTAAAATACGGAGATGACAAAACTATTACAGACCTCAAAAGGTGAAAATAGACCTGCCGATTATCGAGCAAAGGGGAGTGATAGTTCTTATAGTTTCATTAGAAAACCTGTAGGTGTAAAGTGCATAATAAGTTCATATTTTGAATATTTATGCTGCTTAGGTAAAAAAATATCAATAATAATTTTGTATTTAAAGCTGATGCTGGTATTTTTCTAGGTATTATTTTTGCAGTGAATTTTCGTGTTCAGCGATTATTGGGAAAGGCTCATATATGGAGCAAATTGCCACCTTAGAGGTGCAGAATTTATGTAAACGCTTTGGTTCCAATGAGGTACTGAAGGGAATTAATCTGACAGCGCATAAAGGCGATGTCGTTTCTATTATTGGTTCGTCCGGTTCAGGCAAATCAACGTTTTTGCGTTGTATTAATTTGCTGGAAACGCCCACCAGTGGGGATGTTTATGTCCATGGTGAGCTAATTCGTATGAAAGCCGACAAATCTGGCGAACGTGTGCCTGAAGATGCGAAACAGGTTGCTAGGATCCGTTCTCGTCTTGCGATGGTATTTCAAAGTTTTAATCTTTGGTCTCATATGACGGTATTGCAAAATATCATTGAAGTACCTGTGCATGTGTTGAAAGTGCCACGCCAAGAAGCGATCGAGAAAGCAGAAGCATTACTGCATCGTGTTGGCCTGTATGAACGTCGTGATTATTATCCTGGCCATTTGTCTGGCGGGCAGCAACAACGTGCAGCTATTGCTCGTGCATTAGCGGTTGACCCGGAAGTGATGTTGTTTGATGAACCCACGTCTGCGCTAGATCCGGAATTGGTGGGGGAAGTGTTGTCTGTCATGCGTGGTTTGGCAGAAGAAGGTCGGACTATGTTGGTGGTGACACATGAAATGGCTTTCGCTCGTGATGTTTCAAATCGCGTCATGTTTTTGCATCAGGGACGAGTTGAAGAAGATGGCGATCCTAAAGAGCTGTTCGCTAATCCTAAATCAGAGCGTTTCCGTCAGTTTATATCGTCCACTTATTGATACGCTTATAAAATCAGCAAGGAGCAAACAATGAAAAAACTGTTGTTAACAGTCGTTATGGCTAGTTTGATGGTTACCGGTGTTCAGGCGAAACCATGGAAAGAGGTTCGTGTTGCGATTGAAGGTGCTTATCCACCATTTTCCAGCGTTGATGAAAAAGGCCAATTGTTGGGATTCGATGTTGATATCACCAATGCGCTGTGTGAACAGATGAAAGTAAAATGTACCATCGTAAAACAGGATTGGGACGGTATGATCCCTGGTCTGATGGCGCGTAAATTTGATGCAATCATTTCTACCATGGATATTACGGAAGAACGTAAGAAAAGCATTGATTTTTCTGAAAAATATCAACATGTGCCAGCTCGTTTTGCCGCTAAAAAAGGCGCCACGCTTGAGCTGACTGACGCTTTCATGAAAGATAAGAAGATCGGTGTGCAACGTGCTACATCTATGGATACTTATGTTTCTGATAACTTCCCTCACGCCACTATCAAACGCTACGGCACGGCCGATGAAGCGTATTTGGATCTGAAATCTGGCCGTGTTGATTATGTTTTGGCTGACGCTGCTTCTTTGATTGATGGTTTGGTGAAAAAATCAAACGGCGAATATAGCTTGATCGGACCAGGCCTAACTGAGAAAAAATGGTTCGGTGAAGGTGCCGGTGTCGCGTTACGTAAGGGTGACGGTGATCTGAAAGCGATGTTCAGCAAAGCGATTAAAGATATCCGCGCTAACGGTAACTACAAGAAAATTAATGATAAATACTTTGATTTTGATGTTTACGGCGAATAAAACCGCACGTTCATAATTTCTGTATTTAACGGGCCCATTGCGGGCCCGTTTTGATGGATAACGGTATGTTCGATTTGAAAGGCTATAGTGCCACGATATTTGATGGTGCCTGGATCACGCTGGAAGTTGCGCTTTTGTCAGTATTAGTTGCGGCTGTATTGGGCATGATGGGTGCGCTCGCTAAGCTATCTAAAAACCGCGTGGCGAAAGGTATTGCTACTTTTTATACCACGTTGGTGCGTGGTATCCCTGATTTGATCCTGATGATGCTGATCTTCTTCGGTGGACAGATCTTCCTGAATTTCTTATGTACCCAAATTAACGAAGGCATAAACGGTTGGCTAACAGGACGCAATCCTAATCACGAATGGGTTTCGTATGTTCCTGATTACATTGATGTCAGCCCATTTATCGCTGGTGTTTTGGCAATAGGTTTCATTTTTGGCGCTTATATGGCGGAAACGTTCCGGGGCGCAATCTTGGCTGTTGAACGAGGACAGCTAGAAGCGGCATATGCTTATGGCATGTCGCCGTGGCAGGTTTTTCACCGAATTTTATTTCCACAAATGGTACGGCATGCATTGCCGGGATTTGGTAATAACTGGCTGGTTTTACTGAAAACCACAGCATTGGTATCGGTGATCGGCTTAGATGATATGGTGCGTAAAGCGGGGTTAGCCGCTGGCAGTACACAATTACCGTTTACTTTTTATATGTTTGTTGCGCTGATTTTCTTAGGTTTTACCGCAGTCTCTACGGCGTTGTTGCGCTGGGCTGAATTACGTTATGCAATTAAAACGAGGTAAGTCGGATGTTTGATTTTTCCATTATTTACAATGAATGGCCGACCTATCTGGAAGGGTTAATCAATACAGTTTGGTTGGTTGCAGTTTCACTGCTCGCGGGTTTAAGCATTGCGATCCCTGTCGGTATTTTACGTAACAGCCAGAGTGCTTTTTTACGTTACCCTGCTTGGGCTTATATCTATTTTTTCCGTGGAACGCCGTTGCTGGTGCAGTTGTTTATTATTTACTACGGTGCAGGGCAATGGCAGTGGTTACAGCATTCATGGGCCTGGAAATGGTTTCAAGAAGCATGGTTTTGTTCGCTGTTAGCTTTTGCTTTAAATACCGGAGCCTATACGGCAGAAATTGTGCGTGGTGCTATTCAGATGATCCCGAAAGGGGAGCTGGAAGCGGCCGCCGCCTTTGGTATGTCGCGTTGGCAAATGTTGCGACATATCATTTTACCCAGCGCGTTACGCCGTGCATTGCCAGCCTATAGCAATGAAGTGATACTAATGTTGCATGGTTCGTCGGTGGCAGGCGTTATCACCGTGGTTGATTTGACGGGGGCGGCACGGATCATTAACGCACGTTATTACACACCGTTTGAAGCGTTTATTACTGCCGGTGTGTTGTATTTAATGCTGAGTTTAATGCTGGTTTGGGGTTTTCGCCGTTTGGAACGCCACTGGTATGCACATTTGCGTCCGAGAATTGGTTAAGCGGGTATTATCTGGGATCTATAGCGTGATACCATATTGGTGCTTATGCGTATCTAGTTAAGGGTTCCATTTTGTTCGTTCAGTTGTTCGTCAGTTTCTTTTTGTTATTTTTTAGTCTGACTGCTTCAGCTGATGAGCAAGTCAAATTTGAGCCTGCACCGCAATGGGTGCAGAGCCTGCAATTGCCCACTGTTTCTCACCAATCTTCGCCGGTTAACGGCCTGCGTTATCAATTAATCGATCGTCAGCTTAATCTGGAAGCTCGCCAGGTTTCGCAATATACCCATTATGTCATGCAAATCACGAGCACTGAGGGGTTGGAGCAGGCCTCTCAGCTGTCATTTGATTTTGATCCCGGGTATCAAACACTGCAGATACATCAGGTGCGCGTGTTAAGACAAGGTGTTTATCTTGATCGATTGGAACCTAATGAGCTAAGACTGTTCCAGCGGGAACCGGATCTTGAGCATTTTCTTTATTCTGGAACTAAAACGGCTTACCTAATTTTACCGGATATTCGGGTGGGTGATGTTTTGGAATATAGCTACAGCACGATTGGCAATAATCCCGTATTAGGCAATAAATTCAGCGTACAAATGCAACTTGATTGGGAAATGCCAGTGGCATTTAACTCAGTTCGGGTTTTAGTGAATAGTGGGCGTACACTTTATTATTCAGTGCCTGAAGGCCAGAATGGCAAGTTGACCATGATGGAATCTTCTACGCACCGCGAGTTATTATGGCAACAATCCCCGGTGGCTGCCGTTAATGTGGATGACGATGTTCCAGCTTGGTTTACTCCACATCATTATTGGTCGCTGAGTGAGTTTTCCTCATGGCAAGATGTTGTGCAATGGGCTTTGCCGCTCTATGAACAAACTGCGATTGTTGAACCCGTTGTTCAACAAGTTGCAGATCAACTCATGCAAACCTCTTCCGAACCTAAAGCGCGGGTAATGGCTGCTTTGCAGTTTGTGCAGCAACAGGTGCGTTATCTGGGAATTGAGGATGGTATTGGCTCACATGTACCACGTAAAGCCTCTGATACCTTGTACCGTCGTTATGGCGACTGTAAGGATAAAACGGTATTGCTAATGGCATTACTCAAAGCGATGGGATTCAATCCGCAGGCGGCTTTGGTTAATCTGGAACAGGGCACTATTCTGCCTAAACAGCTACCATCGCCTTATGCCTTTGATCATGTCATTGTGACGTTATCGCTGGGTGAGCAACAATATTGGATGGACGGTACAGATCTGAATCAAGGCTCGGATCTGGACACCATCGGTGTTCCTTATTTGCATTATGCGTTACCTGTTGCATCAGACAGCAAGGAATTGGTCGCGATGGATGACAAATATCGTGCGGCGGAGACGGTATTACGACGCGAACTTTGGCTGGATGAACCGCGGAGCCGTTTATTAGTGGAAGCTCGTTATTCAGGGCATGAAGCCGAGACGCAGCGTTCTTCCTGGAAAAATACCTCTCCGGAACAAATTGGTCATCAGCAGGTTGGCTATTATTCAAAACTTTATTCTGATTTAGAAAGCCACGCTTTACCTGATTTTCAAGATGACCTACAGAAAAATGAACTGGTATTACGTCAGCAATTTACGTTATCCGGTGGTTCAGAAGAGTTAGCTCGAAATGGTCTGCCGTTATATGCAGACTTGATTGATAATTATCTGAAAACAATTGATAACTCAAGAAAGCAACCTCTAGCACTCGGGCCACCACTTAAAATTCGCCAGGAGTTTATCTTTCATTTACCACATGATGTAAATATTGCCGATTACAATCAGCATTATGAAAATGAAGTATTTAGTTTCAGTATTTGGGTTCAGCAGGTAAAACCACGGTTATTGCGGGTAACTTATCGTTATCAGAACCGACTGGATCATGTGCCTGTACGTGAGTTGGCGCGTTATCGGGAATCGGTACTACGAGCGAGAGAGGAGCTTGCGCTTAACTTTACTCTCCCGCCGGCAGTTGCGATGACTGCAAGTACAAGTGCTGAGCCAGCTAAATAAACTCAGCCCAGATCGGTGCATGATCAGATGGCTTTTCCATACCACGGATCTGGTAATCAATACCGGTATGCTGTAAACGTTGTTGCAGTACTAGGGTGGCAAGTAACAGATCGATCCGCAACCCGCGATTATCATCAAAACCACGGCTACGATAATCGAACCATGAGAAATGTTCATTAGAATCAGGGTTTTGGCTGCGCCAAGTATCTACAAAGCCCCAAGCGAATAATTCATTAAGCCACTCTCTTTCTTCTGGCAAGAAAGAGCATTTCCCTGTTTGTAACCAGCGTTTACGGTTAGCTTCACCAATACCGATATCAAGATCAGTCGAAGAAATATTCATATCACCCATAATTACGATATCTTCATCAGGATGATGGTTTTGTTGTAAATAACTCAGCAGGTCTTTGTAAAATTTCTGTTTGGCTGGAAATTTAGTCGGATGATCGCGAGATTCACCTTGTGGAAAATAACCATTAAACACCGTTAGTAAACGGCCATTTTCTTGCTGAAACTGTCCGATGATTAACCGCCGTTGTGCTTCATTATCATCAGCAGGAAAACCTTTGATGATCGCATCTGGCGTTGTACGGGATAATAATGCGACGCCATAATGTGCCTTTTGTCCGTGAAAATGAACCTGATAACCGAGCTCTTCAATCAGACTACTTGGAAACATCTCATCATGAACTTTAGTTTCTTGTAAGCCGATGATGTCAGGGTTATGTTGTTCAATAATGGCTTGTAATTGATGTGGTCTGGCTCTTAGCCCGTTGATGTTAAAAGAAATAATTTTCATATAATTTAAGTCAACTCAGCGTTTTCGTGGTTTTAGCAGAGCCATAGACTCTACCTTCAATTGTTCATAACGTGCTTTCTGTGCCGGGTTTAGTGGTACGCCGTCCATAATCGTTAATGTTTCACTTAATTCCGTCAACAGATCTTTTCGTGTCTGTTGTTGCTGGCATAAAGCCAATAATGCCTGTGTTTTATTCAGAGCCGCACTGGTATTTGCTGGTGCTTTACGTTGTGCATCGCGGAAATGTTTTAATGCCATTTCCAGATCGCCTTGAGTAAAGGCTTTGATACCTTGTTCGTTACTCAGTTGATATTGGTTTCTGCGTTCGGTTATTACGGTATCAGAACGAATAGATTGGATACACTGCGTCAGTAATGGGTCTTTGGCCTGCTCTGGTGGTAATGACTTTTGTAATTGATCTGCAAATTCAAACTCCCCGAGTTGTAGCATTGCCAAAATGGTTTCACTTAATATCTCTGATGACATCGTTTGTGGGGCATCAAGATAATCCTGCGTTGATTTATACAGCAGTTGTTTTCCTTTCGGCAGATTGCCTCGAGCCATTTGCACTCTCGCCTGACATATATGTTCAAACGTATGAAAATCAAAATCATGGTTTATCAAGCTGTCTCTACAACGAGATAAAGCGGTGTTGACTTGTTTTTGTAAATTGCCGATGTGGTAGGGGTCTTGGCTATTAATCGCATGCAAAATCACACAATGAATATAGCTGCCTAATATCTGCGGATTATCATCGACAGCGTAACGATGTAAATCCAGCAGTGTGGCTAATGATTGTTTTGCCCGGAAATAATCATGCTGGCTTAAGCAATGTTCGGCGATTTGTTGATGTAGTCGGCCCGACTGCGGGGAAATACTTACTGCGCGCTCCAGCGTTGCAATAGCCTCTTCACTTGCTCCGATAGCCAATTGTGAATACGCAAGCCAGCGATAGGCATCGACCATGAACGGCCGTAGTTGTAATGCGGAATGTAAATGCACAATTGCCGCATCGTGATCCCCTAATTGCTGTGTTGCTCGACCGAGAAAAAGGCGTAACCAAGCCGATTCACGCACCGCCAAACCTTCATTTAGAATTTGCTTCGCTTCTTGTGCTCTGTTTTGTTCCAGATATATCTCAGCCATGATGCAACGACAATAATTGGCATAACGACTGTTTTGCGAGATGATTTTTTTACATTCGACCAAAACCTGCTCGGTATCGGCTGATTGGAATGCAGTGAGCATCGGTAACAGTTGCTGCTTACGGTTTAGTGCTCGCAATAACCGAAGTCGAAGCTGTTCTTGCGAAAAGGGTTTCATCATGTAGTCATCAGGTTCTGATTCCAGCGCACTCAAAACCATAGAGCGTGAATTATCGCCACTGATGATAAAAATAACAGAGTCGACAGGGACTAGTTTTTGTTGTTTCAGATAATCCATGAGCTGACGACCGTTTTCGCCATGGCCGAGGTTATAATCGATTAGGTAAATATCGAATTGTTCTTTCTGGAAACGCTTACGGCTTTCTTCTGCTGAACTGAGTAGCGTAATTCGACTGAAACCGAGGTTTTGTAACAAGGCTTTAATCAGGATCTGAAAGGAACGCTGGTCGTCGACAACGACGATACGTTTTTCGAGCATGCTGAGCTGGAGATATGTACTATTTTCGGATTCCGCAGTTAGCATTGAATTTCTTCCCAAATATCACTGAAGGAATAATAAGACAGTTTTGTATTCAGTGCTTGGAAAGTTATTATAAACAGGAAGAGAGTGGAGATGGTGGAGGGGGAAGGATTCGAACCTTCGAAGGCAGAGCCGTCAGATTTACAGTCTGATCCCTTTGGCCGCTCGGGAACCCCTCCACGAGCTTTTTTTGCGATTTATTATGCACTTAATGGTGGAGGGAGAAGGATTCGAACCTTCGAAGGCAGAGCCGTCAGATTTACAGTCTGATCCCTTTGGCCGCTCGGGAATCCCTCCTCAAGTGCGGAGCGAATACTACCAGAAACTTCCTGTTTGTGAACCCCGAAAGTGCTAAAGATCAGAGAAATTTCGCCGATATAAGTTCAAATGCTCATTTTTCAGACTTTTTATGCTTACACAAACGATCCGTGAGCACTTTTTGGTCGATGAATTGCAACTCGGCCAACAACTTAATGATGCTATACATCAAGAACAGCGAAGTTATTTTTCGCTGTTACTGTCGATGCTGTCGGCTGATGTATTAGACCAGCCTGAGTTTTCATCGAAAACTGAAGAAAATATTCCTGCCATTGACTGGCGAAAGCGGTGGGACTTACCGCCGGCTGCTGTTTTAGATAGTAGCAACAGCTCTGCCGATGAAAGTTATTTCCGAAGTATGTTGCTACATGAAGGCGGTATTGAAGCGGTTCATTTATTTAATGCGGCACAACCAGATCCGTTGAGCTGGCGTCAATTTGCGATCCCGGCAGAGGTCTGGAATGAATTACCGCCATTGCAACAAGAAAAGTTCCGTCAGCAACATCAAATAAACTATCAGCCATTTGATGAAACGCCGGATGCAATGATGCAAGTTCTGGAAGGATTTGATTATACGCGGGAACTAACCGTGAATTATTTCTAGTCTTAGGGTTTGACGGTTGAGGCAGCCATTGACCACACTGCATTCGGGCAATGTGGTCAATGGTGAAATTACAATGCTTTGGTATAACGTTGTTCCAGATAACGACGGAACCACTGCGTATTTAACGATTCACCGGTGGCTTGTTGAATTAATTCGTCGGTACTTAATAGGCTGGCTTTTTCCCAGACATTTGTTTTTAGCCAATGGAATATTTGTGGTAAACCGTCATCGGCAGCAATCAGTTCGCCAATATTCCCCACATCACGCTCAATAGCTCCGGCAAATTGAGCCGCATAAATGGCGCCTAATGTGTAACTTGGAAAATAACCAAAAGAGCCATCAGTCCAGTGAATATCCTGCATACAACCTATAGCATCATTACCTTTGGTGCTTAATCCTAGGTATTGCTGCATTTTTGTGTTCCAGACTTCAGGCAAGTCGCGTACCTGAATTTTCTCTTCAATCAGCGCTTGTTCGATTTCAAAACGCATAATGATATGAGCAGGGTAAGTCAATTCATCGGCATCAACTCGGATAAATCCTGGTTCAATCCGGCTATAAAGCTGGATTAGATTTTCAGCTTCCAGCGCCGGTTGTTCGCCAAAATGTTGTTTAATTAATGGAGCCATTTTTCGCAGAAATGCAGGATGACGAGCCAATTGCATTTCAAAAAACAGGCTCTGGCTTTCATGAATCCCCATAGAGCGGGCTTCGCCTGCTGGCTGGCCACGCCATTTTTCTGGTAAGCCTTGTTCGTATCGTGCGTGTCCCGTTTCATGGATGACACCCATCAGGCTTGGCATGAAATCTTTTTCATTGTAGCGCGTGGTAATGCGTACATCTTCTGGTACACCACCGCAAAATGGATGGGCACTGATATCCAGACGGCCATGATTAAAATCAAAGCCCAGCAATTTCATCGCGTGTAAGCCTAATGATTTTTGGCGAACAACAGGGAAACTGCCTTCTGGTTTGATGGGATTGTAGAGTGATTGGCGTTCACCCGCCTGACGAATGATTTGTGGCAACCAGGATTTTAATTCAGTGAAGATACGCAGTAATTGGTTGCTGCTCATCCCTGGTTCATAGAGGTCGATCAGGCTATCGTAAGGTGTCAGTTCTAACGCTTCTGCCCGGATCTGGGCTGCTTCGCGGGTCAAATCAACGACTACTTTCAGATTAGGCTCAAATCCTTTCCAATCATTGTTTTTGCGTTGTTCACGCCATGCGTGTTCACAACGTGAACCTGCCAGTGTTTTGGCTTGAACCAAATCTTCTGGTAACAATGCTGCGTTCTGCCAACGACGACGCATTTCATTTAAATTGGCTTGTTGTTCGTCAGATAAAGTTTCATTTTCGGCAGTATTCAGCCAGTCCGCGATCTCTGGGGCGGTCAATTTTTGATGTTGTAGCAAGGCCAGTTCAGCTAATGCTGCACCACGCGCCTGATTTCCTCCATCTGGCATCATTGTGGCCTGATCCCAGCCACAAATCGCCTGCAGATGTTGCAGATGATGCAGTTGTTGAAAACGTTGTTCTAATAATTGATAAGACATGCTGTGTTTCCTGTTTACTTTCTGCAACAACAAATAATACGTGCGGTCCGCGTCATAATAACGCTCGGATCTGAGACAAACCAGAGTTTAAGTTTATTGTTTGATTAAGCAATATCTGGAATATGCGTATTTCATCGAGTCTGGATGTTAGATATTTTGTATCCGTTTTGCTTCAACATTTGAATTAATCCATTTGGACCATACAGGTGCATGGCACCTACAACCATAAAATTATGCGGATAAGTTTCCGACATAATCTTCGGCAGCCAATTTTGATTTCTTTCTTTGATTAAATGCTGTTCTAAATATTGGCGTAATTTGGGGCTGGTATCATCATCTTCCAGTAAAGCCTGAATTTTATTCCGATCGCCTTTTTCCCATGCTTTGATGAGATCGGGTAAGTCAGCGTTAACTTTATTGATTTGTTTTAACGTTGCTTCGAGAAAATCATTTTCTACGCCACCCAATCCAGCGAGATAAGCAAGTTGTTGGTCGGGCGTTTCCAGATAATGGATGGAAACCTGTTTATCTTTTGCTAAGCCAATGAAGTATTGATCGACACCCAATGCGGCTTGATACCCCGCTTGTTGAATGGCTTGTTGTTGCAAAGTAATAGCAACAAACCAAGGTCGAAACTTAGACAATAGGGGCTCACTTAATTGATACAGTGCAGCGGTTTGAATGGTTTTTTGGTAAAGCGGTAGGCTGAGTTGTTGAGACAATGTTGTGTCAGTTGGCAACATGGCATAAGAGAGCAAGCTTTGCTGACTAGTAGGAGCAGACTGATTGAGATCGGTCTCGACAATCAAATTATCTGCCTGTTGCCAGCGTTGCATAATGGCTGGCGGCAATGGATACATCTCTTCGTGTCCGACATGGATTGAGCCTAACAGCCAGAGCTTTTGCTCGCCTCGTTCTGCTAACCAAAAATCAGGCGATGATGCTGCCAGAACTATGTCGGGTGATAAGGTGAGCAGTAATAACCCTAGCCAGCCAAAACCTTTCATTCCAGAGATCAGGGCATTACCATAGTGTAGAAATCTATTTTTTATCATGGAGATATTTAATGCCTCATATTCGATGTCGAGGAATGCAACGTGACCTAGTGGTTGCCATCAGTGAAACCTTAGTTGAACAGTTAGCTGAACTGACTAAGGCTCCGGCTGCACATTTTACTATTGAGTATATTCCGGCTGAGTTTATTGCGACACGTTTTGGTGGTCAGGCATATCCATTTATTGAGCTTTTCTGGTTTGACCGTGGACAAGAGATGCAAGATGCCGCGGTTCGATTGATAACATCGATTGTAAAATCGAAACTAGAGGCTGATGTAGCTGTTGTGGTACAGCCTCTACAACGAACGAATTATTACGATAATGGTCAGCACTATTAATGTCCGAAAAAATGCCGCAAAAAATTTGCGGCATTTTTTTATGCAGAGCGGCAAAGAATACTGTCTAACCAGCGTGTCGGTAATATGCGCCGTAACAAAGCAAATAAATGAGTAGGAAAGGTCACACCGTATCGTGTTTTGGCGTGTTTGCTGCGCAGCGCATGCAATACCGGTTTCAAACAGGATTCGGGCTCTAGCGTGAAAGGGTTTTTCGGTGTCGGATTTTGTAAACGCTGTAATGTTTGTTGATAAACTTCATGATGGCGACTGGTTGCTACATCAATATGTTGCTGAAATTTAATCAGTGCATTACTGCGAAATTGACTGCGGATTGGTCCTGGCTCAATGAGACTTATCTGAATTGCTGTATCCCGTAATTCGAGTCGCAAAGTGTCAGTATAACCTTCCAGTGCAAATTTACTGGCGTTATAAGCACCGCGATATTTCATAGCTACCAAACCGAGAACTGAGCTGATTTGTATAATCCGACCGCGGTTTTGTTGCAGCATGGTGGGTAGTATTAGCCGGAGTAAATGATGCCAGCCAAACAAATTCGTATTGAACTGCTCGCGTAAGGCTTGGGTTGGTAGATCTTCAATGGCACCTGTCTGGCCATACGCACCATTATTTATTAGTGCATATAACTGACCGTCTGATTCAGCTAATGCCCACTCTACGGCGGCCTCAATACTGTGTTCATCATTCAGATCAAGTTTATGTGCGCGCAGCCCTGATTGTTGTAAGCGAGTTACATCATTCTCTTTTCTTGCTGTTGCTAAGACCTGGTAACCCTCTTGTTGCAGACGCTGGGCTAAATGCAAACCTATGCCTGTAGAGCAACCAGTGATGAGAATGAAATCAGCCATCATATTTCCTGTTTATGATGAAAGTGTTTGAATATCTTAATGTGGATCGTACATAAAACAAAACCGGGAGTATTGCTCCCGGTTTTGTTTATTCGATGGCTAGTTTATGCGCCACTGTTATCAAGTCGAACGGTTAACGTCTGGCCTGGTTTAAGGTGGTTATGCCCTAAACTATTCCAGCGCATCAGTTCATTCACGGTGATCTGAAATTTCTCCGCAATGGAAGAAAGTGAATCACCACGACGTACTTCATAACGTTTTAACTTGGCCGCTTTAGCAACAGACTGCTTAGCTGTTTTGCCAGATACTTTACTTACTGGCGCATTGACCAATAAAACCTGACCGGGCTTAATTTTATTCTTATCCAAACGGTTCCACTGTGCTAACTGCTTTTCTGATACGCCATAACTACGAGCGACTGTACCTAAGGTATCACCGCGTTTTACTTTATGGTGGATACCAATAGTTGCTGATGACTTACTATCATTATTCGTATCAGCGGTATCATCATTACCATCAGTCACATCATTGCTGGCAATCGCTACGCGTTCACTGTCATCACGCAAACGTTTTTGCGGTGCCATATCGGCCAATGCCAGTTCAAGCTCATCAGCTACACCGATAGGCACCAGCAAATGATCAGGCCCTTTTGGTGAGGTCGTGTTGCGGCTTAAACCTGGGTTCAGACGCTTCAACGCAGGAAATGACATATTTGCCTGTTCTGCAGCAGTGCGCAAATCCACCTGACCGTGAGTATCGATCAAACGAACCGACGCCCGATTGGGTGTTTTCGGCAGGTCAATACCATATTTTTTCGCATTTTTGATGACATCAGCCAATGCCAACATACGTGGTACATATTCCATCGTCTGACGAGGTAATTGCAGCGAGAAAAAATCTGTCGCTTTACCACGAGCACGATTTGCATCAATAGCGTCTTGAATTCGGCCTTCACCTGCATTGTATGCAGCAACGGCATTCATCCAATCGCCTTCAAAATAGGCATTTAACTGAGCCAGATAATCCAGCGCAGCCTGAGTTGAGGCGACAACGTCACGACGACCGTCATACCAGTAATCCTGTTTCAGACCATAGCGTCTGCCTGATGCACTTAAGAATTGCCATAAGCCAACAGCGTTGCCATGGGAGCGGGCATTAGGGTTATATGCACTTTCAACAATGGGCAATAACACCAGCTCCATTGGCATCTGACGTTTATCAATTTCCTCTGTGATTAGGTGGAGGAAGGGGGCGGCACGTTCGGTGACAGTTCGCAGGTACTTTGGATGTTGGATATACCAATCACGATAAGCAATGACGTCAGGATCATTTGGAATGGTCAACTGCATCTCGTCAGCAATGCGGTCCCACATGTACGGATGTGAGCTTTCCGATCGATCCAGAGCCGAGGTTGCATGCGACCTATAATTCGACATTACGTTAACGGTAGAACCCAACTTATTTTTATCTGAGTCGGTTTGTAACGCCTGGCAACCGGTCAGCAACAACGCACCCAATAGGGCCAAATGTAGCTTTATGTTCATCCAGTCATCCTCAAAATTTTGACAGATGGTATGTGTGTTTAGGGTTCAGATCAAGCCTTGCATAATTTATGCTCAGTTACAGCTCAAAGATTATTCTTTTTTTCGCGCAAAATAGCAAAGATCTGGATCTCATTTTCGAGATAGAGATCGCTCGATTTTTGAGCATAAGTCACAATGCTGGGGTTATTTGTGCGTAAAAACACATTACTGCTCTTTTCGATACCTATTGAAGATGGCAGTGTTGGACAACCCTGTTGGCGTAATTTGCTTACTTCTTTAATTCGCGACATTGTAAACATATTATCTGGTTCAACCTGCCAACAATAGCTTAAATTGTTGTAAGTATATTCATGTGCAGGATAAACGAGAGTCTCTTCCGGTAAGCTGGCTAGTCGTTGCAACGAGTGATACATCTGTGCCGCAGTGCCGGTAAATAGGCGTCCACAGCCACCAGAAAAGAGCGTATCGCCACAAAACAGGGCGCCATGACCGTGAAATACAATGTGTTCAGCAGTATGCCCTGGCGTGTGCCAGACTTTAAACGCCAGCTGAAGATCAGGAAAGCTGATCAGATCCTGATCGTGCATGGTGTGCAATTGTGGCACGTCAGGTAGTGTAATTTGTGGGCCGTAAACTTCACATTGAGGATAGTGAGTCAAAAGCTCGGCAACACCATCAACATGATCATGATGGTGGTGTGTAATGAAAATGGCGCGAAGTGTTAGTGCTTGTTGTTGCAGCCGTTCAAGTACGGGCGCTGATTCGCCTGGATCAACAACAATAGCCTGTTCGCCTTGCTTAATCAGCCAGATATAGTTGTCGGTACGAGAGGGAATAGCTTGTACTTGCAACATGTGATGAGCTCCGATACGAATTCTGCAGTGTTGTGTATAAAATGAAAGTGAGACAAAGGCAATATTTACCCGTGTTGAGGTGATGATGTGAAACCAGCAAAAACAAACCGGGAAATCATTGCACCAGAAAATTGGAGCGAATTACCGATGGGTGATTGGCTGGCAATGGAAATCCAGCATAAGCTCGATGAATGGTGCCAGTTTATGTTTGGTTACCATCTTTTGAAGTTGGGACCATTGAGTAGTCAGTTGTCATGTTCTACTTCTACTATTCGTCATCAATGTGCTCTTGGTACAGAAGGCGCCTCTTTGGGAATGATTGCCGATGTTGGAGAGTTACCGATTCGATCTGGCAGTGTCGATGCCTGTTTACTGGCGCATACACTTGATTTTAGTAACGATCCGCATCAGATCTTGCGGGAAGTAGAACGCGTATTAACGCCGGATGGTTGGATCATCATCAGTGGTTTTAATCCATATAGCTTGGTTGGCTTAGGAAAACTACTGCCTCATCTACGTCGTCGGCTGCCTTGGTCGGCGCAAATGTTTTCACCTGAGCGAGTGCTTGACTGGTTACATTTACTCGGTTTTGAAGTGGTGCATCTGGAAGGGTTTGCTTATTCAGCACTTTCTCGTCGCAGTCGAATTCACTGCTGGCGGGAAAATACCGCCAGACGGTGTGGTTATCGGTTTGCATCAACCTATATGCTCGCGGCCCGAAAACGGACACTTCCGTTAACCCGGATCCGCGAGGTGGCGTGGTTGAAACGTCCGGTGATGGTGGGTGGTATGGCCAGACTAAAAAATCAGACCCGGACGCAACGTTAAATATTTATTATGATGGGTAGCCGGAATCAATCAGACGGCTATCTGCTGCGAGCGCGGCATTGCGTGCGAGCTCGTCACAACGCTCATTTTCTGGGTGACCTGAGTGCCCTTTGACCCAAAACCATTCTACTTCATGCCGTTGAATTTCGCTGTCTAGCAGTAACCATAAGTCCACATTCTTAACTGGTTCACGGTTGGCGGTTTTCCAGCCTTTCTTCTTCCAGCCATGGATCCACTGGGTTATACCTTGACGAACATATTGGCTATCCGTCGTCAGTTTGACCTGACAGGGTTCACTCAAAGACTGTAAACCAGCAATTGCGGCCATTAACTCCATGCGGTTATTGGTCGTCAGTTCGTAACCTTGAGCTAATTCTTTACGGTGTTGTTTGTAGATCAAAACGGCGGCATAACCGCCAGGGCCAGGGTTGCCGAGACATGAGCCATCGGTATAGAGAGTTATCTGTTTTAGCATAGTGTCGTGGTATTCTGAGCGTCTGAGTAAAGTGTGACATAAAAGTGCTATGAACCCAATGCAAACGAATCGCTACGTAATTCTAGACACGGAAACCACGGGTATGAACCAGAGTGGTGGCCCGGTATATATCGGTCATCGCATCATTGAAATCGGTTGTGTGGAGGTGATAAACCGCCGTTTAACCGGAAATCATTACCATGTTTATATCAAACCAGATCGTTTGGTGGATGAAGAAGCAATCCGGGTACATGGTATTACCGACGCTTTCCTTGCGGATAAGCCGCCGTTTGCTGCTATTGCACAAGAGTTCCGGGATTTTATTCGTGGCGCGGAATTAGTCATTCATAACGCAGCGTTCGACGTTGGCTTCATCGATCATGAATTTGACAAGCTAGGCTGGACGGAGCGGGTTAAAGATATCTGCAAAGTCACCGATTCGCTAGCGTTGGCGCGGGGCCAGTTCCCCGGTAAGCGCAATAGCTTGGATGCGTTGTGTACCCGGTTTGGTATCGATAACTCGCATCGTACTTTGCACGGCGCGTTATTGGACGCCGAAATTCTGGCTGATGTCTATTTATTGATGACCGGTGGTCAGACGCGACTGGAGTTACACAACACAGTCAATGATAATAGTTCTGGTTCATCTGCATCAGCTCAGCAGTTAAAAATGCTGCAGCGGAATGGTTCGTTGAAAGTTTTACGTGCATCAGAAGATGAATTAGCGGCACATGAAAAAAGATTAGATCTGGTTGCTAAAAAAGGCGGTAGCTGCCTGTGGCGGCCGGAACAAGAATAAACGTTTTTTCCATATAAAAATGAAAGGAAAAATACCGTATATGTATCAAGAAATTATTAAGCAGGAATTGGTTACGGCTCAACAGGCTTTGGCCGATTTTATTGCTGATGCCGAAAATATTAATGCTATAGAACAAGCAGCAAAACTAATTGCCGCATCACTGCGTGACGGCGGTAAAGTCATGTCATGCGGCAATGGTGGATCACACTGTGATGCGATGCATTTTGCCGAAGAGTTAACTGGCCGATACCGTGAAGACCGTCCGGGTTATGCGGGGATCGCTATTTCTGACCCAAGTCATTTATCGTGTGTATCAAATGACTATGGTTATCAGTACGTATTTTCCCGTTATCTGGAAGCGGTTGGTCGCGCTGGTGATGTGATGCTGGGCATCTCAACTAGCGGTAATTCCGGAAATATTATTACAGCTATTGAGTCGGCTAAAAAGAAAGGCATTAAAGTTGTGACTTTAACCGGCAAGGATGGCGGTAAAATGGCCGGCATGGCGGATGTGGAAATTCGTGTTCCGTATTTTGGTTACGCAGATCGTATTCAAGAGATCCACATTAAAGTGATCCATATTTTGATCATGTTGATTGAAAAAGAGTTGGCTGTCTGATTAGTTTGAGGTGCGACTGTGTGCGAATTATTGGGTATGAGTGCGAATGTTCCCACTGATATCTGCTTTAGTTTCAGTGGATTAGTACAACGTGGCGGGCGTACTGGCCCGCATGTTGATGGTTGGGGCATTACTTTCTATGAAGGGAAGGGCTGCCGTACTTTTAAAGATCCCGTAGCTTGTGCGCAGTCTCAAATTGCTAAACTGGTTCAGGAATATCCAATTAAAAGTTGTGCTGTGGTGAGTCATATCCGCCAGGCGAATCGTGGTAGTGTGGCGTTAGAAAATACTCACCCATTTACACGGGAGCTGTGGGGGCGTTACTGGACCTTTGCGCACAATGGTCAGCTGACGGATTATGAATCACTTGATGTCGGTCGTTTTGTACCGGTTGGCCAAACTGATAGTGAAAGGTCGTTTTGCTGGTTGTTAAACCAACTAGAGAAACAATTCCCATTTTTCCCAGAAAAACCTGAATCATTGTTTCAGGTTTTAGCGACGTTATGTAATGAATTAATGCAATTAGGCGTGTTCAATATGCTGTTATCTGATGGCGAATATTTGATCACCTATTGCACCACCAATCTTCATTGCATTACTCGCCGTGCACCGTTTGGTCAGGCTAAGTTAATCGATGATGATGTTACGATTGATTTTCAGCAGGAAACGACACCAAACGATGTAGTGACCGTGATTGCGACTCAGCCGCTGACAAATAATGAGCAGTGGCAAAAAATGGATCGCGGTGAACTGAAGATTTTTCGTTTCGGTGAGCAATTATTTGCTATTACAACGGAAGAAAAAGAACAGGGAGCTTAAGCTCCCTGTTCTTTATTTGCATTACGCTGTTTGCCCTGCGCCATCGTCGTCACTGGCATAACCTGATAGTGGAAGACATTCGCCATCCAACCAAGCTTTACCCTCTTTCATGACTAAACGTTGCTGACAAAACCAGTTGATCACTAATGGATAGATCTGATGTTCCTGCACATGCACGCGTTGTGCTAACTCTTCGGCAGTATCATCCGCAAAGACAGGAACTTTGGCCTGCAGGATCACCGGGCCACCATCAAGTTCTTCCGTGACAAAATGCACACTGGCGCCGTGTTCACTATCACCCGCATCAATTGCTTTTTGATGCGTATGCAAACCTTGGTATTTAGGTAGCAAAGACGGATGAATATTCAACATGCGTCCGGCATAGTGATTCACAAAAGCTGGCGTCAAGATCCGCATAAAACCGGCCATAATAATCAGATCGGGTTGGTGACGATCAATTTCAGTCATCAACGCTGCATCATATTGTGCCCGATCAGCATAATCCTGATTAGAAATGACAGCGGTATGGATATCAGCAGCACTTGCACGCTTCAATCCATAAGCATCTGCGCGGTTACTGATAACAGCAGCGACACGGCCATGAATTTTGCCTGACTTGCAGGCGTCAATGACTGCCTGCAAGTTGCTTCCTGTTCCAGAAATCAGAACAACCAGATTCATTAGTTAATTTCTACCTGTTTTTCACCGGCAGAGGCTTGTTCGATATGACCGATCAACCAAGCGTTTTCACCTTCGGCTTTCAGCAATGCCAGTGCAGCATCAACTTGATCTTGTGGCAACGCGATGATCATGCCAACGCCACAGTTGAAGGTGCGGTACATTTCGTAAGTTTCAACGTTGCCGCTTTTTTGCAGCCAGTTGAACACTTCTGGCCATTGCCAGCTGCTGCCGTCGATCACTGCTTTGGTGTTTTCTGGCAATACGCGCGGGATGTTTTCCCAGAAACCACCACCGGTGATGTGCGACAGTGCGTGAATTTCACACTCTTTCAGCAGCTTCAGCACTGGTTTAACATAGATGCGGGTCGGAGCCAGCAGTGCGTTGGCCAGTGTTGAGTCGCCCAGTGGTTGTTGTACGTCAGCTTTGCTTACTTCCAGAATCTTACGGATCAAAGAGAAACCGTTAGAGTGTGGGCCGGAAGAGGCCAGCGCAATCAGTGCATCGCCAGCGGCAACTTTTGAGCCATCGATGATTTCTGATGCTTCAACCACGCCAACGCAGAAACCTGCCATGTCGTAGTCTTCACCTTCATACATACCAGGCATTTCAGCTGTTTCACCACCGACTAATGCACAGTTGGATTGTTCACAACCTGCACCAATACCGGTTACCACTGCAGCTGCGGTATCAACATCTAATTTACCGGTTGCATAGTAATCCAGGAAGAACAGTGGTTCTGCACCTTGAACGATCAGGTCGTTCACACACATTGCAACCAGATCGATACCAACGGTATCGTGTTTTTTCAGATCGATCGCCAGACGCAATTTGGTGCCGACGCCATCAGTACCAGAAACCAGGATAGGTTCGCGATAGCCAGCCGGAATTCGGCACAGAGCACCAAAACCACCTAATCCGCCCATTACTTCAGGACGGCGGGTGCGTTTGGCAACGCCTTTGATACGCTCAACCAGGGCATTACCTGCATCGATATCAACGCCAGCGTCCTTGTAGCTCAGTGAAGTCTTGTCAGTCACGATAGATCCTTGTCGTAATCGCTGTTAAGGGGGAGATTAAACAGGCCCTATTCTACCAGTCAGGAACGAAGAGAAAAAGAAAACCTGTGGTTTGTAGCAGAAAACATTCATTTTCGTCTTACCTGAATGATAAGATCTTCCCCGGATAATCAAATTACGGAGTTCATAATGAAAGTTGTCGAGGTTAAACACCCGCTGGTTAAACACAAACTGGGTTTGATGCGTGAAGCTGATATTAGTACAAAACGTTTCCGCGAACTGGCCAAAGAAGTGGGCAGCCTGCTGACATATGAAGCTACCGCTGATTTTGAAACTGAAAAAGTAACCATTGATGGTTGGAATGGTCCGGTAGAAGTGGATCAGATCAAAGGGAAAAAGGTCACGGTAGTGCCTATTCTGCGTGCTGGTTTGGGCATGATGGATGGTGTTCTGGAACATATGCCAAGTGCACGTGTGAGTGTGGTCGGTATTTATCGTGACGAAGAAACACTGAAACCTGTTCCTTATTTCCAGAAAATTGTCAGCAATATTGATGAACGTTTAGCGTTGATCGTTGACCCGATGCTGGCAACCGGTGGTTCTATGATTGCAACCATCGATTTGTTAAAACAGAAAGGTTGTAAACAGATCAAAGTCATTATTCTGGTGGCGGCACCGGAAGGGCTGGCGGCATTACAAGCTGCGCACGATGATGTGGAAGTTTATTGTGCTTCTATCGACCAGGGCTTGAATGAAAAAGGTTATATCATTCCTGGCTTGGGTGACGCAGGCGATAAAATTTTCGGAACTAAATAACCATTTTGAAGAACCGTTGCTGGTGTCTATTACTGCGATGCTGTTTTCTGCTAAGTCTGGGATGGAGCCTTCCATCTCAGGCTATGCCAGAACGTATTCTTTGCTGGTTGGTTGATAACACAGCCAAAGAACAAATAGTGCCGGATGATAAATCGACGCGTTGGCCGCAACTGTTCAATTATCAAGGTTCTGTGAGTTACCGCTTTATTTTTCCCATTATGGATCTAGATGATGCGACTCAGATCCAGCCAGCAACAATAGAAAATGCCTTTATGTCACCATTGTTGCTGGTCAGTCGGCGCTATGATGCAGATAAATTGCTGTTAGGGCAGTTACACCAGCAAGATGGCGAATGGACATTAGATTGGCAGCTGCACGATGCCCGAAATGATGGTGCGGTGATTATCCGCGGGCAAGCTCGTGGAATGCAAAATCAACTCGCCAGTCAGGTGGTTGCTGCGTTAGAGGCTTATATACAGGAACGCAACTTGGTTACTGTAAAAAACGTCACTGTAAAAAATACTATACCGTCTCGTCAGATTGATGCTGTGTTTGAATTAGCCCGACTAGAAACGGTTGCGCCAGTGCAATCTTCTTATTTTCAGTTTTATTAACAGGCGGTGATGATGCTGCAATCAACCCAACTTTCACTGGCTGTTCAACTACCTGATGATGAAACGTTTGCCAGTTTTTATCCTGGCAGCAATGCGCAACTGATCACGACCTTGAAAAATGCCGCCATTGGTGAAGGCGTACCATTGCTCTATTTTTGGGGTTGCCGTGGTTCAGGGCGTTCTCATCTATTACATGCCACCTGTGCTGAAATTAATGGCAATGGTGAATCCGCTGTTTATATTCCCCTCGATCGGCACGAACAATACTCCCCCGATATTCTGGAGGGCATGGAGCGTATGCCGCTGTTATGTCTCGATAATCTCGATGCTGTGGCGGGTGATCGGCTTTGGGAAGAGTCGCTGTTTAATTTATTTAACCGCTGGAAAGAAACCAGCCGTGGTTCATTGATCATGTCAGCGACAACTGCACCGCGAAAATTAGGTCTTTGTTTGCCTGATTTAGCGTCACGTCTGGATTGGGGTGTCTCATTTCAGTTACATGAGTTGGATGATGAAGGAAAATTGGGCGCATTACAGTTACGTGCGGCATTACGCGGATTCAAATTGCCTGTGGATGTGGGCCGTTTTTTATTGAATCGTTTATCGCGCGACATGCGGACATTACTGCAAGCGCTGGATACGCTGGACAATGCGTCATTACATGCCCAGCGTAAACTGACTATTCCTTTTATTAAGGAAGTGCTGGAACTCTAGCGCTTCAGGCTGTTATCCACTTTTTTCTGCTCTTCTAACTCGGCAATCCGTGCGTCAATCCGGGCCTGACTTAAGTTGTCGGCTGTGTTTGCGCGCGCCATGTGTAGTTGATCGGTCGCTTGGTCAATTTCACCGCGCAAGGCCAAATATTCCGCCTGCGCTTGATGAAAGCCAGCTTGATTGACTGTCTGTTCGTAACCTTCCGCCAGCAGTTGCCATGCTACAGATGATTCTGGATTGTTGCGGGTGTATTGATCTAACAACCGAATCGAGGCATCTGCTTTGTTCGCTTTCAGATAAACATTCGCCAGATTCATAATGATAACCGGATTATCCGGCATGCTTTGATTCCGTTGTTCCAGTCGACTTATTGCTGCGTTGAATTGTTGTGCTGCAATTTCCTGATCGGTCAGCGAATCTTGAAAGAAAAGATTATCGGGTTTGCGTTTACTCAGCTGATTCAGTACTTCACCCGCTTCGGGTATTTTGTTTAATTGCAGCAATGACAATGCTTTACCATACTGAGCAGCTAACCAAGGTGCTGAATTTTCGCTGTTTTTTCCCACTTGTTGTTCGAAGAATGTCAGTAAACCATCTGCACTCTGGTTACTGTACATCGCTTGGATCCGCACTTTTGCCAGTAAAAAATCTAAGCTAGATTCAATATGGCGTGTACGGTAGCTGCTGGCCCGGTTTCGTGCTTCGGCAATACGATTTTCAGTGATAGGGTGGGTTAACAGCATCTCGGGTAATTTAGATGAATAACGGTTTTCGGCAGCCAGTTTCTGGAAAAACGTCATCATACCTGTTGGTTCAAAACCGGCATTGTAGAGTAATGCCATGCCGATCCGATCGGCTTCATATTCATTATCGCGGGTGAAATTGATAGAGTTTTGTACTGTTAACCCCATAGTCGTATTGATGGCGGCAACACCAGCGGTTGGGTTTAGCATCGCCAGTGCAATAGATCCGACTAAACCAGCAATCGACAGCGGTGCGCTTTTAGCTTGGTCTTCCATATAGCGGGCAATGTGTCGTTGGGTGACATGGCTGATTTCATGCGCTAACACGCCAGCGAGTTCACTTTCTGTTTCTGCATGCAGAAATAAACCGCTATGTACTTTTACGCGACCACCAAGAAATGCAGCAGCGTTAATACTGTCGTCTTTCACCAGAAAAAAAGTAAAAGGGAAGCGAACGTTATTGGCCTGGCTTACCAGTCGCATGCCCAGATCATTAATGTATTCATTCAGCACAGGGTCATCGATGATAGGCAAACTTGCGCGGGCAAACCGCATAAACGCTTTGCCGTATAAGACTTCTTGTTCGACGGATAAGGCTGAAACCCCGGCGGTACCGATATCCGGTAGTTGAGAATCAGCGTGTGATAGGGTGGAAAAAATAAGGCAACTAGCGATGCTGAAGCACAGCAGCAATTTTTTCAGGCAACGATAAAGCACGACGTACCCCTTTCTTTGATAATTATCTGTTTCGACATGCGAAAAATACCGCGCAAGCGATTACACTAGGCAATTGTACGATGAATTCAACGGAATCGGCAGGATGTTAAACGTATTATTAAATTGGTATCGTCGGCGCTTCTCGGATCCGAACGCGGTAACCCTATTTTGGTTGTTGGTTGGTGGTTTTGCGGTTATCTATTTTTATGGCGATATCTTAGCGCCCGTTCTGGCTGCTTTGGTCATCGCTTATTTGCTGGAATGGTTTGTTCAACGTCTGATAAAAATAGGTCTTGGTCGAAGTAGTGCCACAACATTGGTGTTACTCGTCTTCATAGGACTTATGTTGTTAATCGGTTTTGGTATTTTACCGGCGGTGTTTCGCCAAGGCATGACGTTGGTAAAAACAGGACCGGTGATGTTGGCTAATGGTACGGAATACCTTAAAAAGCTGCCGCAGCACTATCCTGATTTTTTTGATGCCTCTTTGGTTGATAGCATCACGGCTGTTATTCAAGATCGTTTAGTCAACAATAGCGGAGTGCTGGTTTCATTTTCTTTTACATCGCTGATGAATATTGCCGTTGTGCTGGTATATATGGTCTTAGTGCCGCTCTTAATTTTCTTTATGTTGAAAGATAAAGAGCATTTGTTGCTGATGATGAAGCGCTTTTTACCAAATAACCGGGAATTAGCGAACCGGGTTTGGCTGGAAATGAATGATCAGATCACCAATTATATTCGCGGTAAGGTGATTCATATTTTGGCTGTGAGTGCCGCAAATTACGTGGTGTTTGCCTTTATGGGGATCAATTACGCACTCTTGCTGGGAATATCGGTTGGCTGTTCGGTCTTGATCCCTTATATCGGCGCTGTCGCTGTGACGATCCCGGTGACTGTGGTGGCTTTATTCCAATGGGGCTTGTCTTCTGATTTTGCTTATCTGATGTTAGCCTACGCGATTGTTCAAACGCTGGATGCCAACATTCTGACGCCATTGTTGTTTTCAGAAACGATGAATTTGCACCCGATCGCTATTATTTTAGCCGTATTGGTGTTTGGCGGGTTGTGGGGGTTCTGGGGCGTATTTTTTGCAATCCCGCTCGCCACACTGGTTAAAGCAGTTGTGAACTCCTGGCCGGGAAGTACCCGAACAGAGGCATCGATAGGTTCGTATTAATACGAATGGAATGTAGTAAATAAAATGTATGGTCCGCCCCGTTATTGCAAGAACAAATTTCAATGACGGGATTGGTCTGCGCTAATGTATTCGGAGTCTCTGTTGGGAGGCGCTCGCTTCCCGCTCCACGATGAGTTCCGCGCCGGAATATCCTCAAAAAAGCCCAAAGCATTTTCTGCTGTTTTTATTGTCAGGTTCTATTCCGGTGGTTCTACCGTCTTCATCATCTTCTCTTTGCTCATGCAAACTCGGATTGCTGTTTCTCTGCATTAAACGCTTCTTTGTACCTCAATACCGCCCAGACTATCCGGGCCAGTTTATTCGCTAACGCCACACACACTACATTGAACGGCTTACTGGCTCGTAGTTGCACTAACCAGTCCCCAAATATCGACCCCGTCTTTTCCGGCCTGGCTAAAATCGCCCTCGCTCCATGAATGAACAGCGTTCTCAGATGTTTATTCCCTCGTTTGCTTATCCCGAGTAAACGCGGTTTTCCTCCCGTCGAATGCTGATGGGGAACCAGCCCCAGCCATGCGGCCAGATTGCGTCCATTCTTAAATTGTTTCACACTCCCTAATTCCGCCATACATTGACTGGCCGTCAGTACACCAACTCCAGGGATCGCATGCAATAATTGCCCTTCATCGCTCTGCGCAACATGGCGCGTAAGTTTGTCATCCTGCACTTTGATTTGTTCATTCAGATATTTGTAATACTCATGCAATGCCGTTAATTCGATGTTTAATGCTGGCGGCAGTTCGGGTGCATTCGCTGTCAGCCAGGTGAATAACTGTTTCATCGTCCCATGTCCCTGCGGCAGACTGACACCAAACTCGAGTAATAAAGCACCAATCCTGCACATGCATGCAGTTCGGTCTTTGATATATCCCTGCCGAACACGATAAACAGCGGTGATGAGTTGCGCATCCTCTGATTTGACTTCAACAAATCGCATGGACGGCCGTTGTGACGCCTCGGCAATCGCATCCGCATCAATGAAATCATTCTTATTACTTTTGACATAAGGCCGTACATATTGAGGGGGAAGCAGTTTCACTGAATGACCGAGCTTAAGACACAATCGTCCCAACCAATGAGCACCTCCGCAGGCTTCAAAGGCGATGGTGGTGAGCGGGGTGTCATAGAGAAATAGGATCAACTGTTTGCGGGAAAGTTTTTTTCGAAAAAGGGTGTTGCCTTTGCGATCGTGTGCAACTAAATGGAAATTAGATTTGCCTAAATCGATACCAATGACTTGAATAGACATGATGGTTCACCTCCGTTACCTAACTCATTCTCAGCTTAGTCGCTGAGAACGGAGGCGGACCATCTAATTAAGGCCCGAGATGAAATCGGGCCTTTTTATTATCTGATAAATATTTAGTAGAGCAGGGTGTAGAGTTTTTTCCGGTATTTAGATACCAAAGGATCACTACCCATGGTGGCTAAAATATCCAGATAGGTTTTTTTGGCTTCACCAAAGTTTAAATCACGACTTAAGATGGTAAACAGCATGTCGAGTGCTTCTTGTTTACGCCCAGCCTGACTGTATTGAATCGCCAAATCTTGCTTGAGTTGTGTATTTTCTGGCTCTGCAGCGAGTTGCGCTTCAAGCGCGCGTATTTCTGGGCTATCAGAGGCTTGCTGGGCCAGATCTAAGGCCGATTTCACCTGCTGGTAAGCTGAATCTTGATATACATTCGGAATGCTTTCCAACAATGCTTGTGCTTCATCCAATCGGGCTGATTGCACACAAGCATCTGCCAAGGCGGTGGTGATTTCATAACGCTGTGGAGAGAGTTGCTGGGCTTTTGTTAACACAGCATACGCAGCCCCCGCATCGCCATTTTGTAATAACTGTTGGCCTTCCGCGAATAGCGTGTCGTCTTCTTTCGGCAGATATTTAGCCAGCATATTTTCTACTGCTGCTGGGTCTTGTGGGCCCATTAAAGCATCAGCCGGTTGTCCATTTTTGAAGATCACAACGGCAGGTAGTGCTTGTAAACCCAGTTGCACAGCCAATGATTGTAACTGAGGGTCTGCAACATCGACTCTGGCCAGTGTCACCATCGGATTAGCCAGGCCAATCAGTTGTTCCAGCTGTTGCCCCATAGGCTGACATTCCGGCAACTGATCAGCATAAAAGAAGACGGCTACGGTTTTTTGTCGAGATGCATCAAGTAATTCGGTACGAAAATTTTCGGGTGTGATGGTAACGATCATAATGAATTCGGCTTCAGACAAAGGTGATGTATATATGGTGGCTGTAAGGGCTCAATTTCAAGCTGATCGTTGAGAATATAATAGATTATTGGGCTTTCGACCTTGCTTTGTAAACTAACAGCACAATGCAATGCAGGAATTGGCTGAGAATATTCCGTCGCATATACTTGTTCATCTAATGAATGTAGATGCGTCAGTAAGTCAAGCCGTTGCAAACCGGCACTGATCCCACCGCCATGCGCTTTTAATACCGCTTCTTTTTGTGTCCACAATTGGAAAAAATGCTCAGCCAATTGCTCGGCAGATTGTTGAGTCAGATACTGATATTCATTGGCGGTAAAAAAGCGTTTCGCTAATGCCAGCCAGGGGCGTACCGGTGTGTGTGCTGTGAACTCAATATCAACACCCACCGGAACGGTTGCTAACGCGATGCACAACCAATGCTGGCTGTGGCTGATATTAAATTGTAATGGGTGTTGTGTGAGCTGCGGTTTGCCATGCGATGCAGTAGAAAAACAGATCTCGGCGGGTGGCTGATGCAGTAATTGCCCGAGTAGTGTGCGTAATAAGCAGCGGCTCTGCTGATAGAATTTTGCCTGAGTCGGATGAGATATGGTCTGTAGTCGGGCTTGTTCTTCGCCTGATAAGTTATCGGGAACAGAGAGATTAAGCGTGGTCATATTACACAGCAATATTTTGCTACCTGACAACGGAAACCAGTTATCAGGTAGCGTCAATCTATTACTGTGCATCTTTAAAGCGGGTTAATTCATTCATGACTTGCAGTAATGCCGCCATGTTCGGGCGAGCATCATCAACCAGTTGGTAATTTTTTCTGGTGTAAACGCTAAAATCACCCTGACGATTAAACTCAGTAATAGTGTTTGGTTCATAGATCACATAGTGCTGACGATTACCGAGTAACAGCCAGTCATGTTGCTGATTAGCAAACAAATTACTGCCACTGCTGTAGGTTTTATCCTCATTTTCCAGACCCAGCGCATCATGCAGCAAGGTAGGGGCAAGATCGTAATGTGTGGTCAGTTTTTCCCAACGATGAGCGGCTTTACCCGGCCAACTGATAATCAATGGCACTTGCATCTGGTAAGTGGAATAGTTGCTGCCAGAACCCCAACTATTGGTGTTGGTTTCATTAAACTCCAGCCCACGATCAGCGGTGATAATGACAACCGTTTTTTCTGACTGCTGATGTTCCTGCAAGGTGGTTATTAATTGCCGTAACTGTTCATCACTGTAGTGAACCGCATTTTTATAACGATTGATAAATTTATTATGATTTTCCGGGGTAAATGCCGCAAACGGATTACTATCCGTCAACTCAGGCTGGAATGGCCCTTGGTAATCGGCTGGTAAGGCTAACGTAGTTGGCATCGCAATGTTCAGATAGCTAAACCAAGGACGATCCTGACTTTGCCGTTCTAACCAACTTTGCCAGGCTGCAAACGTTTGTTGATCACCATGCGCTGTCAGCTCATTTTTACGGCGACTGATTTGTCTGACGCTGTGAAAAATACTTCTCTTGTAGATATCCTGATTCAGACCATTACTTGAAAATGCGCTTAACAAATAATCCTGGCGTTGTAATTCATCCAATAAGACAGGAGAGACATCTTCGGCATCAAAATTACTGCGGTAGGCTTCGGGTAAGCCATAAAACAAGCTGAACAAGCTGCCAGCATGATCGTTATCGCCCGCAATATGTTGTGTAAATTGCTGATTTTTAGCCGCAAAATCGCTTAAAAATGGCATGACATCAGGCTTAAGCATATCTGCACGTAAACCACTAACTACCACTAGCAGAATGTTTAATTTTTCTTCTGGTTCAGTGACTTGTAATGGTTTTAATGGGTAGTTCAGCCGTTGTTTACCGCGCTCCAGCTCAGCCACTTGTGCGGCTTTTGATTTATATTGTTCTAAATCCAGCCAACCATGTTTTGACAGGAACGAGCGAGCAGTCATTGGATATGACAGCGGGAAATTCGCGCGTTGAGAAATAATTGGTTCGTAAAGCTTGGCATCAGCGGCCATATACGTGATATGCGACAATAAAAAACAGCTGACCAGCACGGTGCTAATTGCCGTACCCCACGATTTTTTCCGGCGTCGTAACTGCATCTTCCATGCATAGTTGGAAATCACCAGTTCTAACAGGAATAACACCGGAATAACAATAAACAGAAAATTCCAGTTCAGCTCGGCTTTCGATTGCGCTTCTTTGAGCAATAACTCCCACACCGTGGGGTTAATATGAAATTTAAAGACGTGATAGATCTGCGTATCAACCAGCAACACAGACAGTACCAATACTGCGATCACAACTGAGCAATTTCGCATCAATTTCTGATTGGGTATTACAAAGCTGAGCGGGAATAACGTCAGCAGATAAGTAATGAACCCGATAAAAGAAAAATGCCCAAGCCAGCTCAAAATCAAATAACTAACACCCAGCTGTGTTTCCGGCCACGGGTTGGCCAGAATGTACCGACTGGATATACCCAGCGCCAGCAAGATATTAAAGAAGGTAAACCAATGTCCCCAGCTAATAAGGCGCGAGACTTGCTCTCGATAAAATGCACCGGGTTGTGGTCGCAGCAGAGCCATATTACTGAATTACCTTTTTAGTCTGGGTAACCGATTGTTGCAGAGCCTTGGCAAATGAATTGGCAACATCTGCACGCAGTGCTTCGGGCACATGTTTGTTGATGATGTGAGTTGCTAAATTGCCCAGCGCCAATAAACCGAGATCAACAGAGGCATTATGAGTTTGCAATACGGTTTGCATCTCTTGCATTAAAGATTCGATTTGTTCGGTGCTGTATTTAGAAAGGATCGGCATGAAATATGTCTCAATTTGCAGTTGTCAGGTTATGAACGCTATATAATACGCCACCTTGCACTTTTTCACTACGATACCACGACTGCTATGAGCCTGATTATTGAACATCTTATTATTCATTCTCTTCGCCAGGACGAGAATAGTGTCCTGACTGCTGACACCCGTTCACAGGAACTTCAGCCAACCGCTGACGTTCAGGCATGGATTGATCAACTGCACCGTATTTATCAGCAAAAAGGCAATAAATCGTATGCTTGTTTTCTGGCTGATACCGAACAACCGGAAAATCCATCACCGTTCCCACAACTATTTCAGCAATATCTGGATGAAAAACTACCTTTTGTCGATTTTACCCATCAATCGACGACCGCGTTATTAGCGCAACTGAACCACTATCAATACCCCGATGAAGGCGTGCTGATTTTCTGTAAATACCAGTTTGTCGGTGTGAGTTACATATTGCTGGGGCTACTCGATTGTGAAACCAGTGTCACCCTAACCGACACGCTGGAATTATCGCAGATCAAATACATTGATCTGAGCAAAATGCAATTGATTGCCCGCGTTGATATTACTGAGTTTCAGACCAACCCCGATTCCCGCCGGTATATCTCGTTTATCAAAGGGCGCATTGGACGTAAGGTTTCTGATTTCTTTATGGATTTCCTCGGTGCTGCCGAAGGCATTGATGTCAAAATGCAAAATCAGTTGCTGGTACAAGCTGTCAATGAATATTGCCAGCAGGTAGCCATGCCAGCCGATGAGAAAGCAGCAACGAAGAAAAAAGTCTCTGATTACTACAAAGAGCAAAGCGAAGAGGGTGCTGATATCGCGATTAAATCGGTAGCTGAATATCTACCGAAGCAAAATGATGGCGGTGATTTTTACGCCTTTATCAGTGAAGAATATGACTTAGATGAAGAGTTTCCGGCCGCTACCACAGCGCTGCGGAAATTGACCAAATTTGTTGGCTCGGGTGGTGGTTTAAACATTAGTTTTGATGAAAAACTACTCGGTGAGCGAATTGGCTATGACGCACAAACTGATACGTTGACTATTAAAGGTACGCCACCGAACCTAAAAGATCAGTTACTGCGTATGTTAAAGAATCAGCATTAATTCAAAGTGTTAACTCAAAGGCCACTGCCAGCAGCGTGAAGGTGTAATCAACGCTGGTAGTGGTACATCCCATAGTTCGGTTGGAATGAGATCGACTTGCTGGCAATCATGCGCTAACCCGACAGGAAACGGGCGTTGCGTCTGTTGCCAGTTTTCCAGTGTCCGATCATAAAATCCACCGCCCATACCTAAACGATTTCCTACGGCATCAAATGCAACCAGCGGAGTAAAAATGATGTCGATATCCTGTTTGGGGATGATCTGCGTGCAATCCATTTCCGGTTCTGGAATCCGAAATCGGTTCAGCAACATTTTGGTTTCGGCGGTATAAGATAAAAACAGCAAATGGCCTTCGTGAAAGGGGTGTAATACGGGTAAGCAGACGCGGATATCATTTTGCCAGCACCATTCGATCAGCGGTTGCGTATCGAGTTCGCCGTCACAGGCAAGATAAAGAGAAATACAGCGAACCTGATTTTCTTGTAGGAATGGGACTACGCGCAGCACGAGTTGTTGTGCGGCATGCTGTTGGGCTTGAAGGCTAAGTTCACGACGGCGGGTTCGCACTGTCGTGCGTAAAAAGTCTCGGTCGTTAACGGTCATAATAAGTAGAGATCCCAGGGTGCCGCTGCAGGCTTTTGTCCTTGAACCCGAGAGTTCAAGGCGGAAATCTGACTGCCAATCTCAGGCTTCCCGGTCGGGCCGGGCATGCACACTGACTAGCGAGCGATTTCCTGGTAAAGAAATTATCGGCTCAGGGACTTAAGCCCACTGGCGCACACCCCAGGAAAATTTTTCTTTTAGTTACAATCATCTACCGACAATTTACTCTGCTCTTTCAGGGCGTCCTGAATGACATCGTTAAGCTGTCTGATGCGTCGTTCCATACTTTCAGAATATTGCTGAATGCGGTTTTTTTCAAGTAATAATTCGTGACTCAGATTCAAAGCTACCATAATAGCTAGCTGTTCATTACTGCTACCACGAGCCCGAATACGTAAGTCGCCCAGCGCGTCGTCTAGTTTTTGTGCAGCCTGTCGTAACAACTGATATTGGTCTGACTGACAAGAGACCCGGTACGCGCGTCCCAGCACATTAATTTCTACGGATTCCAAAGGCTCTGTCATGTTGATAATTCGTTCTGCGCCAGTTAAATACAGTAAATAACGGCCGACTATATAACTGGGATCCAGAACTTGCAAGCGTTCTCACTGGTGACGGCCGGCCGTGAATGTTAGGATCAGGTATCCTAAGGTTGTTTCTTTTGACCGTCACTTTTTCTCAATGGTTTATCGTATGAATAATAACATTTTTCAGGAATATGCTCAGGCAGAACAGCTGTTGGAACAGCATGATGTCATGGCTTCTCCTGCCGAGTTACATGGTATTCTTTGTGGCTTGTTGTGTGGTGGGGTTGCGGCTACCGGTAAGCAATGGCTGACCGAATTTAATGCGTTGGTTAATGATGGTTTGCCAATGCCGGCGGCGGTACGCGGTTGGCTGGAACAATTATTCCTCGCAACTCAGGCTGCATTAAATCAACAGTCTGGTTTAGAACTGTTATTACCAGATGAAGATTGTCCGTTAGATGAGCGGTTGCAATCTATCAGTGAATGGGTTCAGGCATTTCTGGCTGGTTTTGCTGTTATGCAGCAGGAGTTGAATCGTGCATCAGAAGAGTTGCAGGAGATGATTGGTGATTTTAGCAATATCACGCAACTGGATGACGAATTTGAAGAAGATGAAGAAAACGAAACGTCTTATTTTGTGCTGTATGAACACGTGAAACTGGGCACCATGCTGGCTTTTGAAGAGTTTGGCAACGTACTGCCTCAGGCTGAGCCAAGCCCTACATTGCATTGATTGAACATAACGTGACAACTCTGACAGATTACGATGTGGTTATTGCTGGCGGCGGCATGACAGGCGCCACGTTAGCAATTGCACTGGCACAACTGGCGCCAGCTGGCCGACCTTGGCGCATTGCCCTAATCGAAGCACATCAACCACAATCGACCCATCCTGGGTTTGATGGGCGGGCGATTGCGTTAGCTGCGGGTAGTGTTGAAGCATTACAGCAACTGAAGTTATGGTCGTCATGGCAGCCAACTGCCCATGCAATTCGTCATATTCATGTCTCAGAACAAGGTCATGCCGGGCGGGTGACGCTGAGCGCTGAAGAGTTTCAGCAACCCGCACTCGGTTATGTTCTTGAACTATCAGCAGCCGGTCAACGATTGTATAAGCAGTTGGCACTGCATACTAATATCAGCCATTTTTGTCCGGCTAAACTGATTGCCTGTATGCAATCAGCAGATTTGGTCACGTTGACGCTGTCTTCGGGCGAACAGATCACCACTCGTTTGTTGGTGGGGGCGGATGGCGCGCAATCAATCTTGCAGGCGCAACTAAATTTACCGGTAGCGCAGCACGATTTTCAGCAAAGCGCGCTCATCACCACCTTACAAACAGAACAAGCGGTTGCTGCCCGGGCGTGGGAGCGATTCACGCCACATGGCCCACTGGCGTTATTACCGTTAGGTGAACAAACGTACTCGGTTGTTTGGTGTCAATCGCACGAAAATGCACAACAAAAAATACAGTTACCGGAAGCGGAATTTACCCGTCAGTTGCAACAAGCTTTTGGTTTCAGAGCGGGGCATTTTGTACAGACCGGTGCTCGTGCTGTTTATCCATTAGCACTGCGTTATCTGACACAATCGACACACCATCGGGTGGTGTTGCTGGGCAATGCAGCTCACCAACTGCATCCAGTGGCAGGGCAAGGCTTTAATCTGGCGATGCGCGATATTATGGCGCTACGTGATTGTTTACAGCAGGTTACCGATTCCGGTGCTTATGCCGTGTTACAAAAATATCAACAGCGACGAAAAGATGATCAGCAACGTACTATCTGGTTTACCTCCGCACTGGCCTCGTTATTTGCTGATCCGGCGTTACCGCTACTGATCGCTCGTCAGTCAGGATTGTTGCTAATGAATCATGTCCCGGCATTAAAAAATGCATTGGTACAACAAGCTTTAGGATATAAATCATGAAGATGCTGGATCTGGTTATTGTTGGCGCAGGCATGGTGGGTTTGGCTTTAGCCTCTGCTTTACGAGAAAGTGGCTTGCGAATTGCCGTCATTGACCAAAAATTACCGGAAGAGATGACGCCAGAACCTTCGACCCGAGTCAGTGCGATCAATTTGGCCAGTGAACGTTTTCTGACCCGAACCGGTGGCTGGCCTTTACTAGCGCGGAAAGCGATTTTTACTGGTATGTCAGTTTGGGAGAAAGACAGTTTTGCCCATTTCGAGCTAGATGCCAGCCAGTTTCAGCAATCACATTTAGGCCATATCATTGAAAATAATGTCATCCAGCAGGCGTTATTAACCACGTTACAAGACTCATCGGTTGAGCTGTTTTGCCCGGCGCAAATACAATCTGTCTCAGAAAATGAGCAAGGCTTTGTGGTGTTACTCGATAATCAGCAAATGCTGTTTACTCGCCTGATTGTGGCTGCGGATGGCGCGAATTCATGGTTACGTCAGCAATTTAGAATTCCGGTTACCAGTTGGGATTATCAACATACGGCACTGGTGGCGACTATTCGTACCGCAGAGCCTCATCAGAATATTGCCCGGCAGATCTTTACGTCACAAGGGCCGTTAGCCTTTTTGCCGCTGGGGCAGGAAAACCTATGTTCCATCGTCTGGTCATTACCATCACTACAGGCAGAAGATTTAGCCTCCTGTGCTGAGGATGAGTTTAATCATCGGTTAGCGGCTATGTTTGATGTGCGACTCGGTGTTTGTGAATTGGCTAGTGCCCGCGTGTTGTGCCCGTTAAAGGCGCGTTATGCACGGCAACAGGTACAATCCCGTTTGATCTTGATGGGCGATGCTGCGCATACCATCCATCCGTTAGCAGGACAGGGCGTTAATCTCGGGTTGATGGATGCAGCGGCATTGGCGGACACCTTACTGCAGTCGATCAAGCAGCAGATCCCATTGGATGATGCGATGACCTTGCGTCGTTATGAGCGCTGGCGTAAAGCAGAAGCTGTGCAGTGGCTGACCACGATGGAAGGGTTTAAACAACTATTCAGCGGTGACCATCCACTGAAAAAGTTAGTTCGTGGTACAGGTATGCGGCTGGCGGCACACAGTATGCCGCTGATGAAACCGCTGTTGGCTCAAGCCTTAGGTGTGAGTGACGAACTGCCTGAATCGGCGCGTTAAATTTTTCTGCGTAGCACGAAAGCGGCGGCATTAGCCGCCATAATTACCGATGCGAGGGCGACGGCTTGGGCCGGTCAGGTGGATATCAACAGGGTTAAACGCTTTAATCGCTTCAAAGCAGAAATCGCCCACCGCCTGATGTAATGATGCCGGATTATGATTGGTAATTAAGATCACGCTCTTCGATAAATTCCGACGTCGACGTAGCAGATGGCCAAGGAAGCTGCTCTGACTCTCCACCATACGGGTTTTATTCGCCCCGATCTCATCAATGATCAGCAGATCCACTTCTTCCAAAGCGCGGCGATAACGATTCCGTTCATCCTGATCTTCAATGACAGCAAAGAACAGACGATCAATGATCGACGCCCATTGCTGGAAAATGACTGATTTTTGGCGTTGGGCAATCAATTCATGCGCGATGGCACCTGCGAGCGTTGATTTGCCACTGCCATAATCACCGTAGATCAGAATACAGCTGCCGCCATTTTGCTCCCAGTGTTCAAAGCCGCTGATAAACGACTGTGCGGTCTGAATGGCATAACCCAACACCGGGTCGTTATGATCCATTTTTTCAAATAACCAATCTGGGTTTAAATCAGCCTGCGCAATTAAATTTTGAATACGTTGTAGTCGTGTCTCTTGCTGCAGTTTTTGTACGTCAGAGTTGGCCTGTTTTTCATACTCGGCCCGTAGCTGCTCATAGTTATATTCGGGGACAGGAATATGGGAACGACGAATGCGCTGTAAACGGGTGAGCAATGCATTAACCTGCTGTTTCGTTTGTTCATCACTCGATTCGGTTCTACGCGGCATTTCTTCCTGATTTTCTTTTAATGGATCATTGTGCTCACTCATGATCTTCCCCTTGTTGTTGTTTTAGTTGTTGCGCGTGAGCAATCATCTCTAATGCGCGTTGGCTGGGTTCGCTACTTATATTTTGTGTTGTTGTTGCCACCGTTATTTGCTGATAACCAATCGTGTCGGTTTGTTTACGTTGATAACGACGACTTTTCAGCATTTTGACAAATTTCATCATCCATTGATGCTGCGTGGCAAAACGTTCTGGCCGGCCAAGCCAATAGGCGATAAATTCACCGCGTTCTTCTTCATCATAATGCGGGTCGATTAAACCACATAACTGGCAGATCCCGACAAACTGATGATCAGGCTGCCATTCGGTATGCATCGCAAAAGCGGGTTGTGCCAACGGTGCAGTCTGCGATGCCAGCAAAGGGAGAATGACGTATTGTTGGTGATAATGCTCTGATGGTGTAGCTATTGTTTGTAGTTGGATCAAACCAGCTTGTACCAATTCATCAAATAACTGCGTAAGTTGGCGTGCAGTGACCTGATAGCTGAAACCGCCGGTAACGAGTGGATCTTCAACTGCAAGCGCACGGCCAAGTTCGGGATAATTAATCAACACCGGTTGTTGTTGTGTCGCCATGCGTCGTAAATGCAGACAGTACAGAGTTCGGGCCGGATGACTGAGACGAGACTGGTTTAGTAATAAAAATTCTTGTGGCGACATCGTCATTATTCCTGATGTATTGGCTCATTATCTCTGATTTATGCTGATGAAGACAAACGAATATCTGGCGATAGTACAGGTTAGCAAATCCATGGATAAAATAGTCAATTCTGTGAAGTTGTAAAAATTTAAAAATAAGTCAACTTTCGCTCGACCGAGATGTTAGCTACGCTATTCATAAAGCCGAGATTCGGGATGACGCCATGGTTCATGGAACCAGTCAGCAAAAAATATTACTAATTGAAGATGAAGCGGTGTTTCGTATGACGCTGGGCGCTTATCTGCGTAGTAAAAACTACCTGCTGATGGAGAGTAAAAATGGTGCGGAAGGTTTAGCTTGTGTCGCTATGTTTCAACCTGATGTCGTGCTTTGTGACTTGCATATGCCGGGCATGACTGGTCATCAAGTTATCACCATCATTCATCAACGGTATCCAACTATTCCAGTGATTGTCATTTCTGGTGTGGCTCGTTTTGATGATGTGACCCAAGCATTGCGAGAGGGTGCTTGCGATTATCTGCTTAAACCAATAACCGATTGGAATGTGGTTACCGAAGCGATAGAACAATGTTTATCGAATGCAGAACCGGGCGATCATTATCAGGAATTACAGCATCACCGAGCTTTGTTGCGTAAAGATGACTATACCGCGACTAAACTCATGCACATGATGCAAAAAAAGACATCGCCAATAACGTTGGGGCAATGGCGCATTGATTACAGCTCAACTACGCCATTGTTATATGCGGAATTTTACTCGGTGGATAATGCACTGATGGTTGTCATTGTGGAGCTGTATGCAGAGATGCTGGATGTAGCATTTGTCGCGGCCATGATCAAATTTTTATTAGATCCGCCATATCGTCAATATCAGCAAAATGAGAATAATATTTTTGATTCGCCGCGTAATGTGTTGAGTTATCTGAACTGGCATATCTGTCAATCTGGCATCTTGTGCAATATTAACTGTTCAGTATTACTGCTGTCTGATGATACTGAAGTGGTTCATTTCGCCAATGCTGGGTTGAGTTTTCCGCATTGGTTAAAAAAAGCGGCTAACCTTTCGTTGGGGCTATTACCAGAAGTGGAATATCACAATTTTAATAAAGTGATCAGTTATCCGTTTGAAATGCAGGTGCAGGGAGAGGCGGAAAATAATCTGATGTTGAAAATTGCCAGAAGCTCGCCTGGATAATAGCAAAGAGAGACAGGGGCAGCGCTAACACTACCCCCTCAGCGCTTAATCGAGCGTTTTAATTAATTCTTTCAGGTAAGCTTTGAAATCATTTTTCAGTGATTTATGACGCAGCGCATATTCCACATTGGCTTTCATATATCCTAATTTGCTGCCGCAGTCATGGCTCTTACCTTTCATCAGATAAGCATTCACCGGCTGTTTATCCATCAGCATCGCAATAGCATCGGTCAGTTGAATTTCATCGCCCGCACCAAGCGGCGTTTTTTCCAGCAATGGCCAGATGTCAGCAGACAGAACGTAACGGCCCACGACAGCCAGATTGGACGGTGCTTTATCAACCGCTGGTTTTTCAACGATTTGACGAATTGGCAGTGAAGCTCCAGCGGTCAGGGTTTCACCATTGACATCGGCAATACCATACTGATCGACGGTTTCTTTGGCGACAGGTTCAACCATGATCTGGCTGACGCCGGTTTCACCAAATTGCTTCACCATGTCAGACAGGTTATCTGTTTTCAGATCGCAAGAAGCATCGTCAATCAGCACGTCAGGCAGCAACACCACAAATGGTTGGTCGCCAACCAGTGGGTGCGCACACAAAATGGCATGGCCCAAGCCTTTGGCTTCGCCCTGACGGATGTGCATGATGGTGACATCTTTCGGGCAGATATTTTGAATTTCAGCCAGCAACTGACGCTTAACACGCTTTTCCAGCGTCGCTTCTAATTCAAAACTTTTATCGAAATGGTTTTCGATAGAGTTTTTACTGGAATGTGTGACCAGCACGATTTCTTTAATACCAGCTGCAATTGCTTCACGCACCACATATTCAATCAGTGGACGGTCAACCACCGGCAGCATTTCTTTTGGGATCGCTTTAGTGGCTGGCAACATACGGGTACCCAGACCCGCTACTGGTAATATCGCTTTACGAACTGCAAATTGGGTGGTGCTCATTGTTAGTCCTTGTAATATACAGACAAGCTGGCGCTATCATAACCGACTTCCTATTCTTTGGTAGATCAATTTTGAATGGCAATAATCAGATTACTCCGGTGTCATATAAGGATTTCTGTTCAATTGCATTTGTGTTTCTGCTGAAAAATTAGTTGGTTGTACTATGTTATTGATGCTTAATCGAGCCAGATTACTGCTGAGTAGTTTGGGGCCAATGCCTTTGACTTGCTCAAGTTCTTCGATGCGCTGAAAGCCATGATGTTTTTCACGGTAAGTTATGATTGCTTGTGCTTTCTTTTTACCTATCCCTTTGAGAGTCATTAATTGTTCCACAGGCGCAGTATTTAAATCGATTGATGTTTGTTCGCCAATATTGACCGTGGTGCTACTGAATGCTGCAACTTGATTTTCTGCAGCCAGTGCAGTGTTTGCCGCGAATGGTAAAGCTGAAAGCAGTAAGGTAAAAATAGCTTTTTTAAACATATGGTCTCTCCTGAAGTGATGAATTCATCATCAAACAGAAGTCAGGCAGTGCCTACTGCCAGTTATGGCAGCACTGGCTATAAGTCAGTGCGTAATGATCTAAGTGTGGCGGCGGTCATCAGGTACACTGTTGGCAGATAAATTAGGGAATAAAAATATGTTGAATGATGAATTAATTGTTGCGGTATTACAGATCGTGAAAGACGCCGGACAAGCGATCTTGTCTGTCTATGATGAACCGGTCGAACTGACAGTTAAAGCGGATGAATCACCCTTAACGCAGGCGGATAAAGCATCGCATCAATTGATTGAACAACAACTTCAGCTGCTGACACCTGAGTGGCAAGTGGTCTCGGAAGAATCGGATGATGTTGTGAAGGCAAAACGCACGACATTGCCGATCTATTGGCTGGTTGATCCGCTAGATGGCACCAAAGAATTCATTAAACGCAACGGCGAGTTTACCGTCAATATTGCACTGATTGTTGATGGCATTGCGGTATTTGGCGCTGTGGGCGTACCGGTGCAGAAAAAATTGTATTGGGGCGGTAAAACGTATGGTTGCTGGCTGGAAGATGAAACTGGAGTTCATGCTTTATCTGGAACCACTAAATCAGACAATGCGCCGTTACGTGTTGTAGGCAGTCGTTCACATGTGAATGCAGAAACCGCTGAATACCTCGAAAAACTGGGCGCACATGAGCTGGTGTCAGTGGGCAGTTCGCTGAAGTTTTGTTTACTGGCGGAAGGCAAAGCCGATTTGTATCCACGTTTAGGCCCGACTTGTGAGTGGGATACGGCCGCCGCGCAGGCGGTATTGGAAGGTGCGGGTGGTAAAGTGGAAACGCTGGCAGGGCAACCGCTGCGTTACAGCAAAGCAGATATTCTGAACCCGTGGTTTGTCGCTTCTATCTGAATGTAAAAAGGCCTGAACTCAGGCCTTTTTAATATATACCCTTCGTACTTGAAGCTGCAGCATCGTTGACAGCGTTCACTCACTCCAATCACATAGCATCTCTATGTTCATGGGGATTCGCTCACTTGTCGCCTTGCTGCAACTCCAATTACTTTGGGTATACAAGGCAGATTAACTCAGATGGTTTGTTTATACGGTTTGACCGTTACTTTGCCATAGACGCCAGCTGCAACGAACGGATCAGCATCCGCCCATGCTTTAGCTTCGGTCAATGACGGAAAATCCACAATCATCACGCTGCCGCTGAAGCCGGCTTCGCCCGGATCATCAGCATCAATTGCAGGGTTTGGGCCCGCTGTCAGCACACGGCCTTCGGCTTGCAATGCTTGTAAGCGCGCCAGATGAGCTGGGCGGTGTTCTTTACGTAATGGCAGGCTGTTTTCAATATCTTCTGCGATGATGACGTACCACATAACTATTCCTTATCCTGTTCTTGTTGGTTATTCGAAGGCAGGTAACGGTAAATATAAACACCAGTGAGCACTGTGCTGACCAGCATCAGACCTAAAACACCGAATACCTTAAAATCGACCCAGATCTCGGTGGGCAGATAGAAAGCGATATAAACGTTTAACGCGCCTAAAATCCAGAAAAACAGCCCCCATGAGAAATTAATGCGGTTCCAGACGGTATTTGGCAGCACCAATTCTTTGCCTAACATTTTTTTCAGCAGTGGTTGCTGGAACAAAAATTGACTGACCCACAAAGCAGAGCCGAAGGCAGCATACAGTACAGTGACCTTCCATTTAATGAAGTTTTCATTGTGGAAAAACAGGGTCATTGCACCAAAAACCAATACTAATGCCAACGTAATTAACTGACTGCGCTCCAGTTTTTTATACATAAACCAGAGCACAATCATTTGCAGCAAGGTGGTTGCCATCAAGGCACCGGTAGCGGCATAAATATCGTGTAGTTTATAGACGGCAAAAAAGATAATGAGAGGGATGAAATCGAGCAGCTGTTTCATGTTTTGTCTCGTTGTTAACAAACGGTGACAGTTTAACCAGTGCCTGATGGAATGAAAAGAGAAAACGATAGCAGAAAAAACTCCCCCATTTTTCGGGGGAGTTTAAGAGAGTATTAACGCAGTGTCGCCGCTTTCATGCTCTTCACAAATGTGGTTAATTTTTCCAGCATCACGGCAGGTTCCGCCAGATTTTGCTCGATGATTTTCACCACCGCAGAACCCGAAATCGCGCCAGCAGCACCCGCGGCGATAGCTGCTTTTACTTGTTCTGGCTCACTGATCCCGAAACCTAACAGGGCTGGTGGCGCACCAAACTCTTTTAGTGCTTTCAACAGATGATCGACTGGCATTTGCGCTCGGGTTTCAGTGCCCGTGACACCCGCGCGGCTTAGCAGATAGGTATAACCGGAACTCAGTTCAGCAACACGTTGCAGTGTGGCGTCATCAGCATTCGGCGGTGCAATATAGATGCTTTCCACCCCGAATTTATCCGCTGCCGCTTTGAACGGTGCTGACATTTCGACCGGTACATCCGCGATTAATACGGAATCTACGCCAGCCGCTTTGGCTTTTTGGTAAAAATCTTCTGGTGTATGGGTATAAACCAGATTGGCATACAGCAACAGGCCAATTGGCAGATCTGGGTATTTAGCGCGAATGCGTGCCAGAATATCAAAACAGATCGCCGGAGTAGTATGTGCTTTCAGGGCGCGAGTGGCGGCATCCTGAATAGTTGGGCCATCAGCCACCGGATCAGAGAACGGGATCGCCAATTCCAGTGCATCGGCACCGCCGGCGATCAGGGCCTCAATGATCTGTTCAGACAGTTCTGGTGTCGGGTCGCCAATCGCCACGAAAGGCACGAACGCACCCTGATTGGCCGCATCCAGACGTTTAAACAATGCAGAATAACGACTCATAACAGCGCTCCTTTGCCTTCCAGTGCATCAGCTACAGTAAAAATATCTTTATCGCCACGACCGGATAAGTTGACGATCAGGATCTGTTCTTTTTCCGGCTCAGAACGTGCCATTTTCAGCGCATGGGCCAGCGCGTGGGATGATTCCAGTGCCGGAATGATCCCTTCATGGCGAGAGAGCTCTTGGAAGGCTTCCAGTGCTTCTGTATCGGTGATGGATGGGTATTGCGCTCGACCGATGGATGAAAGGTAAGCATGTTGTGGGCCGACAGAGGGAAAGTCGAGACCGGCAGAAATCGAGTGCGATTCTTCTACTTGTCCATCTTTATCTTGCATCAGGTACGAGACCATGCCCAGATAAATGCCCTTAGGTGCATGGCCAATCGGTGCGCCGTGTTTGCCAGACTCAATACCGTGACCGGCTGGTTCCACCCCAATCAGGCGGACACCTTCTTCTTCAATGAAGGTTGCGAACATACCAATCGCGTTAGAACCACCACCAACACAGGCGACGACGGCGTCTGGCAGACGACCTTCCGCTTCCAGAATTTGTGCTTTGGCTTCTTCACCGATCATGCGTTGGAATTCACGCACAATCGTTGGGAATGGGTGTGGGCCTGCGGCCGTACCCAGGATGTAGTGCGTATCTTTATAGTTAGCAGTCCAGTCGCGCATCGCTTCGTTACACGCATCTTTCAGTGTGGAAGAACCGGCGTGTACCGGAATAACTTCCGCACCCATCAAACGCATACGGAACACGTTGGGTTTTTGGCGTTCGCAGTCAACAGCACCCATGTAGATGCGGCAAGGCAGATTGAGCAGTGCACACGCCAGTGCAGTCGCGACACCGTGCTGACCGGCGCCGGTTTCGGCGATGATGCGGGTTTTGCCCATGCGTTTGGCCAGCAAGGCTTGCCCTAATACCTGATTGGTTTTGTGTGCGCCACCGTGCAGCAGATCTTCACGTTTCAGATAGAGTTTGGTTTTGGTGCCTTTGGTCAGATTACGACACAGTGTCAGTGGCGTTGGGCGACCGGCATACTCTTTCAGCAGATGCTGAAATTCAGCCTGAAATTCCGGGTCATCCTTGGCATCAACAAACGCTTTTTCCAGCTCCAGCAGCACTGGCATCAGAATTTGAGGGGAGTACATCCCGCCAAATTCACCAAAAAATGGGTCAAGTAAAGTCATTGCAATTCCTTTTTACAAAAATCAGTAGTTACGCAGTGCTACAAAGGCACGCTGGATTTTGTCGGCATCTTTGATGCCGGGCGCACTTTCGACGCCGGAATTCAGATCAAGGCCGAGGCAGCCAACTTTGACCGCAGCGGCAATGTTGTCCGGATTAATGCCACCGGCCAGCATCAGTTTTTCTTTCGGTAAATCGGCCAGCAGTGACCAGTCGAACGCATGACCAGTACCGCCAGATTGATTGCCCACTTTGCTATCAAGTAACAGGCGATCGGCGCTGTAATTCAGCTCTGGTAGTGAATCGGTGACGGCAATTGCTTTCCAGATCTGACAGCCGGGGATGAGTGGTCGCAATTTTTTGATAAAGCTTTCCGTTTCGTCCCCGTGGAGCTGCACGGCGGTTAAATCTAAAGTTTCAACTACTGACTGAATAGTTTCTTTGCTGGCATTGCGGAACACACCAACAAAGTTCAGCGGTGCGGCTTCTGTAATGGCGCGAGCCTGTGCGATGGAAACATTTCGTGGGCTGCCTTCCACAAAGATCAAACCACCAAACACCGCTCCTGCGGCATAAGCGGTTTGGGCATCTTCGGCTCGAGTCAGGCCACAGACTTTGTTTTGCCCCAGAATCAACTTGCGGCACGCCATATCGAGATCGGCTTCTTCCATCAGTGAGCTGCCGACCAGAAAGCCGTTAGCATAGTGCGCCAGATCTTTGACCTGAGCATGATGATAAATACCGGATTCACAGATCACGACACGATCTTTCGGCACCAGTGGCGCCAGTTCGCGGGTGCGATTGAGATCGATTTTCAGATCACGCAGATCGCGATTGTTGATACCAATCACTTCGGCGCCCAATTCGATAGCTCGGTTGATCTCATCCTCACTAATCGCTTCGGTTAGGACACCCATGTTTAATGATTTGGCAACGGCAGCCAGCTCTCGGTATTGCTCGTCATTCAGTACCGATAACATCAGCAATACAGCATCAGCCTGATGATGACGAGCCAGATAGATCTGATACGGATCGATGATGAAATCTTTACACAGCACCGGTACTGAAACTTCTTTGCGTACTTGCGGCAGGAAAGCAAAATCGCCCTGGAAATATTTTTCATCGGTTAACACCGAAATCGCAGAGGCATATTTGCCATATACTTTCGCGATTGCGGAAGGTGAAAAATCATTGCGGATCAGCCCTTTGGAAGGTGATGCTTTTTTGCATTCCAGAATAAACGCAGTTTTACCACGTAAGCCACCGACGAAGTCACGATCACTCGGTGTTAGTGTGGCTTGGAAGGTTTCCAATGGCTGGCTGACCTTCCGTGCGGCAATCCAAATCTCTTTGTCTGCAACAATTTTACCCAGCACGGTGGAGGCGAGTGCCTGATTAAACAACATCCTGTTACTCCTTATGACTCAACGTAGCCAGTTGAGTGACTTTATCCAAGGCATCGCCGCTGCGCAGTGTTTCAATCGCCAATTCCGCACCTTGTTTCAGGTCATCAGCTTTACCGCCCATAACCAACAACGGAGCCAGATTGATGGCAATTGCCGCTTGTTGGGCATCGGTGCCTTTTCCGGCTAATAAGTTTTCTGTGATCTGGCGGTTTTCATCTGGATCGCCACCACGAATGGCTTCCAGCGTGTAATATTTCAGGCCAAAATCGGCGGGTGTCAGCGTGTGGTAACGAATATGTTCACCATGAATTTCGGCCACCTGCGTTTCACCATGGATCGCGATTTCATCCAGCCCACTGCCATAAACGACCATGCCTTTTTGTAAGCCCAGCTCACGCAAGGTTTCGGCGATCGGTTCCAGCAACTGCTCGGAATAGACGCCCATGAGCTGATACGTTGGACGGGCTGGGTTGATCAATGGGCCGAGCACATTAAAGATGGTGCGGGTTTTTAATGCCTGACGAACAGGAGCGGCGAAACGCATCCCGCTGTGATATTGCGGTGCAAACAGGAAACAGATATTCGCTTCATCCAGACAATGCCGCGCAGTCTCCGGGCTCATATCCAGCTTGATACCGAGCTTATCCAGCAAATCAGAGGAGCCGGTTTTGGATGATACGCTGCGGTTGCCATGTTTGGCGACTTTAATGCCACAGGTGGCACCAACAATCGCGGCAGTGGTGGAGATATTAATGGTATGCAAACCATCGCCACCGGTACCAACAATATCGCAAAACTCATAATCCGGACGTGGGAATGGTTTGGCTGCCGCAATCAGCGCTTTGGCGGCACCCACGATTTCAGACGGGCTTTCGCCTTTGACTTTCAGTGCGGTCAACAATGAAGAGAGCACGAGCGGGTCCATCTCGCCACGTAAGACTTCACCAAACAGTTGTTCACTTTCAATGCTGGTGAGTGACTCACCCCGGTATAACCCTTCCAGAGAAACTGTCATGATCAGACCTCCTTGTCTGTGGCAGTGATAAAGGCCAGACTCTGTGTCAGCAGTTGCGCACCTTCTGTCGTCATGATCGACTCAGGGTGGAACTGGAAGCCCATCACGCGATCGGCGCGGTGTAATACGGCCATCGGCATTTCGCCGAAACGAGCAATGACTTCCAAGTCATCCGGCACATAGGTCGCGACCAGTGAATGGTAACGGGCGACCGGTAGTGGCTGACTCATTCCTGCGAACATATCTTTACCACTATGTTCGATTTTCGATACTTTACCATGAACGAACTCGCCGGCAGAGCCTACGGTGCCGCCGTAATATTCGCAGATCGCCTGATGACCAAGGCAGATGCCAATGATCGGCACTTTACCACGGCATAAACCGATCAGTTCAATCATACAACCGGCTTCGTGCGGTGCACCGGGGCCAGGGGAGAGCACCAGCACCGGATTATCGGAACTAGCCATGATCTGATCGAAGATCTGCTGGGCTGGCAGATTGTTACGATAAATCTTCACGCTGTGCCCAAGGCTGCGAAACTGATCGACCAAGTTATAAGTAAAAGAGTCGAAGTTATCTAACAGGAAAATAGTGTTAGCCATGAGCGGCCTCCTTGTGCATTTGTGCTGCTTGTGAGGCTTGGGCAGTAATTGCAGCCAGTGTGGTACCGTGTGCCAGTGCAATGGCATTTAATACTGCTGCCGCTTTACCGCGAGTTTCATCGGCTTCGGCCTGTGGTTTGGAATCAAACACCACGCCTGCGCCAGCTTGCACATACGCAATGCCATTTTTTACAAACGCTGAGCGGATCACGATGCAGGTATCCATATCGCCATCGCTATTCAGATAACCGACCGCACCACCGTAGCTGCCACGGCGTTTTTGTTCCACTTCACGGATCAGCTCCGATGCACGGATTTTCGGCGCGCCCGTCAGTGTGCCCATGTTCATACAAGCTTGATAAGCGTGCAGGGCATCCAGATCATGACGCAGCGTGCCAACGACGCGTGACACTAAGTGCATGACATGGCTGTAGCGGTCAACTTTCAGCAGGTCTTTGACGTAACGGCTGCCGGGTTCGCTGATACGGGCAATGTCGTTACGCGCCAGATCAACCAGCATCATATGTTCGGCTGTCTCTTTGGTATCTTGGCGCAGCTCCAGCTCTAAACGGCCGTCCAGATCCAGATTGATCGAGCCATCGGCATTCAGCCCGCGACGACGGGTGCCGGCAATCGGGTACATTTCCACCTGACGGCTCTTATGTTCGAATTTCACGGCACTTTCTGGTGATGCACCAAACAGGGTGAAATCCTGATCGTTCATGTAGAACATATAAGGGCTTGGGTTGGTGCGTTTCAGTTCACGGTAAGCGATCAGCGGTTGCGGGCATGGCAGGCTAAAACAACGTGATGGCACGACTTGGAAGATATCGCCTTTACGGATATTGCCTTTCAGCTTTTCAACATCAGCACAGTAGGTTTTATCGCTCTTATCGACATTTAACTGCGATGGCAGCGTCTCTTTTTTGGACACGGTGCTGGCGCGGAAATGGTTGCAGTACTCTTTCAGGCTGGCCAGACGATGTTGCAGGCGAGGCAGTTCATGAGCACCTGATTCACCGCCAAATAAAGCGGCCTGCAGATGGGTAGTTTTATGAATGTGATCGATGTGGATCAGCGTTTCCGCGACATAGAAACAAAAGTCCGGGCAGGTATTGTCGCTGTCTGGCACGTTTGGCAAACGTTCAAAATTGGCAATTAAGTCATACGCAAAGATCCCGCCCAAGAACAGATTAACGGCTTCGGCATCGACACTGTGGGTCAGCAACGTGCGCAGGCTGTCTAATACGGACAGTGCTTTCAGGCGGCTGTCTTCATCTTGAATATCGGTGTTTTCAGGGAAAACCAGCTGTAACTGATTGGCTTCCCGTTGCTTGTTGACGCTATCAGGTAACGTAGAGGCCAACAAATTCAGCACGGCTTCGCCGTTACTGTTCAGCGCGGTGGCCGTGACGGTGTGGCCTTGGCAGACCATTCGAACACAGGCATCAATTAATAACATGCTCTGTGTGCCGGTTTTAGTATCGATCTCGGCTGATTCCAGCAGCAGGCTGTTATCTGCTGGTTCGGTCAGTTGGGTAAACAGTTCTAATGGGTCAGCGACATAATGAGCTTTCTCACGCAGTGTGAGACGTTGACCGGTTGGGAGAGAAGGGCTCATAGTTGTACTCCCGCGTTTGATAATTGCATGACGTTACTCCTTAAGACAAAAAATGATGGTTAACAATTGGTTAATCAGCTTTTTTGCCATCGCCATGTCTGTTTATGTCGCTGAATCATTTGATCGTCCATGTAATATTTTGCGTATAAAAAAAAGACCCGCTATGCTAGCGGGCCTTATTGGGAATTCTGTCTGCTTTATTTTTGAAAATAGCCGAAACCCCACACCCGCTTTAAGGAGTGTGCCACCACCAACGAAAGGTTTGGGTTAGGATATTTGACATTTTCAAAACCAAGTTCAGTTAAAGTGGTTACAGTTAAACGATATTGACAGCTGTTTGTCAAGTTCCTTTTTGCAATTGAACCACGAGAACGTGAATGCGAATAGATTTACACAGTCACTCCACCTGTTCGGATGGCCATTTATCGCCGGCAGAGCTGGTTGCTCGTGCAGTTGAAAAAGGCGTGAATGTTCTGGCGTTGACCGATCACGATACGGTAGACGGTATTGCGCTCGCGCAGGCGGCGATTGATGCCGATGCGTTACCCTTACATTTACTCTCTGGTGTGGAAATATCTTGCACCTGGGATGCCATCGAAGTGCATGTGGTGGGTTTGCAGGTTGATACCCAAAGCCCGGCATTGTTAGCGTTGCTCGAGAGTCAGTCACAGGCTCGTACAGCCCGCGGTGTCGAGATAGGGCATCGTCTGGAAAAAAATAAGCTCCCCGGTTGTTATGAGGGGGCGGTGGCGCTGGCAAACGGCGGCATGTTGACGCGTTCGCATTTTGCCCACTATCTGGTTGAACAAAAACATTGTAAAACCATGCAGAATGCCTTTGACCGCTATCTGTCGCGGGGCGCGCGGGCTTATGTGCCACATCACTGGGCCAGCATTGAAGAGGTAGTAACGGCTATTCATGCCGCTGGTGGTGTTGCCGTGTTAGCGCATCCTGGCCGTTATAAACTTTCTACTAAGTGGCTGAAACGTCTTCTGGTATTATTTAAAGAAGCTGGTGGCGATGCCATCGAAGTGAGTTTATGTCAGCAAAGTCCGCATGAGCGGTCAACGCTGGGTCAGTATTGCCGCGATTACGGATTTATGGCATCGGTTGGCTCAGATTTTCATACACCGCTACCTTGGGTTGAGTTAGGTAAAAACTTGTGGCTCCCCAAGGATGTGACGCCCGTCTGGCATGTTTTTTCTGCATTTCCTGACGTCCCGCAAGGGGAGGAATTATGAGTCAATTTTTTGTTGTTCATCCGGTTAACCCACAAACGCGTCTGATTTCTCAGGCGGTGGGCATTTTGCGTCAAGGCGGTGTGATCGTTTATCCCACCGATTCTGGTTATGCACTGGGTTGCATGATGGGCGATAAGAGTGCGCTGGAAAAAATCTGTCGCATTCGTCAGTTGGAAGATGAGCATAATTTTACGTTGTTGTGTAACGATCTTTCGGAGTTGTCGGTGTATGCCAAAATTGATAATACCGCCTTCCGCCTTATTAAAAATAATACACCCGGCGCCTATACTTTTATTCTGAAAGCGACCAAAGAAGTGCCACGTCGCCTGATGAACGAAAAAAAGAAAACGATCGGTATCCGTGTACCGACCAATAACATTGCCCAAGCGTTATTAACCGAGTTGGGTGAACCATTAATGTCCAGCACCTTGATCCTTCCTGGTCAGGGGTTGGCAGAAGCGGATCCGGAAGAGTTCCGCGGACAGCTGGAAAAAGTCGTTGATCTGATTATTGATGGCGGAACGCAAGGCGCACAGCCGACCACCGTTATCGATTTCTCGGATGATGAGCCTAAAGTAGTACGCTTCGGTGCCGGAGATCCGACACCGTTTGAATGATTGAGGCAAAGCATGAGCGAAAAACTGCAAAAAGTACTGGCTCGAGCGGGTGTTGGTTCCCGTCGTGAGATGGAGACAGTGATTAGTGAAGGCCGTGTCAGTGTGAACGGCAAAATAGCGACACTGGGCGATCGTGTAGACGCGAGCGCTGCGATCCGCGTTGATGGTCATCAAATTACCGTACCATCGGTAACAGATGTGATCTGTCGCGTGCTGGCTTATCACAAGCCAGAAGGGGAAGTATGTACCCGTCATGATCCGGAAGGTCGTCCGACGGTGTTTGACCGTCTGCCGCGCATCAAAGATTCACGCTGGGTGGCCGTTGGGCGTCTGGACGTCAACACATCAGGCCTGTTGCTGTTCACCACCGACGGTGAATTGGCGAACCGTCTGATGCACCCAAGTCACGAAGTTGAACGTGAATATGCGGTGCGTGTGTTCGGTGAAGTGACCGAAGGCATGTTGCAGAAGTTACGTCATGGCGTGCAACTGGAAGATGGCCCGGCGAAATTTGATAAAATTACTGCTGGTGGCGGTGAGGGCTTGAACCAGTGGTACAACGTGACTCTGTGTGAAGGCCGTAATCGTGAAGTTCGCCGTTTGTGGGAATCACTGGAAGTGCAGGTTAGCCGTCTGATGCGTATCCGTTATGGTGACATCAAACTGGACAAAACCTTACCACGCGGTGGCTGGGCTGAGTTAGAACTGCCACAAGTGAACTATCTGCGTAAGATGGTGGGGTTACCGCCAGAAGAGCGCAGCAAGGTGTTTGGTGCTGATGATCGTCGCAGTGAGTTTAAACAAGCTGCACAGATCCGTCGTGCGGTACGTCGTCACCGCGAACGGAGTATTTTGCAAGGCGAGGAAGTGGTTGGTGAAACCCCAACAATTCCACGCACTAAAGCTCCACGTGCTGCTGCGCCCGTGAAAAGCCAGCGTGATGACGATGTGAGCTGGGAAAATGCCCGTCAGCGTCTTCGTGATGGCGAACCACGTAAAGCACGCCCGAATGCCAATAACCGTCAGCGTATTACCCGTGCAGGTAAAACAGGTCGTTGATCATGAACCAGACTAAACGTAAAGCTGTAGTAGTATTCAGTGGTGGGCAAGATAGCACGACCTGCCTACTCTATGCTGTGCAGCAATATGATGAAGTGCATGCGATCACATTTGATTATGGTCAGCGCCATGTGCAGGAAATTGAAGTCGCCCGTCAGATCGCGGCTGATTTAGGTTTAGCTGCACACAAAGTGCTGGATGTCGGTCTGCTCAATGAGCTGGCCGTTTCTGCGCTGACACGTGATGCGATCCCGGTCAGTAATGATCTGCAGGAAAATGGTCTGCCGAATACATTTGTACCGGGCCGTAATATTCTGTTTCTGACCTTAGCGGCGATTTATGCTTATCAGGTGGGTGCTGACACCGTGATCACGGGTGTTTGTGAGACCGATTTCTCCGGTTACCCTGATTGCCGCGATGAGTTTGTTAAAGCGCTAAATCATGCAGTTAAGCTGGGTATGGAACGTGATGTTAAGTTTGAAACCCCACTAATGTGGCTTAACAAAGCGGAAACCTGGGCTCTGGCGGATAAAATCGGTCGTCTAGACTATGTGCGGCAGAAAACCCTGACTTGCTATAACGGCGTGATTGGCGATGGTTGTGGTGAATGCCCAGCCTGTAAATTACGCGCGAAAGGTCTGCATGATTATCAGCAGGCACCTGATGCGGTTATGGCGACATTAGATAGCAAATTGAACTGATTATTTATAAATTTTCAGCATAATAGAAACCAGCTTTCTGCAAAGACTGCTGGTTTCTTCTTTTTCAGGCATTATGCTTTCCTAGTGATTTTTTTGAGTGAACAACATGCAGCAATTACAAGGTGAGATCGTTCAACAGGTTTCTGGTTTAGTCAGCGGTGAACCAGATTTAATTGCCAACTTATCGAATGTCAGCGCGTTACTGAACCAACACTTATCCGATATCAATTGGGTGGGCTTTTACATCATGCGTGATGGTGAATTAGTGTTAGGGCCATTTCAGGGGAAAGTCGCCTGCATCCGTATTCCTGTTGGTCGCGGTGTGTGTGGCACGGCGGTCGCGACACGCGAGACGCAGCGGATTGATGATGTGCATGCCTTCCCCGGTCATATCGCTTGCGATGGCGCCAGTAATTCCGAATTAGTGGTGCCGATCATCGTTAATGATAACGTCGTGGCAGTGCTGGATATCGATAGCCCGAAACATGCGCGTTTTACCGTGGAAGTTCAGCAAGAAATAGAAGCGGTTGTTGAGGTATTAACAACGCTGAATTGGTAGAAAAGACCAGCCTTTCTCATCATTAGTACGTTTTTTTAAGTTTGGAACGTGCCGGGATTTATCAAGTTATGCATCGATACTGCCTTCTTCGACCAGCTATTTGTTGCGATAAAAGGTGTCTCTGGATACGCCCATGATTTTACAGGCACGAGAAACGTTGCTCAGCTCTTCTGCCAAATTGAGAAAACCAGCTAACGGGATTGTTACTATGGATCATGAGCCTTACCTCAAATGTTGTTTTGATTAAGGATTAGAGACCCATATAAAGCCTGAAACCCTCTTTTTTTCAAACAGAAGTGTCAGATCTGGTCGGAACTAATTCAAGTAACACTATCCAGATTTGCTCAACTCCAGGCCCATATTTTCGCGTATTTATTCCTATAAAAGTGTTACGCCTCTATCTCCATTGGCTTGATTGGATGTAACACTTTTTCAAAATTTCGAGGATGGCATTGTTTTCCTTTCCTTTCGTTAAATTTTTTATCCTGAGTTCAGTTTATTTATCTTTGAAACATTAATAACCACTAGATAAAAATTACTTATAACAAATCAAATTATGAAACTTCACCTCGCTGTTCGAGTGATTCCGATAACCGTGAGCTTTCGATGCATCGAACCGCACTGCATCGCCTACCGTTAATTGTTGCCACTGACCTTCAATCAACACCTCTAATGCACCATTGAGCGGAATAACATGCTCTGTTACGCCATTAGCATGTGCGGCTGAGTGATATTCAATGCCGGCGGGTAATGTGACTTGTAATAACTCAAAGCCAAATGTTGGATCAAAAGGGATGATCGCTTTGGCGGCGATATTTCCACCTGTCATATGGTTTATTTCGGTCGCACTATCACCCAACCACAGCGTTTGTGGTGCCGCGGATGGTTCGAGAAAGGTAGAAAACGAGGTTTGAAATCCGGTCGCAATTTTCCATAAGGTTGCGACAGTCGGGCTTGATTCACCGCGTTCAATTTGCCCCAGCATCGCTTTACTTACACCGGTAGCTTGCGCTGCTTTATCCAGACTCCAGCTTCGTTGTTTGCGTAACAACTGTAACGTCGCGGCAATGTGTTGAGTCAATTCCTGCATTGATAGTCCATTTATATAGCTGTGCGTTATAGCGCACGATGATAGCTTGTGGTAGTTTGAGCGTTATAACGCACATAAATATGACGTCAGACTAACCTGACAAACCAAGTTTGTCACTGCAGGTTTTATCGCTTGGGCTGTCAGTAATACGGGAGAGAGTAATGCGGTTTGCATTAAGTTTACCAGTCGCCGGATTTGTGGCTAATCTGGTCGGGTTCAGTAGTTCGGTTGCATTGATTTTCCAAGCAGCCAACAGCATGACCGGCGCGAATGCACAGTTAACTAGTTCGTGGTTGTTTGCGCTGTGTATTGGTTCTGGGTTAAGCACGCTGATTTTGTCGTTTTATTATCGTCAGCCAATTTTAACGGCGTGGTCGACACCGGGTGCAGCTTTGCTGATCAGCAGCTTACAAGGCGTAACTCCTGCGCTGGCAACCGGTGCGTTTTTGTTTTCCGCATTATTGGTCTCTCTGTGTGGTGTCACCGGCCTGTTTGCCCGACTGATGCATAAGATCCCGACGGCATTGGCCTCTGCAATGTTAGCTGGTGTGCTGGTACGCTTTGGTATGAAAGTGTTTGAACAGATGCCTCTCCAGCCCGTGCTCATCATCAGTATGTTGTTGGTCTATCTCTTGGCGAAGCGGTTTTACCCGCGTTATGCGATCTTGTTTGTGTTGGTGGTTGGCAGTGCGGTGGCGTGGCAACAAGGGCTGTTGCAAGCTAATACTCAGCCACTGACATTTGTATCCCCAATTTTCACATCGCCATCGTTTGATCTCGCCACGTTACTTGGTGTTGGTTTACCACTGTTTATTGTCACCATGGCCTCGCAGAATTTACCGGGTATTGCGGTGATGAGAGCGAACGGTTATCAGGCTCCTGTATCCGCCTCGTTGAATGTGACCGGTATTATCAATTTACTATTAGCGCCTTTTGGTTGTTACGCCATTAATCTGGCTGCGATCACGGCAGCAATTTGTATGGGGCCGGAAGCGCATGAAGATTCAACACAGCGTTATAAAGCCGCAGCGTTTGCGGGTGTTGGTTATCTGATTGCGGGGGTGTTTGGGGCCAGTATTGTGACCTTGTTTGCCATCTTGCCGAGCGCATTGATTATGGGTGTGGCGGGCATTGCGTTGTTTGGCACGATAGGGGCGAGTTTGCATGCAGCTTTGCATGATGAGCATCAGCGGGAAGCAGCTTTACTGACATTTCTGGTGACTGCCAGTGGGTTGAGTTTGTGGGGAATTGGTTCGGCGTTCTGGGGGCTGGTGGTTGGGGTTTTAGTCATGATGTGCTACCGAAAACGGTAGCACATCCGAGCATTTTGTTGACCAGAAGTCGGGCTTATTTAGCCAGCGACTCTGGTAACTCTTCGCGGATTTTTGCCAACAGCGCTTTAACAACGCGTGGGTTACCACAAACGATGTTGCCGCTGTTGTCATAGTTATGACCACCGGCAAAATCGGTCGCAATAGCACCGGCTTCACGCGCAATCAGCTCACCAGCAGCCAGATCCCATGGTTTCAGACCTAATTCCCAGTAACCATCCATGCGGCCAGCAGCCACATACGCCAGATCCAGGCTGGCAGCACCGGCGCGGCGAATATCAGCACATTCCTGGAAGATGTTGTTAAACATAGTCAGGAAAGATTGGTAATGGTGACGGTGACGATGCGGGAACGCAGTAGCTAATACACAACCGTCCAGATCTTTAGCATTGCCACAACGCAGACGGTAACCGTTCAGCTGTGCGCCAGCACCACGGGAAGCGGTAAACAGTTCATCACGGATTGGGTCATAAACCACGCCGACTTCGGTGCGGCCTTTGATGCGTAAGGCAATAGAAACAGCGAAATGCGGAATGCCTTTCACAAAATTGGTAGTGCCATCCAGTGGGTCGATGATCCATTGGTAATCAGCGTCTTTACCGCTGCTCAAACCACTTTCTTCTGCCACGATGCTGTGGTCAGGATAAGATTTTCTGATCGTCTGAATGATCACGTTTTCCGCTTCACGATCGACGTTAGTTACAAAGTCGTTCATAGCCTTTTGCATGGTTTCAATTTTGCTTGGGTCAGCAAAATTTTTCACAATAACCTGACCAGCACTACGGGCTGCGCGGACAGCAATATTCAGCATGGGATGCATAATGGATTCACCACTGGATGTTTAAAGAACGGGATTAGAAAACGGCGCGATTATAGGGGCGAGGGGAGGCAACAGGCAATGTTCTTTTGGCAGGAAGATGAAAAAGTCGCCAGCAGCATCCGTGCTGCTGAAACTCCGGGCGGAGTTAATGCTGACTTACAGCAGGTTTTCAGTCACTGCTTTATAAAAAATCGGTATAACCACCCACGTGTTTTTTACCGACAAAAATCTGTGGTACGGTGCGAACTGGCTGACCTACTTTTTTCTGCAGATCGGCGACAGTCCATGCCGGTGGCAAAAATATCCACGTAGGTAAACGCAAAGTCACGCTCTTCGCAAAACTTCACGGCCATTTCACAGTAAGGGCAATCTGGTTTGCCATAAATCATTACTGGTTCCATTTAGTCTCCTTTTTCATATAACGATATAAATTTATATAAGTAATTCAAGTTCTGATTCTTGATGTGCCGGATCAGTGATAATGCAGTTGATCGGACACACCCGCACACAGGTGGGCTCCTCATAGAAGCCCACACATTCGGTACAGCGATCCGGCATAATTTCATATACCTTATCGCCCATATAAATGGCCTGATTCGGACATTCCGGCTCGCACATATCACAATTTGTACAAAGCCTCGGTGATCAATAGGGTGCCATTGTTAAGCCACCGCATGCGGTTGGCGGGTGCTCTCTTTATCATCCAGATTACGTAATAAAATGCCGTAATTCAGATCAATATTGTCGGGCACTGGAATGGTCACGACATGGCCATCACCGGGAGCGACTTTCAATCTGCTCACCTTTTTTATTTTCCATGTGGGCTAATTCGAAACTGATGTTGCCTTGCGGTGTCATCAATTCCAGACTGTTGCCCACGAGGAATTTATTCTTAACCGCAATTTTCGCCATGCCATTCGCACTGCGTTCCAGCACTTCACCAACAAACTGCTGACTGTCGGAAACTGAGTTAGCCGTAGTCGTAATTCTGGTAATCAGAAGTGCACATGGACGACGCAGGAAACCTTCGGTGTAACCACGGTGCGCCAGACTTTCCAGCGTACCCATCAAGTTGGCGTTAAATGGTTTAACCGGCTGCCGCATCATCAATGGCCTGACGGTATACTTGTGCAGTACGTGCGCAGTAGTAAAAAGATTTAGTGCGGCCTTCAATTTTCAGTGAATGCACACCCAGTTTGCTCAGACGTTCCACATGCTGAATGGCCCGCAGATCGCGCGAGTTCATGATGTAAGTGCCGTGCTCATCTTCAAACGCGGTCATGAATTCACCCGGGCGGTTTTTTTCTTCCAGCAGAACCAGTGCATCACTTGGTGCACCAATCCCCAGCGTTGGTTCAACTTTGACTGGAATTGGTTCTTGCTTGTGCACGATCTGGCCAACATCATCCTGTTTGCCTTCATGTACGTTATATTCCCAACGACAAGAGTTGGTGCAAGTACCTTGGTTCGGGTCGCGTTTGTTCAGATAACCAGACAGCAGGCAACGACCGGAATAAGCCATGCACAGCGCGCCATGCACAAACACTTCCAGCTCAATATCCGGGCACTGCTGACGAATTTCTTCAATTTCTTCAATCGACAGTTCACGTGACAGGATCACACGTTCCAAGCCCATTTTTTCCCAGAATTTCACGGTCGCCCAGTTCACGGCGTTGGCTTGCACGGATAAATGCACCGGCATTTCCGGGAAGTGTTCACGCACCATCATGATCAGGCCCGGATCGGACATAATTAAGGCATCCGGCCCCATGTCGATCACGGGTTTCATGTCGCGGACGAAGGTTTTTAACTTCGAGTTATGCGGTTGAATATTGGCGACCACATACAGTTTTTTACCTAAGTCATGCGCTTCGTTGATCCCCAATTGCAGATTGGCATGATCAAATTCATTATTGCGTACACGCAGACTGTAACGGGGCTGGCCGGCATACACCGCATCGGCACCGTAAGCATAGGCATAACGCATATTCTTCAGCGTTCCCGCTGGAGACAGTAATTCTGGTTTAAACATGTTGTTCTCATCTTGTCTGATCACAGGTCAGTAAGATGCCACCTGATGGCATCGGGCGCGCGATTGTACTCTGGAAAGGGGTATTAAGGATATATCTGTAAAAACAGCGGGACGATATGCTCATTCCCGCTGTTTTTGCATTGTTTTTATCTAGTTTGGTGCTGAACGAATGCGCTTATTCGGCTTTTTCTCCGCCAAGCGCAGCTACCAGCTCGGGAACGAATTTCGCTAATTCACCGGTCATCAGTGCAAAGTCGGCATCCATGCGGGCGACTTGATCTTCCGACACCACATCTTCATTTTGTTCACGCAGTTCTTCACTGAATTTCAGACGCTTAATCGATAGGTCATCACTCAACACAAAACTGACGGTGTCTGACCAGTTCAGTGCCAGTTTAGTCACCATTTTATCGGCTAACAGATGCGATTTGATTTCATCACACACCAGATCTTGTTCTTTACAGCGGATGATGCCGCCGTGCTCCAGTGCGGAACGCAGTTCGGCTTCATCTTCCAACGTAAAACCAGCCGGTGCGGCTCCGGCATTCAGCCATTCGGTCATGGTGATTTCTGGCGGGTTTAACAGCGCAAACGGCACAACGGGCAGACTGCCGGTGCATTTACGCAACAGCGATAATACGTCGTCGGCTTTTTTCGATGAACCTGCATCGACGACCAGATAGTTTTCCGCCGCATTGATCCACAAGAAGGTCTGGCTGGAACGCGGGAAGGCACGCGGCAACAGTGTATACAGGATCTCTTCTTTCAGTGATTCTTTCTCTTTTTTCTTCAGTGCCCGACCTTGTGCTGCTTCCATATCATCGATTTTTTCCTGCAGCATGTCTTTGATGACGGCAGCGGGCAGCATTTTTTCTTCCTTTTTAGCACATAACAGCAACTGCCCTTGCACTTCATGCACCAATACTTCTGCGTGTTTTCCCAATGGGGAAATCCAACCGAATTTGCTCATCTCCTGACTACCGCAGGGCGTAAACAGATGGCTTTGTAGCATCTTTTCCAGGCTGTCAGCATCGTGTTCGAAAGGACGAGTAAAGCGGTACAGTTGCAGGTTTTTAAACCACATGGCGACCTCAGTCATGTTTAAAAGGAATCGCATTCTAACAGCATTGTGATCGCTTCGGCATTACCCGGATAAAAACCGGAGCTGATTCACAACCTGATAACCACTTGGCTATGTCTTTCTGCTGGCTGAGTACACTAAAGTTAAGTTTAACTCGGAGTAGATCATGGTGATTCGACGCAGCGAACCACAAGATATGCCACAACTGACAGCCATCTGGTTGCAAGCGTCATTGCATGCCGATGAGTTTTTGCCAGCGGCTACCTGGTGGCACAGGCAGGAGTCGATGCGTAAGCAACTGGAGTGTGGCACAGAAGTTTGGGTTGCCGATGATGAAAATCATCTGGTGGGTTTTGTCGCTTTAAAAGCGGATGAGCTGCTGGAGCTGTATGTTGAGCCCAGTTGTCAGCGCCAGCAGTTGGCTGAGGAGTTATTGGGGCTGGCCAAACAGAACCATCCGGTGTTGTATCATCGGGCGTGTGCTGACCATGCCGATGAGATTGAGTTTTATCAAAAGCAGGGCTTTAAAATCAAAGAAGCGCATAAACATCCGGTCTGGCAATTAGAGGAATACTGGATGGAGTGCCGTGACGCTTGAAAACGTACGCTTGAAAAAGGGCGCGTCAGCCATCATGTTACGGAGAACTACTTCCTGATCTGTTGCTGAGCACTGTGAAATTACTGCATACCGCCGACTGGCATCTGGGACATCGTTTGCACGGTCATGAACGTTACTATGAGCATCGTTCATTTCTTGATTGGTTAATGAATGAGATAGTGCAACGCGATATCGATGGTTTATTGGTCGCGGGCGATATATTTGATACCGCCAATCCATCAGCAACGAGCTGGCAGCTTTTTTACCAATTTCTGGCGAGCTTACGTCAGCAACGTCCGCATCTGAATGTCATCATTATTGCTGGCAATCACGATTCACCATCAAAACTTGATGCGCCGCATGAATTACTCAAATCCTTTGATCTGCATTTAATTGGCGCGATTGAGCGCGATGAGGCCGGCCAACTTAATTGCGAAAAACTAGCGATCCCTCTGAAAGATAAAACAGGGAAAATAGCCGCCTGGTGTGCTGCTGTACCATTCCTGCGTAGTGCCGATTTACGTATTAGTGATGAACAAACTGCAGGGGATGATCGTCTGGTGGCTGGAGTCAGAGAGGTTTACCAGCAAGTTTTTGCCCATATCGATACTCAGCGTACAGCGGAACAACCCATCTTGGCATTGGGGCATGCCTATCTGCAAAGTGGCGAACTGTCGGAGTTATCGGAACGAAAGATCTTAGGCGGCAACCAGCATGCTTTGCCTCTTTCCGTGTTTGATGGTGCCGATCATGTGGCGTTAGGGCATTTGCATTTAAGCCAAGCCTTGAGTGAACGGGTTCATTATTCCGGTTCCCCGTTACCGTTATCGCTGGCGGAACAACATTACCCGCATCGGGTGCTTGAATTAACCGTCAACAATCATCAAATCGCGGTGACGGATAAGATCCGTGTACCGCATACGGTCGATATTTTGCGCCTGCCCACCCAAGCTGCACCATTAGATGAAGTTTTGGCCGAGCTGAGTGCGCTTTCACTGGCCGATTTACCGCATAACCAGCGTCCGTTTTTGGAAGTCCGTGTGAAACTCGATAAACCTGAAGCCCGTCTGCGCGAGCGGGTATTAGCGGCACTCACCGATAAGCCAGTGCGCTTGGCGCGCATTCATACCGAATATACTGGGCATGGTTTGGGCATCGCCGATCAGATGACCACTGTGCCACTCGATTCGTTGACGTCGCGGGAAGTGTTTGAACTGTGTTATCAGCGGCAATATGCCTCTGCCCCTGATATGGAACTGGTGAATTGTTTTGAAGAGTTAGAAACCGTATTGGAGCATCCGGCATTATGAAAATACTTGCGGTTCGTGGTGAAAACCTCGCTAGTTTAACTCATCCCTTCGATATCGATTTTACGCAAGGTCGCTTGAGCGACAGCGGCCTGTTTGCGATCACCGGTAATACCGGGGCGGGGAAAAGCACCATTTTGGACGCGATTTGTCTGGCGTTATATGACCAGATCGCGCGTTTCCCATCAAATAAGAAAAACATGGCGGAAATTGGCCGCGCTGATGATAGTGAGCGGTTAAAAGCCAACGATGTGCGCCTGATCTTAAGTCGTGGAGCATTCTCCGGTTATGCCGAGGTTGAATTTTCAGGTCGCGATGGTCAGCGTTATTGCGCGCGCTGGTCGGTACGTCGGGCGCGTAATCGCCCGGATGGCAAGTGTCAGAAACAAGAACGTTCGTTGCGCCAGTTATCTGAAGGCGGTGTTACCTATGCCGGTGGCCAGCGTGATGTGCAAAGCCAGATTGAGGAAAAAATTGGCCTGAACTGGGAGCAGTTTCGGCGCGCCGTGATTTTACCACAAGGTGACTTTGCCGCATTTCTGAAGGCCAGTATGGATGAACGCTCAGCATTGTTGGAGCGCATGACAGGCACGGAACATTATTCGCAACTCTCTGTGGCGGCGTATGAACGGGCCAAAACGGAGCGCCAGCAATTAGCCACACTCGAAGAGAAGATTGGCGATCAACCACAGTTCAGTCAGGACGATCGCGATAATCTGTTATGGCAATTTAATAATTTGTCATTGCAACAAAAGCAGTTAACTCAGAAACTCAGTTTGTTGCAAGAATGGCAGGGCATGCAATTCCGCCTGCAAGAGTTACAAGGTGTCACAGAGGAATCGCGCCAGCAATTACAAACCGTACTGGCGGAATGGCAGGCGCAGGAAGCCCACCGTCAACAACTGGCATTATTGGAAAAAGCACAAGTTGCACGGCCGGAACATGAACAGCTAGATCGCACGGTTATTGAATTACAGCAAGTCACGGAAACCTTGCAGCGCCAGCAACAGCAGCTTTCCCAACATCTGGAATTAGAGCAGCCATTACAACAGCAATATCAGCAAGTGCTGCAGCAACGTGATGGTGGCGAAGCTGAATATGCTGTGGTGCAGCGTGAGATCCGGCAGGCGCGCGAACTGGATAACTCGTTATCTGAGCGACAACAACAAGTCGAACAGGCAGCCCAGCAGTTATTGGCGCTGCAGGCTGACACTGCGGTGCAACAGCAAGTGCGCGAGCAGCAGCAACACACCTTGCGGCAGCTCCAGCAGCAACGCTCAGAGTTACAGGTTTGGTTAGCAGAAAACAGCCATTGGCAGCGTCAGGCGCAGCAGCAGCAACCATTGCTAAAAGCGATGCAAGATTTTCTGGGCGAACAGCAACGCTGGCAACAACAGAACCAACAGATTGCTATTTTTCAGCGGCAGTTGCGTGAGTTAGAGCAGGCACAAATTATTGTGCAGGGCCATTTTCAGCATCAACAAGAAGCGTTGCAGGCCATTAATCTGCGTTTACAACAAGAAGGTACACCGCAGGAGTGGCAGTCGTTACAACAGTTGCACAGCCGTTGGCAGGAAGCGCAGAGTCTGGCGGAACGTTGTCATCATCTGAAAGGGTTGGCTGAACAGGTAATCTTAAGCCAGCGACAACGAGCCGAATTAGTTCAGCGGTTGCAATTAGCACAGCAAGCATTGCAGCAAATCACGCTACGTCAGCAAGCGATTCAACCGGAATTAGATGATTTACGTGCGCAATTGAAAGAGGTGCATCACACGCTGAAACAAGCGTTGTTACGTAGCCAATTGCAGGATTACCGTGGTTATCTGGTTGATAACGAGCCGTGTCCACTATGTGGTTCTAGCCACCATCCTTATCAGCATGAGATGGTCACGGACAGTCTGTTACAACAGTTAGAACGTCAGCAACTTTTCCTGCAGCAGCAATTAGAAAAAGGGCAGGTGGAAGCCGCACAATTACAGGAAGCGGAATTACAAACGCAACGGGCTGGAAAAGAGCTGGAGCGTCAGCTTATCCAATTGGATGAAGCTTTACAGACACAAGCATTGCAATGGCAAGCGCTGCGTCAGGCTCATACCTCGCTGCTTCCTGCATGGCCGGAAGATGACAGTCAGTGGTTGCCATTGGCAGTTTTGCTGGCGCAATTGCAGCATCAGCAAGGTGTGCAAGCCGGTGAGTTGCATCAGCAATATGAATTAGCCCGCGCGCAATTTGAGCGTCAGCAACAACTATTGGCTCAGCAGGAAAAAATCAGCCAGCAGGCGCAATTGCATGAGCGTGAGTTAATGGAATTACGCCGTCAGAGCGGCATGCAACAAAGTGCGTTTGAACAGTTACAGCAACAACAATCCGCGTTACTTTTACGTTTACAGCAAAGTGAATTGTCACTGGAAGAACAACTGGCCCCGTTGGACTGGCGCCCGCATCTGAACTTACAACAGGGCGAAATCTGGTTACAAGGCTGGCTAACATGCTGTCAGGAATATCAACAAGTAGAACAGCGCTGGAATTCAATCGAACAACAATATCAGCAATTACATTCCGCGCTATCAGTGCAAAACAGCCGTTTGCAAACACTGCAGGAACAACTGCAACTGCGTCAGCAAGAGTTGCAACGTATTCAGGCAGATTATCAACAAACACTGGCAATGCGTCAGCAATGTCTAAACGGTCAGGCGGCCGAGCCGTTAGAACAACAATGGCTTCAGCGTCTGCAACAAAACAGGCAATTGGCGGAGCAGCAACAGCAGCAACTGCAACAATGGCAGGAACAACGGATCGCCTTGCAATCGCAAGTGGCCAGCCAACAACACCATTTGGAACAACTGCAGGCTCAGCAGCGCACGTTATTGCGCAGCACCATGCAGCAGCAGCAAAAATTAAATTTAACCGAATATGAGATCCGCCAGCTGTTAATTGTGCCAATAGAACATGTGCGTTTGCAGCGCGAACAATTGGCACATTTAGATGAGCTACTCACGCAGGCCAAAACACGGTTGCAGGAACGTGAGCAACAGATCGAGCTCCAGCTCAAACGTTGTGAGGCGTTACAACAAGCCCAGCCCGAGTGGGCAATGTTAGATCTCAATCAACTGATTGCTCGTCAGCAAGAGATGACGCTGCATCTGCAAGACCTAGATCAGCTGTTATTCGATATTAAACGACTGCAGTTACAGGCAGAAGAAGCGGCAGTCACACAAGCTGAGCTGCAACAAGCCTATCAGGCACAATTACAGATCAGTGATCGCTGGCAGCAGTTGAGCGATCTGATTGGCTCAGCCAGTGGTGCTAAATTCCGCACCTTTGCGCAAAGCCTGACGTTGGAACAGTTGTTAGGGTTGGCTAACTTACATTTAGCTGAATTAGCCCCACGTTATCAGTTGCAGCGAGTGCCGGGCACTGATCTGGCGCTGCAAGTCATAGACCGAGACATGGGAGATGATATTCGCGCGGTAGAGTCATTGTCTGGTGGTGAAAGTTTTCTCGTGTCATTGGCGCTGGCTTTAGGCCTGTCATCATTGTCATCGCACGATACCCGAATTGAATCACTGTTTATTGATGAAGGCTTTGGCACACTCGACCCGGAAAGTCTGGATACGGCTATTGCCAGTCTGGATGCTTTACAAGCTGCGGGTAGACAAGTCGGTGTTATTTCACATGTGCAAACACTGGTGGAGCGGATTGGAGTGCAAATTAAAGTACAAAGTATGGGCGGTGGTGAAAGCAGAATTGTATTGCCTTGATATGACAGGAATAGCGCCTATCATAAAACTGTCATAAAACCTTCTGATAATGGCATCAGACTTGTCATAAAAGGGTTTTTATCATGTCAAAGCGTGTTTTGGTTGTTGAGGATGAAGCGCCCATCCGCGAGATGTTGTGTTTCATGCTGGAACAACGTGGGTTTGAGGCTGTGGAAGCCGCTGATTTTTCTGAAGCTGTGGCGTTGGTGAAAGAGCCATATCCAGAGCTGATCCTGCTCGACTGGATGATCCCTGGTGGCAGTGGTATCCAATTCATTAAATTGATGAAACAGGAAGAACTGACACGAAATATTCCAATTGTCATGCTAACTGCGCGTGGCGAAGAAGAAGATAAAGTCCGCGGGCTGGAAGTAGGGGCGGATGACTACATTACTAAGCCTTTCTCTCCAAAAGAGCTGACCGCGCGGATCAAAGCCGTCATGCGCCGCTCTGTTCCAACCGCGACAGAAGACGTGATCGATGTACAAGGGTTACGCCTTGATCCGGTGTCCCACCGTGTAACCGCAAACGATCTGCCACTGGATATGGGGCCGACAGAATTCCGTTTGTTGCATTTCTTTATGACACACCCAGAACGGGTTTATAGCCGTGAACAGTTACTGAATAACGTATGGGGCACTAATGTGTACGTCGAAGATCGCACTGTTGATGTGCATATTCGTCGTCTGCGGAAGGTCATGGCGACGACTGGGCATGAAGTGTTAATTCAGACTGTGCGTGGTGCAGGTTATCGTTTTTCTTCCCGCATTTAAGGGACTGTATGCAACAACCCAATTACTGGATATCTCTGGCTAAAAAAATTGTCGTGTTATATACGCCACTTTTGTTAGCCGGCGCATTACTGGGTGACTGGCGATTAGGCCTTATTATTGCCTTGATCTACCACATTTTCTGGTTTTATCGCTATCAGAAACGTCTGCAAGATTGGTTGTGGAACGATCGCAGTTTGATCCCACCACAAGGGCCGGGGACGTGGGAACTGATCTTTAATGGTATCTATCGGTTACAGCAACGTCACCGTATGCGGCGTCGTGAGCTGGCCAGTGTGATCCGACGTTTCCGTGAAGGCGCCGAAGCATTACCGGATGCGGCAGTTGTGTGTCGGAATGATGGTTCTATCATTTGGTGTAATCGGTTAGCCGGGCAATGTCTGGGCTTTCGTTGGCCGGAAGATGCTGGGCAGAACATCAGCAATTTAATTCGTTATCCTGCTTTTGTTGGCTTTTTACAGCAAAAAGAGTTCAGTGAACCGCTGGAAATGCCATCGCCAATCAATGATGACAAAGTGCTGGAAGTGCGGGTAATGCCTTATGCCGACGATCAATTCATGTTGGTCGTGCGTGACATTACGCGAATACGAAGTGTCGAGAACATGCGCAAAAACTTTGTTGCCAATGTCTCGCACGAACTGCGTACGCCACTGACAGTCTTGAAAGGTTATCTGGAAATGCTGGAGGAAGATCTGCCCCCGCCGGCACGCTGGAAAAAAATGCAGCAGGTGATGCTTGAGCAAACCTTACGCATGGATAATCTGGTCGATCAGCTTTTAACCTTATCGCGAATTGAAGTCGCCACCGATATTGATCGCACCCGTGTGGTCGATGTGCCGAGAATGTTATTGATGTTGCAGCATGAAGCGAAAGCACTGAGCGGTGCCATGCGGCATGACTTGCACTTTAAAATTGATGAAGAACTCAGAGTGCATGGCGATGAAGATCAATTACGCAGTGCGATGACGAATCTGGTTAATAACGCGATCAAATACACCCCTGCTGGTCGCAAAATTACCGTGGAATGGCGTCGTAATGGCACCAAAGCGCATTTTTCGGTGACAGATGAAGGCGATGGTATTGCTCTGGAGCACTTGGGGCGACTGACAGATCGTTTTTATCGCGTCGATCGAGCGCGCTCACGACAGACAGGCGGTTCAGGCTTGGGGCTGGCGATCGTTAAGCATGCACTGAGTCATCACGACAGCGCCTTGAACATTGAAAGTGCGCTTGGCAAGGGCAGTTGCTTCAGCTTTTTGATCCCGGAAAGTCTGGTTGTTAAAAACTAACAGTTACTTTTATTGTCACATAACTGTCATCTATCTTTATTAAAGTCGTCACATTGGCAGCAGATACTTATCTGCGTCAACTTAGAGAACATTCTCAACTGGAGAAAGTGGATGAAACTGAACAAAGTAGTTAGTGTAGTTGGTTTTGCAGCTGCCAGCTTCCTGTCAAGCCATGTATGGGCCGCAGGCGTAGATGCAGCAATCCCTGAATATCAGAAAGTAAGCGGTATCTCAGGTAACCTGTCTTCTGTTGGTTCAGATACACTGGCTAACATGATGACCCTGTGGGCTGAAGAATATAAACATATTTATCCAAACGTTAATATTCAAATTCAAGCGGCAGGTTCTGCAACTGCACCACCAGCACTGACTGAAGGTACTTCTCAGTTTGGCCCGATGAGCCGTACCATGAAAGAAGGCGAAATCGAAGCTTTCGAAAAACATTACGGTTATAAGCCAACAGCAGTACCAGTAGCTATCGACGCTTTAGCTGTGTTTGCACACAAAGATAACCCAATTAAAGGGTTAACTATGCTGCAGTTAGATGAAACTTTCTCCAGCACCATGAAATGTGGTGGTACTCAAACCACCACTAAATGGAGTGATTTGGGTCTGACTGGTGAGTGGGCCGATAAAGACATTCAATTGTTTGGTCGTAACTCAGTATCTGGTACTTACGGTTACTTCAAAGAACATGCGCTGTGTAAAGGTGACTTCAAAAACACCGTTAACGAACAGCCAGGTTCTGCTTCTGTAGTACAGTCAGTAGCCGCATCACTGAATGGTTTGGGTTACTCAGGCATTGGTTACAAAACATCAGGCGTGAAAGCAGTTCCGTTGTCTAAAGATGGTGGCAAAACCTTCATCGAAGCAAGCGAAGAAAATGCAATTTCAGGTGCATATCCACTGTCTCGTTACTTGTTTATCTACGTAAACAAGGCACCAAACAAGCCACTGGACCCAATGCAGAAAGAGTTCCTGAAAATGGTTCTGTCTAAAACTGGTCAGAACATCGTAGAGAAAGATGGTTACATCCCTCTGCCTGCGAAGATTGTTGCCAAGCAACTGGAAGTGTTAAGCAAATAATATTGCTTAAACATCAGCGGAGCTTTCATAGCTCCGCTTTTTTATTTGTATTTTCTAATGATTATCTCGCCTTCTCGATATCTCCTCACTCCGGCATAATAAGCGCCTCATAGAGGGTGTTTCATGTCACAAGCAGAACAAGATATTTACTGGATGCACTACGCGATGCAACTGGCTGAACGTGCGGAACAAGCAGGGGAAGTGCCTGTGGGTGCCGTGTTGGTGTTAGACAATAAGGTGATAGGCGAGGGCTGGAATTTATCCATCAGTCGGCATGATCCCTGTGCGCATGCAGAAATCATGGCGATCCGGCAGGCTGGCGAATTGATCGGTAATTATCGGCTGCTTGGCGCTACGTTATATGTCACGTTAGAGCCTTGCGTGATGTGCGCCGGAGCGATGATCCACAGCCGTATCGCACGCGTCGTGTATGGTGCCAGTGATCTGAAAACCGGTGCTGCAGGCTCGGTTTTTGATATTTTGAGCGATCCCCGGCATAACCATGTGGTTGGAATTACAGGCGGAATCGCAGCAGAGACATGCAGCCAGCAGCTCAGTGATTTTTTCCGTCGCCGTCGGGCTGAGAAAAAAGCGGAAAAACAGCGCGCAAAAAATCAGTAGTTACTTGATCCAGAATAACAAACCCACCAAATAAAATACCTCATATGAATCTTCTTCTATAATCCAAAATGAGCTGAAAAATCATTTCTAACTGGATTTAGTGGCGCCAGCAACGGATTGTACTGGGAGATTCAGACATGATTCCTTTAATGATCTATGAAGCATTGCCTACGGTTTATTTAACGCTGGGGATCTTGTTATTAAGTTTTGCAGAGCTGCCATTGTTATTATTTTCTGCTTCAGTGTTCTATTTTGTTGGTGCTGCGATCTGGATCATGCGTTCAGCATATCGCCGCACGGACAATATTGCTGTTCCGCAGAAAAGATGGATCTTGCCGGATTTGTTTTATGAATTTAAGCCATTCCTGCACATACTCACCGGCACTGTGATGATCCGTTATGCTTCAGGACCAATAACAGTCGCCGGATTGTGTCTTGTTTTGCTGGCTGTTAAGCATTTATCGCAGCGGCAAGCGAATAGGAAGTGTACTTCCCATCTCTTTGCCTGAGATTAATTGACTACTTCCAGCACCAGTTCCCAGAGCATGGCTTTCATGTATTTTTGCTCGCGTTCCAGATTTTGCATCAGTAGCTTATTGTTTTCACACCAGTGATTAGGAAGGATCAGCGTCATGGTGTCGCCAATGACGCGAATACCAATATGCGGCAGTAGTTCATCCATCCGGCGATGATTTAATGCCACGGCAATACGTAATATCCGAATACAACGCCAGATGGCCTGATCATCATAGTTAGGGATTGGGCTGAACTCATAAGCTTTGATGGCTTTACGATGGAAACGCACCAACGAAGCCAGCGCTTGTTGCTCTTCTTGGTTAAAACCTGGCAGATCAGAGTTTTGTAGAATGTAAGAAGAGTGACGTTGGATGGCAGAAAAGTTGATCACCAGCCCGACTTCATGCAGTGCAGCCGCCCAGCTGATTAATGGGCGCATTTGTTCGTATGAGAGCTGCCAGTCAACGCAGACGGCATCGAACAGGGCTAAGGTTGTTTTTTTAACCCGATGCGCTTGCGGAATATCGATGTGATACATATCCGCCAGCCCTTTAGCAGTCTGTTCACGGGTATCATGTTGTTCTTGGCGCGAGGCAAATTCGTACAAGATCCCTTCACGTAATGCACCGTCAGAGTAATCCATGTGTTCAATTCCCAACCCTTGGAACAGGGCGATCAAAATCGATACGCCGGCTGCAATCACTGGACGTCGATCGTCAGTCAGCTCAGGTAAACTCAGTTCTGCGATATATTTTTGCTGAACCATCTGTTGTTTCAGATGTTCAAGCCCGGCCAGTGTAATTTGGCCATCGCCACCAGCTGCCAGTAGCAACTCTTTCACCGTTTTGATGGTACCCGAGCTACCCAGACATTGGCGCCAACCCAACGTGGTAAATTGAGTTAAGATCGGTTCCAACTGGTGCAGTGCTTCAAAGATAGCGGAGTTGAAGTTTTTTTCTGACAATTTCCCATTACTGAAAAATTGCTTGGTAAAAGTAACACAGCCCATTTTACGGCTGGTCAGTGCCATCGGCAGATATTTTTCACCAATGATCAGTTCAGTACTACCACCACCAATATCAATCACCAACATACGACCTTGCGTATGTTGTGTATGCGAAACCCCCTGATAAATCAGACGAGCTTCTTCCAAACCAGAAATGATTTCGATGGGATGACCGAGCAATAACTTGGCGCGCTCAATGAAGTGTTGCGCGTTATGAGCAACACGCAGGGTATAGGTGCCGGTAATACGAATCGCATCCGGGTGGATGCTTTGCATACGCTCAGCAAACAGCGCCAAGCAATTAAGCCCGCGCTGCATGGCTTCTTCCGACAGATTTTTGAATTCGTCCATACCTTCGGCCAGACGAACCCGTTCTTTTAACCGATCGACAACTTGTAAGCGACCATCAACCACACGGGCAACCATCATATGAAAACTATTGGAACCCAGATCGATCGCAGCAAGCATGTTATTCGGCATCTGTTGGTAACTCCAGTCGTTGCAGGTATTCGTAAATACAGATTTGTGAACGAATTTTACGACGATTTCCGCGCGGAACATAGCTGTTCCGTTGATCCGCATCAATCACACGCGCTTTCGTGGTGTCATTAAACTGTATTTCCAGCAGATCTATTATCCGCTGTTTTAAGCGTTCATCATAAACCGGCGTACCCACTTCCACACGATGATCCAGATTCCGTGTCATCCAATCGGCGGATGAAATAAACACTTTCGGATTACCATTATTGTGGAACACCATGATGCGAGGATGTTCCAGATAGCGGTCAACGATACTAATAATAGAAATGTTATCGCTGATGCCTGGAATGCCCGGTACCAGTGAACACATACCACGGATGATCATGCGGATTTTCACGCCTGCCTGACTCGCTGCATATAAGCGCTGCACCATGCCGGTATCAACTAGGTTATTGATCTTGATAGTAATTTCAGCCGGCAAGCCAGCTCGGGCATTAGTTAACTCATTGTCGATCAAGCGGTAGATATAACGCCGTGAATTGATCGGCGATACCAGAAGGTGATTGAATTTGATTCGACGATAAGGGTGCTCGATAAATTCAAATACGTTATCGACTTCGGCTGCAATTTCCGGATGACGGGTAAACAGTGAGAAGTCGGTATAGATCTTCGCTGTTTTTTCGTTGAAGTTACCCGTGCCAATATGTGCATAACGGACTTGCTCATCACCTTCGCGACGCGTTATCAGACACAACTTGGAGTGCACTTTCAGGCTATCAAGACCAAACAATACTTTCACACCCGCATCTTTCAGGCGGTTTGCCCATTTGATGTTGGCGGCTTCATCAAAGCGCGCCTGCAGTTCTACCACGACCGTCACGCGTTTGCCGTTGTTGGCGGCATCAATCAGGGAGTCGATGACCCGTGATTGACTGGCAACACGGTATATATTCATTTTGATTGAGACAACTGCCGGGTCGAAAGAGGCCTGCCGTAAGATCTCGGTCATGTATTTGAATTTGTGATAAGGGTAGTGCAGCAGAATGTCTTGTTCGGTGATCGCTTGGAATACCGTCTGATGCCGCTCAAAATCCTGGCAATCGAGCGCTGGCAGTTTGTAATTTTCCAGATAGGTGCGGCCTACATTCGGAAAGCCGATAAAATCTTTGAAGTTATGATAACGGCCACCCGGCATGATTGAGTCGTAGTGGCTCATTTCTAATTTGCTGGTCAGAAATTGCACCATCGCCTGTGGCATTTCGCGATCATATGAGAAGCGAACCGGCAGTGCTTTGAGGCGTTGTTTTAACCCTTCGCTGGTTTTTTCCAGCAGGGTTAAATCCATCTGCGACGATAGGTCAAATTCCGCATCACGGGTCATTTTGACGGAATAAGCGGCAATGGTGTCATATTCAAAGAAGCCACGGAAAATATCATCCAGACAAAAACGGATGACGTTATCCAGAATAATTAAGACTTTTTTCCCACGATTACCATCGCTTGGTACAGGCACAAAACGCGGAACGTGATCGGTAGGCACTTCAATCAGCGCATATTGCCCGTGTTTGCCTTCTTTTTTCATCTTGACCGCGAGGTAGGTGTATTGGTCTTTCAGAAAACTAACGGGGTCGCTATCGCTGGTGAGTAAAATAGGGCTGATATGGCGTAATACTTTTTCTTTGAAGAAATTGCGTAACCAGATCTGTTGTTCGGGGCTGGTTTGTTCTTCATTGATGAGGAAGATATTGTGTCGCGCTAACGCCATCATCAGTTCATGGTAGGTGCTGTCGAAGATTTGCCCCAGTTCCATAACCCGATCTTGGATCACGTGCAGCAAGTCTTCGGCTTTTGGGTCACCGCCATGTTCTTTATGGATCAGCACGCGCCGTTTTACATCAGCAACTCGGACTTTAAAAAATTCATCTTGGTTATTGGAGAAAATACCGAGAAAGCGGACCCGCTCAATTAGCGGCACTGATTTATCCATTGCTTCCTGCAATACACGGCTATTAAATGAAAGCCAGCTCAGCTCTTTTTCAAGCCATAATTTGTCACTATTCATGCCAATCCTCATCGCTCTTTTTTCTTGCTGCACATGCTTAGATAACAAAGCATTGCAGTCATATTATATGTCAACTATATGACAATCTGGTGTCAAGCGCTGTAATTGAGCTCTAAAGAATCATTCCGGCACTAAACTAAATGCTGAAATAACAACAAATGACAGTGCTGTAACAAAACTGTCATCTGACTTCCCTAGAATGGCGCTACTCTAAAGTGGAGTTGAGGTCTTCATGTCAACAGAATCCATCAATCTGACGATGGCAGGCAGCCGAAAGCGGCGTGTTACTGATCGTCTTGCCAGTGTCGGCGTAACTACCGGGGGTATCCTGGTGCTGGTTGCGTTGCTACTGATTTTTTTCTATCTGCTCTATGTGGTTAAACCTATTTTCGTCGGTGCCTCATTGGAACCTGCTGCTTCTTTGCAGGTGCCAGTAAAGGGCACAACTGCGATCTTGGGAACCGATGAGCAAAATCAGGTGGGTTATCGTTTCAGCCAACAAGGCGATATCGATTTCTTTTCGCTGAATAAAGATTCGGGTCATCCAGTTGGTAGCGTGTTACTGCATAACTCATCTGCTGATACCGTAACTGCAGTGGCCAATACTGCACTTGGTAAACCCATGGTAGTTTATGGTTTTGCCAATGGTAAAGCGCAGGTATTACAGCCTGATTTTGTGACTACTTACCCAGAAGGCAAAGCTCATATTACCGAAGCAGAAATCAAATATCCGCTGGGTAATAACGCCATCGAACTGGATCCTGAAGGGCATGCGATCACTCAGTTAGCTTATGAAGCTAAATCAGATAAACGAGTGTTCGCGTTTGCGACGGAAGCGGGTGCACAATTATTAGTACAAAGCGGTGAAGAAAACTTCCTTTCCGGTGAAGTGGAATGGCAGAGCCAGCATTATCGTTTGCCAGAGATCACTGGCAAAATCGATCAGTTGATCTTAACGCCGAATTTAAATGTTTTATTGGTGCGCGTGGGCAATTTATTGTCTATCTACAATATCGTGACCCCTGAAAACATCACGCTGAAAGCATCATTACAAGTGAACGCACAGCAAGCGAATGTTACCAACATCTCGTTGCTGAGTGGCGCTTCGTCATTGCTGGTTGCAAACGATAACGGCGTGATTTCGCAGTGGTTTGAAGTGTTGAAAAACGGCGAACGTAAATTTACCCAAATTCGTGAATTTCAGGCAGACAAATCAGTTCGTGCATTAGCGCCGGAACATAACCGTAAAGGTTTTGCGACTTTGTCTGGTGAGAACCATATTGAACTGTTTTACACCACCAGCCATGCGCGTTTGTATGCTGAAAATCTAGGTACCACTGCGTTAGATGCGATGGCACTGTCGCCGCGTAACTCGGCGTTGCTGTTACAGCAGAATGATAAATTCCAGCTGTTTCACGTTAACAATGAACACCCGGAAGTGAGCTGGAGTTCCTTGTGGACGCAGGTATGGTACGAAGGTTATCCAGAGCCGCAGTTCGTATGGCAATCGACATCAGCCTCTGATGACTTTGAACCCAAACTGAGTCTGGTGCCGTTAGCTTTCGGTACGTTGAAAGCAGCGTTTTATGCCATGTTGTTTGCCGTGCCTATCGCTTTGTCGGGTGCCATTTATGCGGGCTATTTCATGTCGGCGGGAATGCGTAATTTCGTCAAACCTACTGTTGAAATCATGGCGGCATTGCCAACGGTTATTCTCGGTTTCTTGGCTGGTCTGTGGCTGGCACCGGCAATTGAAGAAAACCTGCCAGGGATTGTACTGATGCTGGTGTCATTACCGCTGGGTATCTTAGCGACCGGGATGGGTTGGAATGCATTACCACGTAAGATCAAATCGATATTGCCGGAAGGCTGGCATGCACTGATTCTGGTGCCGGTGATTGTGCTGATTGGCTGGGGCTGTATTGAAATAAGCCCGTTCCTGGAAACACATTTATTCCACGGTAATGTGCGCGGCTTTATTACCAATGATATCGGTATTCGTTTTGACCAACGCAACTCACTGGTAGTGGGTATTGCGATGGGTTTTGCGGTGATCCCAACTATCTTCTCGATTGCTGAAGATGCGGTGTTCTCGGTGCCAAAACATCTGACTCAAGGCTCACTGGCATTAGGTGCCACACCGTGGCAGACATTGAGCCGTGTTGTCATTCTGACTGCGAGCCCGGGTATTTTCTCTGCAGTGATGATGGGCTTAGGCCGTGCGGTCGGCGAAACCATGATTGTACTGATGGCCACCGGTAATACACCGATCATGAACATGAGTATCTTTGAGGGGTTACGTACCTTAGCGGCCAACATCGCGGTAGAAATGCCGGAATCAGAAGTGGGCAGTTCGCACTACCGTGTATTGTTCCTGGCAGCCTTTGTACTGTTCGTGTTCACCTTTATTTTCAACAGCATTGCCGAATTTATTCGCCAACGTCTGCGTGAAAAATACAGCTCCATGTAATCGGATCAAAGGATAAAGCAGCATGAAAAAGTGGTTTAAATCAGGCTCTCCCTGGATCTGGATGACAGGTGGCGCGGTGAGTCTTAGTCTGGTTGCCGTTATCGGTCTGTTGATGCTGATTGGCTGGCGTGGACTGGTCTATTTCTGGCCACATACCATCTATGAGTGGCATGTGAATAACAATGGCAAATCAGAAGTTGTGATCGGCGAGTTATATGATCATGAACTGGTTCCCAGTGCCCGTATTCAGGCCACTGGTGTCAAACTACCGGCTAATGTTGGCGAAGTGCTCACGCGTTATCTGGTAAAAACAGGTAACCGTGAATTCGTACCGCTGGATTTCCGCTGGATGTTGGAAACCGATATTCAGCAACGCACTGAACCAGATGAACTGGCTGTGCTAGAGCGTGCAACAAACGGAAATTTCTACGGTTACGTTCAGCGCTTAGTCGTTGATGGCAAACCGTTGACTGATAACATTCACCGAGTTTTGCCAGAGCACTTAAAACGGGTTCGTAGTCTGAACCATGATGCGGATGCGCTGCAAAAAGGTGATATTGGTGCCATCAATTACCAGCTGGAAAAGATGCGTTTGAAAGAACGTAAATTGCAGCTGAACAATGAATGGAACGACACAGCCAAAAAAGAGTTTGCTGACCAACGTACTGAATTAAATAAACAGTATCAGGTATTAGAAAAACGCTTGTTTGAGCTTCGTGCACAAGCAAATCACGACACGCTGGTAATGAAAGACATGCGTGGCGTAGAAGTCAGTATTCCGTTAACACAAGTGTTGGATGTGAACTGGCCAAACCAAATGAACTGGCTTCAGAAGATCGGCCACTGGTTCCATCAGATTGGTAAGTTTGTCACTGATGAACCGCGTGAAGCGAATACAGAAGGTGGGGTTTTCCCGGCAATCTTCGGTACCGTTTTCATGGTAATGCTGATGACCGTGATTGTGACACCTTTAGGCGTGGTAGCGGCTGTTTATCTGCATGAGTACGCAGGTAAAAATATGATGACGAAACTCATCCGTATCGCCGTAATTAACCTGGCGGGTGTGCCATCCATTGTGTACGGGGTGTTTGGCTTAGGCTTCTTCGTTTACATGGTTGGTGGTGCATTAGATAAGATATTCTACCCTGAATCATTGCCAAATCCGGTGTTTGGTTCTCCGGGCGTGTTGTGGTCGGCAATAACCTTGGCAATCTTAACGTTGCCAGTTGTGATTGTGTCCACAGAAGAAGGGTTATCGCGTATTCCAAGTGCTGTTCGTCATGGTTCACTGGCATTAGGTGCCACGAAAGCGGAAACCCTGTGGCGCATTATATTGCCGATGGCGAGCCCCGCGATCATGACCGGTTTGATTCTGGCTATCGCGCGTGCAGCGGGTGAAGTCGCCCCATTGATGTTAGTCGGTGCGGTAAAACTGGCGCCAACCTTACCGGTTGATGGCAATTTCCCATATTTGCATGTGGAACGTAAATTCATGCATCTGGGTTTCCATATTTTTGACGTTGGTTTCCAAAGCCCGAATGTGGAAGCGGCTCGTCCGCTGGTGTATGCCACTTCATTCCTGCTGGTCACCGTTATTGTCGGTCTGAACTTGACTGCAATCAGTATTCGTAACCATCTGCGTGAAAAATATCGCGCGCTGGATAACTAATTTACCGCCCTGGAACAAAGGCTTTTTCCGGAGTAGAAAAAAGTATGATTAACGTAACACCAACTATCAGTACCAGCGAAGCGGTTGATTTAGTCAATCTGCCAGCGGAAAAAACCGCACTGGAAGTTAAAGGGCTGGATCTGTTCTACGGCAAAAAACAGGCATTGTTTGATGTCAGTATGAAGATCCCGAAAGGGCAGGTGACGGCATTTATCGGCCCGTCCGGCTGTGGTAAATCAACCTTGCTGCGGTGTATCAATCGCATGAATGACTTGGTAGAAATTTGCCGGATCGAAGGTGAAATTCTGCTTCACGGACAGAATATTTATGACAAACAAGTCGATGTAGCTGCACTACGCCGTCGTGTTGGCATGGTATTCCAGCGTCCTAACCCGTTTCCAAAGTCCATCTATGAAAACGTGGTGTATGGTCTGCGTCTGCAAGGCATCAATGATCGTCGTCAGTTGGATGAAGCGGTTGAACGCAGTCTGCGCGGTGCCGCGTTGTGGGAAGAAGTCAAAGATCGTCTGAATGAAAATGCCTTTGGCTTATCAGGCGGTCAGCAGCAACGTCTGGTCATTGCACGCGCTATCGCAATTGAGCCGGAAGTGTTGCTGTTGGACGAACCAACATCGGCATTGGATCCGATCTCGACGTTAACAATTGAAGAATTAATTAACGAACTGAAGAACAAATATACCGTAGTGATCGTAACTCATAATATGCAACAGGCTGCGCGTGTTTCTGACCAAACAGCGTTCATGTATATGGGTGAACTGATCGAATATTCTGATACCAACACCATCTTCACCAAACCGAAGATGAAGAAAACCGAAGACTACATCACTGGTCGCTACGGTTAATAAGCCCGGGAGGTTAACGTGGAAGTAAATAAACATATCTCCGGTCAGTTTAATAACGAACTGGAAACAATCCGCAGTAGCGTGTTAGCCATGGGCGGCATGGTTGAGCAACAACTCAGCGATGCACTGGAAGCTATTCATTCTCAGGATGTAGAACTGGCGCGTCATATCGTTGAGACTGATCTGAAAGTAAACGCGATGGAAGTTGCGATCGACGAAGAGTGCACCCGCATTATTGCCAAACGCCAACCCGCGGCAATCGATTTGCGTTTGATCCTGATGATTTCCAAGACGGTTACAGACTTAGAACGAATGGGTGATAGCGCCGATAAACTGGCGCGAATGGTGCTGAATAACGCTGGCCGCACCCAACCGCCATTAGTGTCGCTGGATAGCATGGGTCGTTTAGCGATCAAAATGCTGCATGATGCGTTAGATGCGTTCGCCCGTATGGATGTAGAAGCGGCTGTGCGTTTGTATCATGAAGATGACAAGATTGACCGTCAGTATGAATCCATCATTCGTGAATTGATGACTTATATGATGGAAGATCCGCGCACCATACCACAGGTATTGGATGTGCTCTGGTGTGCCCGATCCATTGAACGGATTGGTGATCGTTGCCAGCATATCAGTGATTACATTATCTATTGTGTTAAAGGTAAAGACGTTCGTCATACCAAAATTGACGATGTTGATGCATTAGGGTAATAGATATCAAGGGCGCGTAAAGCGCCCTTTGTTTTTATTTTTAACTGAAAACCACGTCCAATGGACGTAATGCCGATCAGTTAAGCATTGACTGACAAAAATTCGGATCAAAATCCAGTTATCTCGGGTCGCTGGATTTTTTTATGCAAATCCCGCAGGCACCCGATATTATCAATGCTCATGCGCCCCAGCGAATTGACTCCTTGCATGATCTTTTACCCGCAGACTTAATTTCTAAGTCCTTGGCTCAGACCGATACGGTCACCTTCAGGAAACGCAAATGACCGCTCGAAAGCATGGTGTGGTTGTTGATTGGGATGGCTATCTACAACGATAAATTGATGGCGGATATCGTCAACACCATGGATATTGTTAACAGTGATGGCAAGCCATTTGTGGTTCCCAGTGCCGTTATCCAGCGTCGTTAATCACTTGGCGAAGACGCTGTCCGCCTGTTATTTGAAAAAACGCAAGCCTATTGGCTTAGCATATAGCGATTATGTTATCTATATTCATAGAGGAAGATAATAATCCATAGATTTTGTTTCTTTTTCCTCTTAAATATGAATTTGATACAGAAAAAGCGCATATTAAGCTGGCTGCCAATAGAGGAGTATTTTATCTGCATGATTGTAAAGGGAAAAAAACAACTTTTTTGTTTATCATCTTCTAACAAATGGATAAATTGATAGAAAAAAGTAGGAGGGTTAGGTACTATCCTTAAGAATGGTATGAAATACGATAAAAATAATTGTTAAGGATTAACTAATAAAGAGCGCGACAAATATGATGGATATAGCACCCCATAGGCCAGTAGCATCAATAGGCCTTCAATTCTTGAATTCTTCCTTGGTGGCAAAGAGTCATATAGCCAACTTGTTGATCTATCAAGCTAAAATTTCATAAATAGCAGAATTGTTGTTCGGTTTTATTGTAATAAAGAAATACTTTACAAGTAACTTATTACTGCTAATTAAAGAGATAACTTGCTGAAAATAAATACAAAATATAAAGGAAATTCGCTGTGTGGTAGCGGTAAGCCAGGGGCGGTAGCGTGGGTTATGAAAAATAGAATTCTTGCTCAGTGTTTGAATGTGAAAGCTATGTGTCAGTTAATTATTCTACTGAATCTCGTTATCAGTTTTCATTCGGTGAGTTCACCTTGGGTTGAAGCAGATGATCCATATTTCAGATCAGATCTCCAAGTTATGGCAGATAGTGGTCTATTGCTAATGCCAACAAACTCATACCCTGTGCGTTGGTCATTGTTTTCAGATCAATTCAGTAATATCGATATTCAACATATGTCGAAAACTGAAGAACTGGCTTATCGCAGTGTGCAATATCGATTAGACAGTGAAAAATTAGGGCGTGGTCGAAGTCATCTAACTTTGGGCGGAGCAACAGACACACAAGCCGGTAACAATGGTTTTGGGGGCTATCTGCGCACAAAAGCAGGAATCAATGCCAGCCATGAAGTGATGGTAGAACAGTTTGCGTTTCGTGTGGCATCTGGATATCGACAAGCAAAAAGCGATGAAGACAATTGGAATTTTGATCACAGTTATTTTGCTGTAGCGAGTCATGACATAAGTTTGAGTATCGGGTGGCTTGATCGTTGGTGGGGGCCTGGGTGGCAACATACCAGCGGTTTAGCACAGCAGTCATCACCAATTCCCGCTTTTTCATTAAGCTACCAACAACCACAGATACCAATATTGGGCTCCTTGTGGTTTGAAACACTTATAGCAAAACAAGATAATGAAGCAAAAGATGATTATTTATCTGCATCGCGCTTATCTCTTCGTCCTGTGGCTTTTTTGCAATTAGGTGGGACGTATAAATCTTGGTTTGGTGGCAACAGTGGCAGTGTGTTATCCAGCGAGTGGATGGATGCAATAACCACAGACAATGACAATGGGCTTTATTCATTTGATGGGAGACTTTCTGCCCTTCTACCATTGAATGGTTCTGGTGGGCTCTATGCGGAACAAGGTAAAACGCGTGGAGATACGCTGAAATACCAAATTATCGGTGCCGATGCTCAATGGTTAGTGGGCAAGCAGTCAATGCGCTTGGTTGTAGAAAATGCTACGCAACAAGTGGCAACTAGCAGTTATTATGGGCAAGTGTTACAACATCAGCGCTCTTCTATTCTCAGTATGCCAGCAGATCAAGAGTTAAGTGTTGGTAGTTACTGGCAACTATCGACCGATCAACAGTTATCATTATTTGTTCATAAGACAGAATTAGATAATAGAGAAATAAAACGCATTTCCACGCAAATTAAACAACCAGCTTTTGCAGGGCTGATAACGCTGAATATGTCGTTCATAGATCATGAAATATCTGGTCAAGATCGTAATATTTTTGGCATCAACTACGAATATCGTTTCAACTAACAGAGCAGGTTTCAAAGGAATATTAACCCGATGAAAATCAGATCCTTATCTATGTCGTTTTTACTGGCAAGTATCATGTCAGTTCATAGTTATGCCGCAAACATTTCACCGGAAATGATGGCAAAATTTAAGCAGCTTCCTGCTGCACAACAGCAGGCGCTGGCTGCGCAATATGGAGTAGATCTCGATTCTTTGAATTCGGGTAGCACAGCAACATCAACAACATCAACAACCTCTGAAGTTGCGCCTACAACCATTCAACCGCGTCAGGTTATTAAAAAAGCAGGGAATGGATTAAAGCCTTTTGGCTATAACCTTTTTGCTGGTCAGCCTACATCGCTGTTTCCAACAGATGATTTACCAGTTCCTGATGATTATGTTGTTGGCCCCGGCGATGAAATTAATATTCAATTATTCGGAAAAGAAAACTCAACCTTCACACTCAGAGTAAGTCGTAATGGTAGCATCGATTTTCCTAAGCTAGGGCCGATCTCAGTTGCAGGCCTGTCATTCCAAGAGGTCAAATCAGAATTAAATACGCGTATAGGCAAACAATATATCGGTGTTGAATCATCTGTAACATTTGGTGCTATGCGAACCATGCAAATATTCATCATGGGTGATGCATACAAGCCTGGAGCATATAATGTTAATGCATTGACCTCTGTCACACAGGCCTTGCTTGTAGCCGGAGGAGTCGACACCATTGGTTCATTACGTAATATCCAAGTGAAACGTAATAATCAAGTTATTGAACACATTGACTTATACGACATGTTGCTTTCTGGCGATACAAGCAAAGATATTCGCTTGTCGGCAGGCGATACTATTTTTGTGCCACCTAAAGGCCGAGAAGTTTCTGTTCAGGGGTTGGTGAAACGACCTGCTATTTATGAAATGAATTCGCCAAGCACAACATTGAAGCAAGCGCTCTCATTAGCCGGAGGAGTAAAATCAGGGGCATTGAACGATGTTTCAATTTCTCGAAAAACGGAAACAGGCACACGCCTTTTCAATCTAAATTTAGCATCAGCCCGTGATGCTAAATTCATCATTAAAGATGGTGATAATGTTTCGGTAATAGCAGCAAATACAGAAAACCAAAATATAGTCTCACTTAAAGGCGCCGTAGTTCATGAAGGTGTTTTCAGTTATAAACCAGGCTTACGAATCAGTAATATTATTAAAGATAAAGATCGTGATTTGAAATTGCTCGCTGATTTAGAGTATTCATTATTAGTCAGAGAGATAAATAGTAAGCATGATATTGAGGTTTATCAGTTTAGCCTTAGTAATGTGTTGAATAAGGTTGCTAGCCCTGATGATTATATTCTGCAACCGCGAGATGAAATTATTATTTTTAATGCTGATGCAAGAAGCATTTTAAGTAAAGGTAAAAACACGCTGACAGCCCGTAATGCAGATAGTCAGTTAGCTTCTGAACAAAAAGCAGTTCGTGCTGAAGATAATAAATTACTTGATAAACAAACCGGTGCTGTAATTACAGGTGAAGAGGTGCAAAACCGAGATCAATTAACATTAGAAAATGTAGCCGATGATACAGCAACTGATCGAGTTGTTGATAACTCACGAGCCGCATTGCTTGGGCCTATTATTGAACGCTTAAAAGCACAATCGAGTCTTGCTCAGCCAGTTCAATTAACTGAAATTCGTGGTGAAATAAAATATCCTGGGCTTTATCCGATTACAAAAGGAATGACATTAGCCAATTTAATAAAAGCTGCTGGTGGATTTGAAGAGCCAGCTTATCAAATTGAATTATCTCGAGTTGATCAATCATCAGGTAATATCAATCTAGCCCATGAACGTATCGACCTTTCTGTTGCTAAATCAGCAGCATCACCACAAATTTTATCGAAAGACAGTGTGAACGTGTTGCCTCACCCTGATTGGCGCGAAGAAGCCACTGTTGAAATTTTTGGTGAAGTGAAGTTTCCCGGAATATACACAGTCAAACGTGGTGAAAGCTTACGCGAACTGATCAATCGTGTTGGGGGTGTAACGCAATATGCAAACCCCAAAGGAACGGTTTTTGCGCGAGAAGAACTTAGAAAAATAGAAAATGAGCGATTAGCCTTTTTACGAAGCCAATTACGTCAAGAAATTTCAACATTGGCTTTACGCCGACAGAACGCAAATGCAGCATATACTGTTCCCCCTACAGAAGCGATGGCACTGGTTAATCAACTTGACAATACGAACGCAGTGGGTCGTTTATCCATTAATATGCCTCAAATATTAGCTGGTGATAAACAAGCGGATATATTGTTGGAGAACGGCGATAAGATTTATATTCCATCACTACAAAATATCATATCTATTGCTGGCCAGGTGCAATACCCTTCTTCTCAAGCATTTGATGCAACATTCAGTATTAATGACTATATAGAACGTGCGGGTGGTGACAAAAAGCAAGCTGATACAAATCGAATTTATGTCATAAAAGCTGATGGTTCTGTTATGTTGCCGTCAAGTAACTATTGGTTTAGTCGTAAGTCACGAAATTTAGAGCCGGGTGATACCATAGTGGTACCTTTAGATACAGATTATATTGATAGCTTGAGTACCTTGAGTACAGCAACAACGATGATGTATCAGTTAGGTGTAGCTTGGAAAGCAATAAGTAATTAATTTGAAATCACGGATACTAAATCATGGAAAAACGGCGTTCACTACTTTCTGCTCCTTCCCACCTTGAATACGGGCATCTGCCAACGTTTCAAGATGATGGAATTGATCTGTTAGAATTATTGTCTGCTATCTGGCAACGGAAGATGCATATTCTATTAGCAACAACATTGGGTTCGGTTATTGCGCTGGCGATTGCTTTCTGGCTCCCCAATGTTTATACATCGACAGTTATGCTAGCACCATCTAGCGATCAACAGGGGGGCGGATTGTCTGCGTTAGCCAGTCAGTTTGGTGGATTAGCATCCTTAGCTGGAGTGAGTTTAGGATCAACAGCTATAGATACAACTGCAATTGCTATCCAGATTGGTCAATCTCGACAATTTGCTGTGCGTTTTGTCCGTGATCATCACTTGGAAGTTCCTTTAATGGCAGCAACAAGGATGAATAAAAAAACAGGCAAATTGGAGATTGACTCAGATATTTATAATACAGCAGAGAAAAAATGGGTTCGTAAAGTTTCAGAAGGGGAATCGGTTGAACCAACAGATTGGGAACTATTTAAAGTAATTTCAAAAATTATTACCATAGAGCAAGATAAGAAAACAGGATTTATTACTGTAACGGTAGATTTTTTGTCGCCAACGATTGCAAAACAGTGGGCTGATTGGTTTGTTGATGATCTAAACGCTTACATGAAAGTCCGCGATCAGATCGATGCAAAAAGAAATATTAATTATTTAAAGTTACAACTGGAAAAAACATCAGTTACAGATATGCAAACAATATTTTACCAGCTCATAGAGGAGCAAACGAAAACGTTGATGCTTTCTGAGGCTAATCCAGAGTATGTGTTTAAAACGCTTGATCCTGCTGTAATAGCAGAAGAAAAAACAAAACCTAAACGAGCACTCATTGCTGTGTTAGGTACAGTTTTAGGTGGCATGTTAGGTGTGTTAACTGCCTTGATTCGGCATGCGATCTGTCGCCGGCGTATTGCCGGTACATAACCGAAGGGAGAAATATGGCCTTTCGCGGTATTTCAACCTGTTGCACTTTTTAACTATGAATAAGGATATAGAAATGAAGAAAATGTTAGTTGCATTAACAGCATCGTTGGTATTAGTAACTAATGCATTTGCTGCGGGAGATACAACGAATACGACTTCAACAGGTACCGCTGCGGGAACTGGAACAGGTACTGGGTTCGAAGTCGGAACTACTAGTTTGGTAGTGGGAGGGGCCGTAGCTACTGCAGTTATTATTGCAGCGTTAAATGACGAAAATAGTAATAATGGTACATCAACATCTACTGTTACTGCTACCCATCGTTAAGAATAAGGCCGCTTCGGTGGCCTTATTTATTTTTCTATTTTCTGAAATGGAATTTTCATGATTAATAAGTGGCATCTGATTAGTTTGTTTATTGCAACATCTGTAACTGGATGTGCTGATTACACTAAAACAGTTGGTGATACAGTTAAATTGGCTGTTATAGGTCAACCTGATGTTGAGATTCCAGCTCAGAAAATAGCTCAAATACCTTATGCAACAGCATACTTGAAAATGGGGAAAGCTCCCCGAGCATTTGTTGTACTAGCTTTCGCAGAGAACGGAAACATGAAATGGGTCTCTGCTGATAAACATATGCTCGTAACTCGTGCCGGTCGCGTAATCAAAACGGTAGGTTTTGGCGAAGACATCTGTTACCAAGATAATCTTGAACATGATCCGCTTGCATCTGGTCTCTTAAATATAACCACCCCGGTGAAATGGCAGCATAGGGTTGAATGGTCGCGGGTATATCGCAGCGGATACGAACTACTCTCTGAATTTCAGGCAAAAGGTATTGAGATAGTTACTATTCTGGATAAACCTCGATCATTACAACGCTTTGATGAGAAAGTTAGTATTCCAGCCCTAGATATTAGTTATACCAACCAATTTTGGCTTGATCCATTAAGTGGTAAGGTAGTACAGAGTTATCAGTATATGGGGCCCAATCTCGCAGTAGTTCAGTTTACTGTGTTAAAACCCTATGCTGAATAAGAGGTGTACATGTTATATCTAATCCGGATTATTGTATTGATTATTTTCACGGGAACATTTGTTCAATCGGCTGAACTAAAAATGTTCTATCAGCATATAGCTATTTCGTCAATTCAATTGGCCGATGGTGCGAGATTAGATCAATTTTATTCCAGACTTCACTTAACCCAAGATATTGATTGGAATACTTCATTAATTACTAGCCCAACGGCACAAAAATATTTTGAATTGCGATCTCTTATTTTGAAAAAAAAATTAGAGCAACTGGAATATTATTGGCTGCAACAGGGGGAGACTGGTTTGACCCAATCAGTACGTCAGCTAAAAAATGAGCTTTTTAAAATATCGGTTGCTGGTAGAATTAAAGCAGAACTCGACCCAGATATAATCCGATTACAAGTAGAATTTAATCGCCCGCTGATTGGTCATTATTCCCTTTATACCGCGCCACATCATGAATTTCTTTATCTACAGGGCCTAATAAATGCTAAATCAATCATCACATTGCAATCTGGTTGGTCAATCGAGCAATATGTGAATAACACCACTCGTTTGGTTGGTGCTGATGAAAGTATGGGTTATCTAATAGAAGGGAATGGCCAGTGGAAGCAAGTGCCATTGGCTTATTGGAATAAAAAGCATATTGAACCAGCGCCAGGAGCCACATTATTCATTGGTTTTGAGCCAACATTATTACCTGATGAGATGTCAGATGTGAATACGTTAATTGCAGATTACATTGCTAACAGGATCCCACAATAATGATGACAAAAATACTGTTTAGATTGTGCTGCGTATCTATTGCTGTCATTACTGTGCTTAACGGACAAACAATGGCAGCTGAACTTGCCAACGTTAATACCAGCTATGATCTTCCTGGTGTGTCTCAAACCGATTTTGGTGGCGTGGGTTTGCTTCAAATGTCGACAGCCAGAATGGCTCGCAGCGGCGAATTTAGTGCTAGTTATCGGGATAATGCAGAATATCGCCGCTATGCTGTTTCATTGCAATTCATTGACTGGTTGGAAACAACGCTTCGCTATACTGACGTGCGCACAAGGCTTTACAGCCCATATACAAATTTCAGTGGAGATCAAACCTATAAAGATAAGGGATTTGACCTTAAGGCGCGGTTATGGAAAGAAACTTTTTGGCTACCTGAATCATCAGTTGGTTTACGTGATATCGCAGGCACTGGATTATTTGATAGTGAATTTTTCGCTGCAAGTAAACGAGCCGGACCACTTGATTTCACTTTAGGTGTTGGATGGGGGAATATGGCGGAAAGCGGTAATATTAAAAATCCTGCTTGTTCTATTTCTAGTGGTTTTTGCCAACGAGCAGCAAATAAATCAACGGGTCAATTTGAAATAGGCAATTTTTTTCATGGCCCGGCAGCTTTATTTGGTGGCATAGAATACCAAACACCATGGAATCCTTTGCGGCTGAAGCTTGAATATGATGGGAACGATTACAGCAATGAAACAGCTGGCGTTATAAAACAAAACACGCCATTTAATGTGGGTTTTGTTTATCGAGCAACAGATCTTTTTGATACAACATTAAGCTACCAACGAGGGAATACCCTGATGTGGGGCTTCACATTGCGCACCAATTTTAACGATCTGAAACCATATCATATTGATGCCCAGCGACAGGCATACGCACTAAAATCAGTACCGGATATCAACGAAGTAAATTGGTCAAAAGTTGCTAATGAACTAGATGACAATGCAGGTTACAAAAATGCAAATATTTATGCTGATAATAAACAGGTAACAGTTGTTGCAGAGCAAACTAAATATAACGATACAAAAGAAGCAAATCTGAGAGCGTCGACGATCTTGGCTAATCATTTACCTCCCACAATAGAAGAGTATAAGATTGTCAATACAAAGCAGAATATACCTGCTTCGGTGATAAAAACAAATGCGGATACATTCAAACAACAACAGACGGGTTTTCCATTGGGGCTTGATCAAGATGATTCTATTACGTATAAGCCTATGTCAATACCTACTGAGCCTGATTATGGCAATTTAGTCTTACAAAACAAACCCGAACGCTGGACATTTTCTGCTGAACCCACTCTGACACAATCGATCGGTGGTGCAGAATCATTTTACATGTATCAGATTGGCGCTAAAGGTAGTGCAGATTTAACTATTACCGATCATTGGTCAATTGGTGGAACCGCAAATCTTAATATTCTTAATAACTATGACAGATTTAATTATAAAAATCCGCCAATCGATGGTGCTGCATTGCCACGAGTGCGTACATGGATCAGAGAGTATGTCACATCGTCAAATGTATTGTTGTCTGATTTGCAATTGACGGATATTGAATATCCAGCAAAAGATTTATATCTTCAAACATATGCTGGTTATTTAGAGTTAATGTATGCCGGTATCGGCTCTGAAATCTTACTCCGTCCGTATAATCAATCATGGGCAATAGGAGTGGATGGTAATTATGTTAGACAAAGAGACTGGAATGATACCCTCCAACTAGCGGATTATGACGTCTTTACTGGCCATGTGACAACATATTGGGATTTGCCCTTTATTAAAGGAGGAATGGCTAAGATTAGTGTTGGTCAATATTTGGCTGGTGATAAAGGTGTAACATTTGATCTGTCCCGTCAGTTTGATAGTGGTATTGTTGCGGGGGCATTTGTTACTAAAACAAATGTAAGTGCAAGTGACTACGGTGAGGGTAGCTTTACCAAAGGACTATATATATCAATACCATTGGATTTGATGTTAGTTCATCCATCAACTAGACATGCGACAATCAGCTGGGTTCCGTTAACTAGAGACGGGGGACAGAAATTGGGGACACGTTATAGTTTATATAACTTAATGAAAAATAAATGAGCAGGAAATTGATATGGAATTCAGAAAGCAAAGTGTATTACTTGGTAATGCATCTCTCGTAGCAGCCATACAACGAATTGCAGACGTTTGTTTAATTGTTACATCATTGAGTGTTGTATGCTTTTTTGAACAAAGAAAATGGCTACTGAGTCATTGGGTTATGGTTTTAGTTGCGATTGTTATATTTCAGCTAGTTGCTGAAGCAACAGATTTTTATCGTTCGTGGCGTGGAGTGCCTGTAGCGAAAGAAATTAAAAATGCGATAATCTTGATTACATGCACTTTATGTTGTTCATTATTAATATTATTGTTATTTGTTGAATTTTCTAGGCCTGATATTGTCTTTATAGCAAAATGGTATATTAGTCTATGTATATCAATTTCAGTATTTAGGTTCTGTTTGCGTAATGCAGTTGGTTATTTAAGAGGAAAAGGTTATAACAAAAAAAATGCAGCTATTGTGGGTAAAACATCAGTAGGAACTTATTTGGGAGAACAACTAATATTATCACCATGGTTAGGTATTTCGGTTGTTGGATATTATGATGATAATGAAACGGGATTTGTTGAAATAGATAATGAGAAAATTCCTGTTTTAGGCGAATTAGAGCAATTAGTAAATGATGCCAAAGGTGGGAAAATAGATAGAATTTATATTACGCTACCGATGTGCCATGAAAAAAGAATTAGAGAATTAATAACAGAACTTTCAGACACAACATGTTCTGTTCTTTTTGTGCCTGATATATTTACATTCAATTTATTACATTCGAGATCATTTGAAATTAATGGTATTCCTCTTATTTCAATTTTTGATACACCGATGGTTGGTTCTAATGTTTTTATTAAAAGAATAGAAGATATTATATTGTCATCAATAATTTTATTATTGATATCGCCTATTTTATGTATGATTGCTTTAGCTGTTAAATTTACATCATCGGGTCCAATTATTTTCAAACAAAATCGGTATGGAATTGATGGCCGTGAAATTAATGTTTGGAAATTCAGATCAATGAATGTTATGGAGAATGGCGGTTCGGTTTCACAAGCGAAGAAAGGCGATAAGCGTTTTACTCCTATTGGTGCATTTTTAAGACAAACATCTCTTGATGAGTTGCCGCAATTCATTAATGTATTAAAAGGTGATATGTCAATTGTTGGGCCTAGACCTCATGCTGTTGCACATAATGAACAATACAGAAAAATAATAAAAGGATATATGTTGCGTCATAAAGTTAAGCCGGGCATTACTGGACTGGCACAAGTTAATGGTTGGCGCGGTGAAACTGATACATTAGAAAAGATGGAAAAAAGAATTGAATATGATTTAGAGTATATAAGAACATGGAGTCTATGGCTTGATTTTAAAATTGTATTTTTTACGATATTTAAAGGCTTTATTAACAAAAACGCATACTAAAACAAGCCGTAACTATTTGAAAAATAACAATTTATCTAAAGAAATACTTATAAACTCAACGATAAAAAGGAAATTAGATGCAATTAGTCGAAGATTTTTTATTGACAAATGGTCTTGTGTATAAAAAAGAAATTAGTTTATCAAATATTACCTATTGCAAGACAGGTGGATTATGTCAGTTAATGATATTGCCAAGCAATAGTGAGCAGTTTGGAAGTGTATATGGCTTTCTGAAAAGTAATGGCATTAAATTTAGTATCATCGGTGAAACCTCTAATATGTTATTTCTAGATGATGTTACTTATGGTGTGATTATATCAACGAAACTTTTAGATAACATATCGATATGTAATGATAAAGTAAAAGTTGATGCAGGTGTTAATTTAGGTCAATTTCTCAGACTCATGTATTCAAAAAAAATTGCTGGTTTTGAAGGGCTTGAGGGTATACCAGGATCTGTAGGTGGTGCTGCATTTATGAATGCAGGTGCATATGGATATGAAATATCTGACAAAATATATTCAGTAGAATGTTTGAATGAACACGGGGATATAATTACTTTGAATAAGGATGCATGCTCATTCACTCAAAGACATTCAATTTTTAGAGAAAGTAAGAAATATATAATATTAAGTGTCATGTTTGACATGGATGTTTCTAGTGATCCAAACTACTATAGAAAAATTGAGCAGTATCATATTTCTAGACATTCATATCAAGAGTTTGTGCTTCCAAATATAGGAAGTGTTTTTACTGCCAAGAAATGTGTATATGATGAATTTTGTAAGGTAGATTGGAAATATAAAATAATATACAAAATTTTAATAAAAATATTTTATAATAAAATGGCGAGATTTTTTAATAGAAAATCACCAAATAGATCTATTTTGAATGACTTTACTGTTAAATATTTTAAGCTGGATAAAGTTAAAAATGTCTTTTCAATAAAACACATTAACATGATAGCAAATCAAAATTTAAATTCATGGGATATACTTGAATACATGTATTCAATGAAACAAATTTTAGAAAATAGAGTAACTTTAGAGAATGACATTGTTGTCGATTCCATTGTGAAATGGGATTGTGATAATAATGACGTACAGTCATATAAGAGGAAAATTAGCAGTGTCATTGGTAGTTGGAAATGAAAAAAAGTCTCATCAAAAATACATTATATTTATTATTTAAACTTTCTGTTACGTTAGCTGCTAATCTTTATATAAGCAGAGCGTTGTTAAATATATTAGGGATTAACGATTTTGGTATTTTTAATGTCGTTAATGGTGCCGTATTAACTTTAACAATGCTATCTAGTTCTTTATCTGTTGCAATAAGTAGATTTTTTAATTTTGAAATAGGTAGGCATAACTCACAAAGATTAAATACTATTTATTCATCATCTATTATTTTTCATTCTTCATTGTGCATAATTATTTTTATTCTAGGTGTTATCATTGCAAAGCCAGTAATCTATGATTTTCTGAATATTTCAACAGAAAGGCAGGCAATTGCATTAAGTGTATATTATTTTTCGCTTCTTTCATTTTGTATGATGCTAATATCTATAACATTTTCTGCACTTATCATTGCACACGAGGATATGAGAGCATTTAGTGTTATTGGTTTAATAGAGTCATTTTTAAAAGTTATTGCAACGATATCTCTAGGGAAACTATCTTACGATAAGTTGTATTTGTATTCATTGCTAATGATGTGTATTACTATTTTAATGATGACTATATATTATTCCTTTATTAGAATGAAATATGGAAATATTAAATTTAAGTTTTCATTTGATAATAAATTACTAATGGAGGTATATAGTTTCGCTGGATGGAATTTATTTGGTTCAGGATCTGTTATTGCCAAAGAACAAGGTGTAAATATATTAGTTAATATATTTTTTGATGTAAGGCTTAATGCGGCTCGTGCAATTTCATACCAAGTTAATAATGCAATAAATTCTATTGTTGGGCAGCTGAGTTTGGCTGTTTCACCAAGAGTAACCAAACTAGTAGCAAATAAAGATTTTGATGAATCACTAAGTTTGACATTTAGAACATCAAGATTTTCTTATTTATTCTTATTAATATTAGTTGTGCCTGTTTTTAATAATTTAGAGTTCATTCTCAAATCTTGGTTGAATGTTGTACCTGACTATACAATTATCTTTGTAGAGTTGATATTGCTTAATTTATTGATTGATTCCTTATCTGGACCTTTAATCTCATTATTACTTGCTATAGGAAATATAAGAAATTATCAACTATCTGTTGGGTTTATTAATTTTTTGAATTTGCCAATTAGTTATTTAGTATTAAAAATAGGATATGGCGCATCTGCAACTATTTTTGTTTCAATTGTACTTTCGTTAGTAAGTCTAAACTTGAGGATTCTATTTTTAAGTCGAAGAGCTAGATTTCATTTTTTTGAATTTTATGAAAAAACGATAGTTCAAGTTATGCTTACTACCGTATTTGTAATAATGACAGTTTTTATATTTAATATGTTTTTTAAGACAACGGTTGTTTTATCTGATTTTATTGTTAACTTTGGTAGCATATTGGCTGTAAGTTTATTTTTTGTCTTTTTTTTAGGTCTATCAATGGACGAAAAGTCATATTTGACAAAAAAAATAAAACTCTCATTTATTAAAAGCAAGGTGTATCTATGAAAAAAAAAGTTGCTATTGTAACTTTCCATAAGGCTCATAATTATGGGGCTGTATTACAAGCTTATGCACTAAAGTATAGAATTAATTCGCTTGGGTTTGATGTCGAATTTTACAATTATTATCCGGCTTGGATGAAGGAACATTATTCTTTATTTTATAAGAATGATAATTTTATCTCATCATTTAAAAGAAATATTGCCTGCCTCATAGATCTTAAACGAAGATATGTGCGCTTTAAAAGATTTTCAGATTTTATTAGTAAAGAACTAACTGAATGGAATGAAAATGAACTATTGGATGTCGACTTTATAGTTTTGGGTAGTGATCAAATTTGGAATCCAAATATTACTCAAGGCTTTGATAATAAGTGTTTTGGTTTTCTTGGTGAAAACGTTAAAGCTAAGGTTATTTCTTATGCTGCAAGTATGGAAACAAATAAATTAAAAGATAAAGATATATCAGAATTTACTACATTATTGAATAATATTGACTCTATTGGTGTTAGAGAAGATTCATTAATGAGTTTCATAAAAGGACATATACCTGATATTGAAATTCAACATAATTTAGATCCTACATTATTACTTGATAATACTGAATGGAATCAGTTAGTAACAAAAAATAATACAGCTGAAAAATATATTCTCATATATGAAAATTATAAAGATGAAAAAACCAGAAAAATTGCTGAATCAATTGCAGATAAGTATGGATTAAAAATTAAAACGTTGACAGCTGATGCTAATTGGCGGTATCCGAAGGATTTTGATACGGATGCTGGTCCGATTGAATTTTTAAATTTATTTAGTAATGCTAGTTTTGTTATAACCACATCTTACCATGGATTAGCATTTTCAATAAATTTTAAAAAACAATTTTTAACTCTTAAAGTAAAAAATGGAGTAAACAATAGAGCTGAGTCATTACTAAGATCGTTAAATTTACTTGATCATTTGATTGATTCTGAATCATTTACGATAGATTCTTATTCTGATATTGATTATGCTAAATTAGACCTAACATTGAATGGGCTTAGACGTAAGTCAATTGGCTATTTATCAGATAAATTAATATAGTGCTAGAATTAAAATGAAGAAACACATTGCGTTAAATATTGACAAAAATTATGTGAATTATTGTTGCATTCTAATAAAATCATTTATTCATCATAATAATGAGTTGCATTTTCATATATTAAATAATGATTTAAATTCTGAAAATCAAAGCAAGATACAAAATATTGTTGAAGGTACTGATTCTGTAATTTCATTTCATTTTGTTAATGATAATAGATTTGATGGATTTCCTGTTTCAAATCAGTGGCCGACTGCCATATATTACCGATTATTGATCCCAGAACTACTCCCAGCTGAACTTGAAAAGGTTCTATATTGTGATTGTGACGTTATGATCAGAGGCTCTATTGATGAGTTATGGGATATCGATTTAACTGGATATGGTGTCGCTGCAGTTGAAGATGTTTTAAGTCCGATAACTCCAATGATTGAGCAGCTTGGCTGTGATCCTGAATTTGGATATTTTAATTCAGGTGTAATGTTGATTAATTTATCATTTTGGCGAGAAAATAATATTTCTGAGTTGGCGTTATCATATTTGCAGTCAAATTTAGATAAAATTAAGCATCCAGATCAAGATGCACTAAATTTTGTTCTTAATAAGCATTGGTATCGTTTGCATTATAAGTGGAACTTTTTAAGCACATATCAAAATCTGTATTATGATAAAAATCACTTATTGGCTGATTATAATAAAACAATAAATAATTATCCCAAAATAATACATTTTTCCGGGGTGAAACCGTGGAATTCTAAGTGTCGAAGTATTTTCAAATATGAATATATAAAATTTTCTAATGATGCAAAATTAAATATTAACTTCAGCAGGCATAGTTCTATGGAATATATTAGGCATTTTGCTTTGTTGTTATTAGATAGAATGAAATTAAAAAAATGTAGTGTGAATTATTATTTTTAATTTCCTTAATAAAGATTATTTTTAATTATTCTTTATTTATAATTTTCGTTAGATGTAGCTGGGTTTTTAAAATGTCAAGTAATAAGAATGTATCTATTATTGTTCTAAACTGGAACAATGCGCCTGACACTATCGAATGTATTAATTCAATTCTAAAATTGAGCTATGATAATTTTAATTTGATAATTTGTGATAATAACTCAACAGATGGGTCTTATGATGAAATATTATTTCATTTAGAAAAAATAAATCTTAATAATAGACGTTTTCACTGTTTCAATCAGTTTGATTCTAAAGGAAAGGCATTTTCAGTGATTAACAATCGGGATGTTTTTCTTATCCAAACCGGACATAACTTAGGATATGCGGGAGGGAATAATGTTGGCATCAGATTCGCCCTAACACTGCTAAATTCTGAATATATTTGGATTTTGAATAATGATACAGAAGTGGAGCCTAAATCTCTCCAGAGTTTTATAAGCTACTTTGATATGCATAAAAATATTGATGTTCTTGGGTCTAAGGTCGTTTATTTTAACGATAGAAATATGATTCAATCAATGGGCGGGTATTATAATAAACTATTGATGACCACAAGGAATGCATTTTATGATTACAGTGTTAATTATAAGTTTTCTGACTCTGAAATACAATCTCTTGATTATTTAGTTGGAGCATCTCTGTGTATTAATAGAAGAGTATTTGATGATGTTGGTCTTTTAGAGGAGAAGTATTTTTTATATTATGAGGAAATTGATTTTTTTAATAGGATTAAAAATAAATTTAGTTTTTCAGTATGTCTTGACTCAATTGTTTATCATAAAGTTGGTGCTAGTACAAAGAAAGGAAAGAGTGATATTGCAGATTTTTGTTCCATACGTAACCGCCTTTTAATCGCTAAAAAATATCACCCATATTCATATGTTTTTGTTTGGTCTTCTCTTGTTTTTATTTTAATAAATAGGATTCGTCGAAAAAATTATAAACAAGCTTTCAATGTAATAAGAATTTTTTTCGGAAAGCGGGTGTTTTGAACTATGCTGTTAAAATGGTTGATTTATTCTACATTTTTTTCTGTATGTTCAGAGGCATTTGTACTGGATGTCGGTTTTGATTTTAAAATCTCATATCTAATATACTTCATTAATTTACCATTGCTCGTATTGTTGGGGTGTAAAGTTCATTATCGCTATTTTATATGTTTATTTGTTATCTTCTTTGCCTCAGCGTTTAGTTCATATGGTATTACAGGTAAAACCATTTTTCAGTTATTTGGTATAAGCATATCTGTTTTGTATTACTATGGTTTTTTATCGGTGTTTTTTAAAAAATATAATAGTATAGAGTTTTTTGATAAGTTTTCTGTTTTTTTTCAGGCTATAAATTTAGTCTTTTTTATTATTTATCCATTTAGTTTTTTGTTTTATTTTGGTCATCATTTTGATTTTAGATACCACTCTATTTTTATGGAGCCTGCTCACTTTTGTGCTGTTGCAATCCCAGTTCTTTCATTCTTATTTTATAAATATAAACAATGTGACTCCGTTTGGAATTTAATAAATTTATTGTTTTTGCTGTTTACTATATTGCTTTCTATGTCAAGTGTTGGCATTCTTGGTTTGGCTTTGCTTGTTATGTTTAATGTCCGCTTAAAAAATGCATTAACTATTCCGATTTTATTGTTTGTTGTTGTTTTTCTTTTTTTGATATATTTTAATATACCAATGGTAAAAATGAGAGTTGATGACTCTATAAATGCTTTGACATCAATGAATGTATCTGATGTTAATTATAGCACTTATGCGCTGGTATCTAATCTTTTTGTGACTATGAAATCATTCTTCACTAATCCTCTATTTGGTTCTGGATTGGGAAATCATGAGTTATCATACTCTGAGCATATATTAGACTTGGATGGTATAGCAGCCTTCGTAAGAGCTGATTCTATCGGTTTGAATGCTAAGGATGCAAATTCACTATTTTTACGCACTATTTCTGAGACTGGAATTTTTGGTGTCGGGTGCTTTTTTATTCAGGTATTTTTGCTTAAACCAAAGGAAATATTATATTTTTATGATGTTGATTATATGTCCAGATACCAATATCTCATTCGGGGTGTCAGAAATGGTTGTTTAATATATATTTTTTTAAAGTTATTTCGTGAAGGCCATTGGTTTTCTCCGGAAATGTATTTTCTTTTTTTTATTTACTACTATTCAAAGGCTAAAACAAGATTTGATAATTGATATAATATATTTATAGGTGTTTGTTACTATGCGGATTTTAGGGTATGGTTTTTTTTCTTCATTTTATTTGTTTTTCTGCAAACTTATTACTTATTGTTTTTATCCAAAAATTAAAATAATTCGGTTCCCCTTTTTTTTTCGAGGTTCTAATCATATTTTTATTGGTGAAGACTCATCTTTAGGGGTCGGCTGTAGAATTGAGTCATATCTTGGCGGAACTGTCTCTATTGGTAAAAACGTGCAAATCAATGATTATCTCCATATAGGTTGTACTAATTCGGTAATTATTGAAGATAATTGTCTTCTTGCTTCAAAGGTTTTTATTACAGATCATAATCATGGTAGTACATCAAACCACGATATTTTACTGCAGCCAAAATTAAGAGGGTTATCTTCAGCTCCTGTTAAAATTAATACAAATGTCTGGATTGGTGAGAATGTGTCTATATTGCCTGGAGTAGTAATTGGTGAGTCCTCAATTATTGGTGCTGGTTCGGTTGTTACAAAAAACATCCCTCCATTTTCTATTGCATGTGGTGTTCCTGCCAAGGTAATTAAACGTTTTGATAGAGATTTAAATAAATGGATAAAAGAAAACTAATAATCATCAGTGCAGTAAATATTATTGATGGAGGGGCGCTGGTTGTTCTTATAGATACATTAAAGGCATTTAATGAAATTGCTTCTATCAATAATGTTAAAATATTATGTTTAGTTAATTCAAAGGAGTTTTTTTTACATCTTAATTTGAAGTATATCAAGTTTATGAGTTTTCCTAAAGTTAAAAAACGTTGGGTAAATAGAGTTTTTTTTGAGTATGTTTTATCATACATTCTATCTAGGCGTATGCTTCCTGATGTCTGGTTTTGTATGCATGATATATCTGCTAATGTTATTGCAAATAAAAGATTTGTTTATTGTCACAATCCTTCACCATTTTATAGGTTTAAATTAAAAGATATAATATATGAGCCTAAATTGGTTGTTTTCTCTCTTTTTTACAAATTTCTATATCGTATTGGTATTAAAAATAATACTAATGTTTTTGTTCAACAAAATTGGATCGCCAATTCTTTTAGCGAGCGATATAATATTAGTAATGTTGTTGTTTCTCATCCAGATAAAGTTTCAGGCATTCACAAATTATCTGTTGAAGATAAAATTGATGTTGATTGTTTAATCTCTAGTTATAGAGATTCTAAGATTGTAATATATCCCGCATATCCAAGGATATTTAAGAATTTCGAGGTTATTGCTGAGTGTGCTAAAAAAAGCATAGCTAATCACGATAATATTCACTATATTTTTACTCTTAACGGAAGTGAAAATAAATACTCAAAATATTTATTTAACAAATATAAACACCTTGATAACATCTCTTGGGTTGGAATTAGACCTCACGCATATATAGATTATTTATATACCAAATCAGACTTGGTTTGTTTTCCTTCTAAATTGGAAACATGGGGATTACCAATCTCTGAGGCTGTTTCTCATAAATTACCATTATGTTGCGCAGACTTGCCTTACGCTCATGAAAGCAGCGGGCTTTATGAATATGTTAATTTTTTCGACCCTGACAGCTCTGACGATTTATATAATAATATTGTTCTTGCATTAGCCGGAAAATTTAAACCTAGGCGAGAGTGTGTAAGCTCAGTGAACGTAATCGAGGGGTGGTATGGTTTAGCTGAATATATTTTAGGGGATACCCATGACTCATAAGTGTAAAGTTTTAATTGCGATCCCAGTATATAATGGGGGTGATTTATGGGCTAGTTCTGCAGCTAGTATAAAAGCATGTTTGGAATTCTTTTCCTGCTATGATTTTGAAATATGTGTTATTGACTCCGGGTCCACGGATAATTCAGTATCGGTTTCTCGTTCGTTAACATCTAATGTTGTTGAAATCAACAATAATGATTTTAACCATGGTGCAACAAGGAATATGTTCTTAAGTTTAAATCCAGATTTTGAGTTTGTTATTTTTCTAACACAAGACTCCATCTTGGATTCGAAAGAGTCCCTTGTTGAGATTCTTAAGCCATTTTCAAATAAAGATGTTTCCATTGTTTTTGGTAGGCAAATGCCTCATTCAAATGCAACTCCTTTAGCTATTCATAGTCGTTTTTTTAATTATGGTGATAAGTCATATATACGACGGATGAGCGATAAATATGTTTATGGAATGAAAACTGTTTTTTGTTCTAATTCTTTTTCTGCATTCAGAGTATCAGTTTTTTCTGAGTTAAATGGTTTTCCTAGTAATACGATTCTTTCTGAGGATATGTATTTAGCTTCTAAAATTTTATTAAATGGTGGAGCATTGGCATATTCATCTAATGCTCTAGTAAAACATTCCCACAATTACACCTTATTTCAAGAGTTCAGTCGCTATTTTGATATTGGTGTTTTTCATGCTCAAGAACCTTGGATTAGACAGTCTTTTGGTGGGGCTTCAGGCGAAGGAGTTAAATATGCACTGTCTGAAATTAAATTTCTTTATGATAACTGTAAAATATTGATTCCTCGTTCCATCGTTTTATCAATGCTCAAGTTTGTAGGTTTTAAACTTGGACTTAAATATAAGTTAATTCCCAAAGGTTTAATTAAGAAAATTTCAATGCATAAAGGTTTTTGGAAGTAATTTGAATGTTATTTACATGTATGTAATTAATATGTTGAACTCGTTGACTGTTAGTTGGTATTTTTATGTCTAAAATGCGATGTTGACTAAGTTTTTAACTGCAAACTTTATTTTTGACTTATTGGAATAAATAAGAGAGTGGTAACATTAGGTTAATACATATGTCTTCATTCGGCGTGAATTACCCTGGTGTCTAGTTTTTTATTCCTCATTTTTTATTGTAAATAAAATAACTAATGGTGATTGGCTTGAAAAAAATTCTGGTAACTGGCGCCTATGGTCAGGTTGGGTTTTGTTTAACACAGCTTGCTGCTGAATATGGTTGGGCTGTGCTTGCGATTGATAGAGATAAATTGGATATTACTGATTTTTCGGCTGTTGAATTACTTATTAAAGAATATCAGCCCGACGTTATCATTAATGCAGCAGCTCACACGGCTGTAGATAAAGCGGAAACAGAAATTGATGCCTCTTATGCTATTAATCGTGATGGCCCAAAATATCTGGCAGAAGCCGCTGCTACTATTGGTGCCACAATTTTACATATTTCTACCGATTATGTTTTTTCTGGTGATAAAGAAGGGTTGTATACAGAGAACGACCCCGTGGCTCCGCAAGGCATTTATGGCACCAGCAAACTGGCTGGAGAAGAAGCTGTAATTGCAGCAAATAAAAAACATATTATTTTACGTACCGCATGGGTGTTTGGCGAACATGGTAATAATTTTGTAAAAACAATGCTGCGACTAGGTTTGCAACGCGACCAATTAGGTATTGTTGCCGATCAATTTGGTGGCCCAACTTATGCCGGCGATATTGCAGCTGCGTTGTTAGTTATTGCTGAAAAAGCAGTAATGTCGCCTGAAACAACACAATGGGGTGTTTATCATTTCGCTGGGGCTCCTCATGTGAGTTGGTATCAATTTGCACAAGCCATTTTTGATAAAGCCGTTGAGACCAATATTTTAGCTAAGGCGCCAAAACTGAATGCATTAACTACAGCTGATTACCCAACAGCGGCTAAACGCCCAGCTAATTCGCGGCTAAATTGTGATAAAATTTTCTCCGAATTTAATATTCGACCAAGTAATTGGTTGCAAGCATTGAACAATCTAAGCGCATATGCACTACAGTGAAATAAAAAGGACATAGCACGATGAAAGGTATTATTTTAGCCGGTGGCAGCGGCACTCGTTTGCATCCAGCTACAATGGCAATCAATAAGCAGTTATTACCTGTTTATGATAAACCCATGATCTATTACCCATTAAGCACGTTAATGCTTGCGGGCATTAGAGAGATCCTTTTGATCAGCACACCTCGCGATCAGGAAAGCTATCAGCGTTTGCTCTGTGATGGTCATCAATGGGGCATTCACATTGAATACGCTATTCAGCCAAGCCCTGATGGCCTTGCTCAGGCATTTATTATCGGTGAAGAGTTTATTGGTGATGATTCAGTGTGTTTGATCTTGGGCGATAATATTTTCCATGGTCATGGTCTTGCTGAAACATTGCAACAAGCTGCTGCCCGTAAAGAGGGAGCTACGGTGTTTGGTTATTATGTGCAAGATCCTGAGCGTTATGGTGTGGTTGAATTTAATGCTGCCGGGCAAGCTGTTTCTATTGAGGAAAAGCCTGCTAAGCCTCGCTCAAATCATGCTGTTACCGGGCTTTATTTTTATGATAATAGCGTCATTGAAATTGCTAAACAGATCAAACCGTCTCACCGTGGTGAATTGGAAATCACTGATGTAAATAATGTGTATTTACAGCGTCAGCAGTTGCAGGTTGAACGACTGAGTCGTGGGTGTGCTTGGTTAGATACAGGAACGCATGATTCTTTGTTAGATGCCGCTATTTTTATTCGGGTCTTGGAAAAGCGTCAAGGGCAAAAAGTTGCGAGCCCTGAAGAAACAGCGTTTCGCATGGGTTTCATTACAGCTGAACAATTGCGTGAACTAGCTAAGCCGCTGGTGAAAAGTGGTTACGGTGCATATTTGCAACGTATTGCAGATGAAGAAAGCTGGGTGAAATAAGGTCTTGCCATGAAAATTATTGATACTGCAATTCCTGATGTAAAGATCATTGAGCCAGCTGTGTTTGGTGATGAGCGTGGTTTTTTTATGGAAACCTGGCAAGAGCAGAAATTTAATGAGCTGGTGTGTGAACGTCGGTTTGTTCAGGATAATCACTCCAAGTCCCGTCAAGGTATCTTACGCGGCTTGCATTATCAGACCGAACAGACGCAGGGCAAACTGGTGCGCGTTGTTGCTGGTGAAGTATTTGATGTGGCGGTAGATATTCGTCGTTCATCACCAACCTTTGGCCAAGCTGTAGGTGTTTTGCTCTCTGCTGAAAATAAGCGTCAGTTGTGGGTGCCAGAGGGGTTTGCACATGGCTTTTATGTCACCACAGAAACCGCAGAGTTCGTTTATAAATGTACTGACTATTACAACCCGTCTGCGGAACATTCTATTCGCTGGAATGATCCGGATCTGAATATCCAGTGGCCGCTGGTTGATGGCCAGCAACCATTGCTTTCTGCCAAAGATGCAGAAGGCAAATTATTCAAAGATGCGGTTTATTTCGACTAATTGAGACACTTTTTCATGAAAAAATTACTCGTTACTGGCGGAGCCGGTTTTATCGGCGCTAACTTTGTTCATTACTGGTTGAAAACCCACCAGTTAGATCGTGTGGTGGTGCTGGATACATTGACTTATGCCGGCAATATTGAAACGCTGCGTCCACTAATGGGCAACCCGAATTTCCGCTTTGTGAAAGGGAATATCTGCAATTCAGAACTGGTTGAAATGCTGCTGCTTGATGAGCAGATCGACACGTTAGTGCACTTTGCCGCCGAGTCGCATGTTGACCGTTCTATCACCGGCCCGGATGCGTTTATTGAAACCAATATCATTGGTACGCACAGTCTGCTGAAAGCAGCTCGCGCAGTGTGGCTGGCTGATCCAGCTAATCCGCTTCCGCATCGCTTCCATCATGTTTCTACCGATGAGGTGTATGGCACGCTGGAACTGACTGACCCAGCCTTTACTGAATCGACGGCTTATGCGCCGAATTCACCGTATTCTGCGTCTAAAGCAGCTTCTGATCATTTAGTGCGTGCATATCACCATACTTATGGTTTGCAGGTGACTACCAGCAATTGTTCCAATAACTATGGTTATTATCATTTCCCGGAAAAACTGATCCCACTGTGTCTGACCAACATTTTGGATAATAAAGCGCTGCCAATTTATGGTGATGGCAAACAGATCCGTGATTGGTTATTTGTGGAAGATCACTGCCGCGGTATCGAGCTGGTGCTGAATAAAGGCGTGATTGGTGAAACCTACAATATTGGTGGTGTGAACGAATGGCAGAATATCGATATCGTGCATCTGATCTGTGAACTGGTTGATAGTGAATTTGCTGCCGACAGTACACTGGCTGCACGTTATCCGGTATCACCCTGTGCAAAAGGTGGATCTGCGAAGTCATTGATCACATACGTAACTGATCGTGCAGGTCATGATCGCCGTTATGCCGTAGGGACTGAGAAAATCCAGCGTGAACTGGGTTATCAGCCACAGGAAACCTTTCAGACGGGTATAGCCAAAACCATCAAATGGTATCTGGCGAACGAACACTGGTGGCGTCCGCTGAAAAAATAACACTGGTTATATTGTGAATGATTAAAAAGCCCTGAGACAACAAACTATCTCAGGGCCTTTTTGCTTTATGGCTATGGCACACTTTTTGATAAATACCTTCCGGGAGTTTTATTAATCGACTTGGAGGTTGGTGTTTATGCTGTTAAATACATACGAGCAAAATGGACGCTTGTTCAATATGAATTTTATCGAAGAGGCTGGTACTGGTGTATCTGGTTATCGCGGTGAATTGGTGTTGGTGCAAGGCGAGGTGGGTGATTCAGCTGGTCGTCGTAAGCCTCCTGTTTCAGTTATTGAGCAGGCAGTGATACTTGCTGATGCTGAAAAAATCAAAATGCTGAGCGGTCTTTTACATGATTTAGCTGAACTGGAACATTTCTTTTCCGGTTATGCTGCTGATCTGGCTACGGATGCTACCCCAATCTTTTTCGTAGTTAATGCTGCAAAAGAGATGAAAATATCAGCCAATGGCGTGACGGTTGATGTTATTCCTCTACCTGAAGGGCTTGTTTGGGCTGAACTCAGTGATTTACTTGGTTTAGAGAAAAGCGATTTTAAAGGCCAGTCGTCAGGCGAAAAAATTGCTACTGTCTATGACTCATTGAAAAGTTATCACTCTGGTTTTAGTGAAGTTAGTTGGGCTGACGCATTAACTTGTGTCACCAATGCAAAACGTGAAACCCGTGGCGCACTTTGATTTTCATTGCTTGTTTTTATTCTTCTCCCGCTGTTGCTCAATAGCGGGTTTTTTCGTTATGTGTGTATAAAATCAACCTATAAGACAGACAAAATGTATGTTTTGTCTGTTTTTTACTACACCTGAAAAATCTTGAATCCTCATGCGAGTTAAAGCGGTTGTTTTCTGAGAAATGTATATAATACTCAAAACAGAGTAGGGTATCGTTTCTTGTAGATACGACTCTCTATAAAAATAGTAATGCAGTGTGCAGTAGTGGTCCCTTCCAATTATGATGACACATTTTCTTTTCATCTTTGTCGGTAGCTTTTTGCTAACTGGCTTGATCCGTCGTATTGCTTTGTGGCGTCATGCGTTAGCAATGCCTCATTTTAAGCATGGCCCTTTATTACCCGTTCCTCGTGGTGGTGGTTATGCGTTATTTCTTGCCATGTTGTTCGTGTTTTTGATGCTTTATCGCTACCGCTTGATTGATATAGCGGCAACTCGTGCACTCTGTTTTTCGGGCTTGATCTTGGTCATCGGGAATTTGGTGCATGACTTGTTTGCGCTGAGTGTAAAAGTCAGATTAGGGATTCAGGTTCTATCTGCTATTGCAGTGCTGACTTGGTATGGGCGTGATCTCGTTGTGTTATTTTGGGAAAACTATCTCTATTTCTCAGGGTTTTGGTTACCCATCATCGTGTTTGGCATCATGGCATTCGTGAATATTTTCAATTTTATGGATGGCGTCGATGGTTTTGCTGGTAGTCAGGCATTCATTATGATGTTTGCCTCTTCTGTGTTGCTGGCTTTCAGCGATGAAATGCAGTGGAGTGTGCCGCTTATCTTGATGTGTGCCCCGGTGTTAGGCTTTCTGGCATGGAACTGGCCGCCAGCTAAGATTTTCATGGGCGATGCGGGTAGTAGCTTCATGGGCGTATTTATTGCGACCTTAGGGTTATTATTAGCGACCGATACTTCTGTGAATCTTTGGTGTTGGCTCATCATGATGGGCTGGTTTATCGTTGATAGCGGTTGGTCGCTGGTTGTGCGGATTATGCATGGCAATGATTGGCACCGCAGTCATCGAATGCACGCGTATCAAATTCTTGCGCGTCGCTGGGAAAACCATTTTTATGTCACGTTAACTTTATGGCTAGTGAATTGGCTATGGTTATTCCCACTGGCATATCTGGCGATGAATAACGAGCGCTGGGGTGTACCATTGATTGCTATTGCTTATACACCATTGTGCTTCGCGTGCTGGCGTTTGAAAGCAGGGGAATCAGTGGATAATGATCCGGGTGAACCGGTTTACAGTGATTATCAAAAATAAGGCGCCTGAGGCGCCTTATTTTTGTCCGATAATGTAGCTTAGCCGATAGTTTTTACACCATCTGCTGAACCGATGAGTGCTACGTCAGCACCACGGTGAGCAAACAAACCGACAGTCACTACACCAGGGATCTGATTTACTTGCTGTTCAAATGCTTTGGCATCATGGATCTGCAGACCATGTACGTCCAGGATCTGGCAGTGGTTATCAGTGATCACACCTTCGCGATATAACGGGTTTCCGCCTAATTTTTCTAATTCGCGGGTAACGTATTCACGAGCCAGCGGGATCACTTCTACAGGCAATGGGAATTGGCCCAATACCTCAACTTGTTTGGTTGCGTCGGCAATACAGATAAAACGTTTGGCGACGGCAGCAACGATTTTTTCGCGAGTCAGTGCGGCACCACCACCTTTGATCATTTCCATTTGTGGGTTGATTTCATCAGCGCCATCAACATAAATATCAAATTCAGTTACGTCATTCAGATCAACAACAGGAATGCCTAAAGCTTGTAGTCGAGCAGTAGATGCTTCGGAACTGGATACTGCCGCTTTGATTTGATCTTTGATACTGGCTAAGGCATCGATAAAGCAATTGACCGTTGAGCCTGTGCCTACACCGATAATTGTGTTGGGTTGAACATAAGCTAATGCGGCTTGGCCCACTGCTTTTTTCATTTCGTCCTGTGTCATCCTGATATTTCTCTCTCGTCGTTCAAGGCTGCGTGATTATATCTGAAAACGAAAGCGCAACTGAACTTGATTCACCTATTTCTAACCAATAGACTAGCCGCGTTTTTTCAAGAGAATTCTCCCCATGCTTGTATCTGATTTTCAGTTTGATTTGCCTGACGAACTCATTGCCCGCTATCCAATGCCAGAGCGTAGTGCCAGCCGTTTATTGCAGCTGGATGGTAACAGCGGCGAAATCAAACAAGGGCAATTTCGAGATGTGTTGGAATTGCTGCAGCCTGGTGATCTGCTGGTGTTCAATAATACTCGTGTGATCCCTGCGCGCATGTTTGGTCAGAAAGCCAGTGGTGGTAAGCTGGAGATCCTGGTTGAGCGAATTATTGATACCCATCGCGTGCTGGCGCATGTCCGTGCTTCGAAGGCTCCGAAACCTGGCTCCGTTATTTTACTGGAGCAGGGTTATTCTGCGGAAATGGTAGCCCGGCACGACGCGTTATTCGAATTACAGTTTGCCGGTGAAACACCGGTATTGGATATTCTGAATCAGATCGGTCATATGCCGCTGCCGCCATATATCGATCGTCCGGATGAAAACTCGGATAAAGAGCGTTATCAGACTGTTTATAATGAACGCCCAGGTGCAGTAGCCGCACCGACAGCCGGGCTGCATTTTGATCAGCCACTCTTGGATGCATTGCAACAGAAGGGCATTGAACTCGCTTTTGTCACGTTACATGTGGGTGCTGGCACATTCCAGCCAGTGCGGGTTGAACGGCTGGAAGATCACCAGATGCATAGCGAATATGCAGAAGTGCCTGCAGAGGTGATTGAAAAGATTAATGCTACCCGCGCGCGGGGAGGGCGAGTTGTTGCAGTAGGCACAACATCCGTGCGTTCGTTAGAAACGGCTGCTCAGGCATCGTTAAAAGCAGGCACTGCACTTTCACCTTTCTTTGATGATACCAGCATCTTTATTTATCCTGGCTATCAATATCAGGTAGTTGATGCATTGATCACCAATTTTCATTTACCCGGCTCGACATTGATCATGCTGGTATCTGCATTTGCAGGTTATCAGCATGTGATGCAAGCCTATCAGGAAGCAATAACATCCGGTTATCGTTTCTTTAGTTATGGCGATGCCATGTTTATTACACGGCAACGTTAGAAAAACGGAGTGATGCCACTATTGCACAGACTCACAGATCTTCCTCTTTCGACACGTCGTAAACCCATCCATGGGGACTCCGCCGCGCCATCCTTGGCGCGGAGGGTCTACAGAGGAAAACCTGCGAATCTGTGCTGCGGTATTCATTCTTAATAAGAGTCAGACTGTTTCTCTGACATTAAGGAAAACAATGAAATTTGAACTGAAAAAGACCCAAGGTCGCGCACGTCGTGGCAGCTTAGTATTTGACCGTGGTGTGGTTGAAACGCCAGCCTTTATGCCTGTCGGCACCTACGGCACGGTAAAAGGCATGACACCAGAAGAAGTCAAAGAGACTGGTGCTCAGATCCTGCTGGGGAATACATTCCACCTGTGGTTACGCCCAGGCCAAGACGTCATGCGCAAACATGGTGATTTGCATGATTTCATGAATTGGCATGGCCCGATCCTGACCGATTCAGGCGGATTCCAAGTATTCAGCCTCGGTGATATCCGCAAGATCAAAGAAGAAGGTGTGCATTTCCGCAACCCGATCAATGGTGAGAAGATTTTCCTGTCACCTGAAAAATCAATGGAAATTCAGCACGATCTTGGCTCTGACATCGTGATGATATTCGATGAATGTACACCATATCCGGCGACACACGATGTGGCTAAAAAATCGATGGAACTGTCACTGCGCTGGGCAGCCCGTTCCCGTGAACGTTTTAATGATCTTGAAAATAAAAACGCCTTGTTTGGTATTGTGCAGGGCGGTGTTTATGAAGATCTGCGTGATGTATCGTTAAAAGCACTGGTTGAGATCGGCTTTGATGGTTATGCCGTTGGTGGTTTAGCGGTGGGTGAACCAAAAGAAGACATGCACCGGATTCTGGAGCATGTTTGTCCGCAACTGCCGCAGGATAAACCTCGTTACCTGATGGGCGTTGGTAAACCGGAAGATCTGGTGGAAGGTGTTCGTCGTGGCATTGATATGTTCGACTGTGTGATGCCAACCCGCAATGCGCGTAACGGCCACTTGTTTACAACGAACGGTGTCATCAAAATTCGTAATGCAAAACACAGAGATGACATTTCTACACTAGATGCAGAATGTGATTGTTATACCTGTAAAAACTATACCCGTTCATATTTGTATCATCTGGATCGCTGTAATGAAATTTTGGGTGCTCGTCTGAATACGATTCATAACCTGCGCTACTATCAACGACTGATGCAAGGTTTGCGGGATGCTATCGATGCAGGTACATTAGACGACTTTGTAGCAGACTTTTATCAGCGCCAGGGAAAACCTGTTCCAACGCTTGATTAATATACGATTTGAACTAACAACGAGGAAATAATATGAGTCTTTTTGCTAACGCATATGCGGCTGACGGTGCTGCTGCATCTTCTGTGACTGGTGGTATTGAACAGATCGCCATTGTTGGTATTTTTCTGCTGTTTTTCTATTTCTTCATTCTGCGTCCACAGTCAAAACGTGCGAAAGAACAGAAAAACCTGATGAGCTCATTGGGTAAAGGTGATGAAGTACTGACTTCTGGTGGTCTGGTTGGCAAAATCGCGAAAATTGCTGCAGACAACGATTATTTGGTTCTGGCCTTGAATGATCAGACTACCATCACCATTAAGAAAGACTTCATCACTGCAGTATTGCCAAAGGGCACTATTCAGTCTCTGTAGTTTTTAATTCATTTTCCTGGGAGTTAAACCGTGTTAAATCGGTATCCTCTGTGGAAGTATCTGATGGTGGCCCTCGTGGTCATCATCGGTACACTTTATTCCGCACCTAATCTTTACGGCGAAGATCCTGCATTGCAGGTTTCAGCTATCCGTGGTCACGATGTCAAAGCTGATACCATGGATTTAGTTAAAAAATCGCTGGATGACGCCAAAATTTCAATTAAAAGCGCCGTACTGGAAAATAGCCAGATACTGGTTCGCTTCAATAACACTGATGATCAGCTGCATGCGAAAGAGCTGGTTACACAAGCACTGGGCGACAAATTTATAACCGCATTGAACCTGGCTCCATCCACACCTAAATGGTTAAGTTCCATTGGTGCTGGTCCGTTGAAGCTGGGTCTCGACTTACGTGGTGGCGTGCACTTCCTGATGGAAGTGGATATGGATGAAGCAGTTAATAAAGCGCAGGAACAGCTGGTTCAGGATTTCCGTACCGAATTGCGTGAAGACAATATCCGCTATTCTGGTGTGCGTCGTGCTGGGAGTGAGGTTGTTGTTGCTTTCCGTGATACCGACACACAGCAAAAAGCATTAGCTCATCTGCGTAAGCGTCACGCCGACATTACGCTGGTTGATTCAGAAGACAAAGGTCAGTTCTGGATCAAAGCTTCAATGTCTGAAAAGAAACTGAAAGCTATCACTGAAGATGCGTTGGAACAGAACATCACCATCATTCGTAATCGTGTGAATGAATTAGGTGTGGCGGAACCATTGGTGCAACGTCAGGGTGCTGCGCGTATTGTTGTTGAGCTGCCTGGTATCCAAGACACAGCGCGTGCGAAAGAAATTCTGGGCGCTACAGCGACATTGGAATTCCGTCTGGTTGATGAAAATGCGGATGCCTCTGCGGCAGTGAACGGCCAGGTTCCGGCGAATTCACAGCTGTTTTACGACCGTAATGGCCGCCCTGTTGTTCTGCAAAAACGTATTATCCTGACCGGGGATCATATTACGGGTTCGTCTTCTGGTGTTGATGAATACAGCCGCCCGCAAGTCAGTATTAAACTTGATGGGGTAGGCGGGAACCGCATGTCGATGGCGACCAAAGACAGTATTGGTAAAGCCATGGCATCTGTATTCATTGAATACAAGCCAGTTGGTGAACCAGGTGCGGATGGTAAACGTCGTATCGAGAAACATGAAGAAGTCATCAACGTAGCGACTATCCAATCTCGTCTGGGTAGTGATTTCCGCATTACCGGTATCGACAATACTCAGGAAGCGCACAATTTATCGTTGCTGTTGCGTTCAGGTGCGTTGACTGCGCCGATCCAGATCGTTGAAGAACGCACTATCGGCCCAAGCATGGGGCAAGCCAATATTGATAGCGGTTTATCGGCATTAGGCATGGGGATGCTGATCCTTGTGGTCTTTATGGCGATTTACTACAAGCTGTTTGGTATGGTGGCCAATATTGCGCTGATGTTTAACGTGGTGTTATTGGTCGGTGTGATGTCGATGATCCCTGGGGCAACCATGACATTGCCTGGTATCGCGGGGATTGTGTTAACACTCGGTATGGCGGTCGATGCGAACGTTCTGATCTATGAGCGTATTCGTGAAGAGTTACGCGCCGGCCGTGGTGTACAGCAAGCCATCCATCTTGGCTATGAACGTGCGTTCTCGACCATCGCTGACTCCAACGTAACTACCCTGATCACCGCATTGATTTTGTTTGCGGTGGGAACCGGTGCTGTTCGTGGTTTCGCATTGGTACTGATGATCGGTATTCTTTGCTCTATGTTCACTGCGATCACGGGTAGCCGTGCGATTGTTAACCTCGTCTGGGGTGGTCGCAAAGTGAATAAGTTATCGATTTAAGGGGATAGTCATGTTTCAGCTATTAAAACCGGGACACACCATTCCCTTCATGAAAGTGGCCATGCCGGCCACTATTATCTCTGGTATTTTGATCCTGTTGTCTATCTTTACGATTGTGACAAAAGGGTTCAACTGGGGGCTGGATTTTACCGGTGGTACCATTGCGGAATTAAAATTCAGTACACCAGCGGTGTTGGATGATGTTCGTTCTTCATTGACCAAACAAGGTTTAGACGGCGCATTGGTGCAGTATTATGGTTCGACTAAAGATGTCGTTATCCGTATTGCTCCGAAAGGCGAGCTGACTCAGCAGAAAATCTCTGATGGTGTTGAGAAGAGTGCCACCTCTCTGGATAGCAGCGTTAAACTGACTCGTCTGGAATATGTCGGACCAACCGTCGGCGCAGAACTTGCGAATCAAGGGTTTATGGCAATGTTAGCTGCACTGGGTTGTATTCTGGTGTATGTCGCGTTACGTTTCGAATGGCGTATGGCGACAGGTGCTGTGCTGTCATTAGGTCATGACGTGTTGATCACTCTTGGTGTCTTTTCATGGACACAGATGGAATTTGACTTAACCGTTCTGGCGGCGGTGTTAACTGTTATCGGTTACTCTCTGAACGATACCATCGTGGTTTTTGACCGTGTACGTGAAAATGCACGCCGTATTCGTAATGAAACCATGCGCAACATCATTGATGTATCCATGACTGAAACTCTGAGCAGAACGTTGATCACCTCTGGTACCACCTTGGTGACTGTTATTGCGTTGTACTGGAAAGGCGGCCCGATGATCCATGGGTTTGCTACCGCACTGCTGCTTGGTATCGGCTTTGGTACTTACTCTTCGATCTATGTTGCCAGTGCTTGGGCAATGTATCTGAAGATGAAACGTGAAGATTTGATGCCAAAAATGGTTGAAAAAGAAGGCGCTGAAGAGCGCTACGAACCGTAGTTAATTATTATAAGAGCGCGTAAGCGCTCTTTTTTTCAGGCAGATATAGCATGCAACATAATCCGCGGTTTCTGGCTTTTGTAAATGAAGTGCGTCAACGAGTCAATGAGGTTGATGTTCATCAGGTTAAACGCTGGATGGAACAAAATCGACCTTTCGTATTACTAGATGTCCGTGAAGAAAGTGAATGGGCTAAAGGACATTTACCATCTGCACAATATTTGGGGCGGGGTATTCTCGAACGTGATATTGAGACTCGTTACCCTGAACTAAATACGCCACTGGTGCTATATTGTGGAGGTGGCTTTCGTTCTGTATTAGCGGCTGATAATCTGCAACAAATGGGTTATCGTGATGTCATCAGCATGGATGGTGGTTATCGGGGGTGGGTTGAGGCAAATTACCCCGTAGAGGAAGATTTCTAAAATTCCTGATACATCAATAAGATTGCATGACAAAGTACATAGACAAGCATAACATTAAAAAACAAAGCCTGTTCAGGTCTGGAGTTGTCGTTGGAATTGTGGAATCGGATAGGACGCCTTAGTTGTGTCGTCGTTGTGTGGTCCTTAGTCGGCTGCAGTCAGCATAGCGGTGCTTTATCCACTGCTGCAAAAAATATGCAACCGCCCTCTGTTGTTTTGGCGACACCGTTACAGGTGACCTATCAGAATGAATTAGCGCTGGCTCGGTTAGGGCAGTTATTAGCGTCAAATGATCTGAATAACGATCAGCGTGCGGCGTTGTTTTATGAACGCGGCATGATGTTCGATAAAGTTGGTTTGCGCACGATGGCGCGGATCGATTTTTCGCGAGCCTTGCGTGAAAAACCTGATTTTGCCGAAGCCTATAATTTTATTGGTGTTTATCTGACGCAGCAGCAAGATTTTGACAATGCGTATGATGCTTTTGATTCCGCGTTAGAATTGGCTCCTGGCTATGATTATGCCTATCTGAATCGTGGTATCGCGCTGTATTACGCGCATCGTCCTGAGCTGGCACTGAAAGATATGGAAGTTTTCCAGCAGCGTAAACCGGAAGATCCTTACCGTACTTTATGGCTGTTTCTGACGAGTGCCCAGCTCGACCAAAACAAAGCCATGCAAACCCTGATGCAGCAATATGCCAGTCATCATAACGATGAATGGGGTTGGAATATTGTTGAAGTCTATACCGGTAAACAAGCACCAGCAGAATTTATTCGTCGTATTGCCGATAGCACCAGTAGTAATCGTCAGTTAGCGGAACATTTATGTGAAGCCTATTTCTATCTGGCGAAATTATCCCAGTTGCAGGGGAATACAGATGCTGCCGATGCCTATTTCAAACTGTCATTAGCAAATAATGTCTACGATTTCATTGAACATCGTTACGCGTTACTGGAATTACAATTGGCAAATCAGGCGCCAAATAGTTATCCGGCAGAGTTAGATTTTGAAGCTGAATAGTTTTTATTAATTTGAAAATAGAAAGGCATCCATTGGATGCCTTTCTATTTTATACAGTGATAGCAATTAGCAAAGCTGCATTCCGGCAACGCGCTGCCAATAACCATTACACTCTTTTGCTGGCAACACATGTTTTACCGGTGATTGTAACTGCGCTTGAAATTTCTCCAGCCAGCTCAGTGTTTCCTGTTCCGGGCTGAGGCGAATGACATCTACCAGACCTTCCATTTCAGCCAGTTGGTTGATCAAGTTATAACAATGGCCTGACTGGGTCTGAATGCCATTCAATACAAAGACTTGTTCACCTTCCTGACTTTCTGCTGGCATACCTTGCGGATATTGCAGACAAGCCAGTTGGCAATCGTCTTTCGCTCGATTGAGTGCCCGAGCAGTAAAGCAACGCGCAGAGTAGGCAAGCGGTAAATGGCCATAGGCGAAAACTTCAACTTCAAACTGATTTCGTAGGCCTCGTGCGCAGCATTCGTTCAATACATCGGTTAGCCAATCATGAGATAATTCTACGGGCATGGTCCAGCGCTGCATGCCTTTTCTTAAAAGCAGGCTGATCACATCGGCGTTATAGCAGTTGATGGCTGGGCCGCAGACAAACGGCATTTTTTGCTCATACGCCAACTGCACAGCACCCAGATCATTGGCTTCAATCATACAACCGCCATTATTGACCCAGCGTTGCATCTCTTTCAGTTCAGACGGGCTTTGAATCAAGGCCAAGGTTGACAAAATGACGCGTTTGCCGGCGTTTTGCAGCTCACGCGCCAGTTCCATCCAATCGGTCAATTTCATTTCACGGCGTTTGCTACAAACCGTTTCACCCAGATAAATATCACGCGCGGCACTTTGACTGGCTTGCTGATAAAAGGTTTCGACATCCGCTTTTGGCCAGAAATAAAGCAATGGGCCAAGGGAAAAATACATGCTGCTCACTCCTATTGCCACTGCCGGTGATAGGCACCCAGCGTGGTCTGACTGCCTTCAGAGACAGCCGCTAACTGTTTATCCCACTCGGCACTGACCTGATATTGTGCCGGATTTTTCTTATAAGCATCGATGGCTGCACGCCATACTTTAGTGACTTGTTCCACGTATGCCGGGCTGCGCTGACGGCCTTCTATTTTTACTGATGTCACTCCGGTCTCAAATAGTTCCGGTAGCAACGACAAAGTATTCAGGCTGGTGGGTTCTTCCAGAGTGTGGAAAACATGATCGTTGGTGTTGTAACGGCCTTTACACAAGGTCGGGTAACCGGCGTTTTCCCCTTTCTGGTACCGATCAATCAACACGCCGTTCAAACGAGATTCCAGACCATTTGCGGTTTCTTCCCAGCGTACATATTTCGCAGGCGAACAAGCACCTACGGTATTTGGGCTTTCACCCGTCAGGTATGACGAGAGGTAACAGCGGCCTTCCGCCATAATACACAGGCTACCAAACGCGAAGACTTCCAGTGGTACGTCTGTTTCCCGCGACAGTTGTCGAACCTGATGCATGGATAAAACCCGAGGCAGCACAACGCGCTGGATGTTGAAATTTTCTTTGTAAAAACGCACGGCGGCGCTGTTGGTTGCTGATGCCTGAACCGACAAATGGATCTCCTGCTCGGGATAACGCTGACGCGTGTAATCAAGCACAGCGATATCAGCAATGATCAGCGCATCGGCACCCAATTCCACACCGCGATCAACCGCAGCTTGCCAGCGGGCGGCACTACCGGGGTGCGCGAAAGTGTTAATCGCAATATGCAGTTTCCGCTGATGCTGGTGGACATATTCCACCGCACGCTGCAGTTTCTTGTCATCAAAGTTCAGGCCAGCAAAATGTCGCGCATTCGTATCATCTTTAAAGCCGATATAAACCGCATCCGCACCATTATCAATGGCGGTCTTCAGCGCTGGCAAACTGCCAGCAGGACACAATAGCTCCATGGTTTTACTCATAGGGTAGTAATGCGGGCATTGTAATCATTTGATGGATGTGAGTTTTTGACCTGACCCCATATTGAGTTCGACTCTATTCGCACAATTTGCGGTAACTTTGATATTGGGCAGGGCTCTGTGCTGCTGGCTGTGGTTAGATGCCGTTTATCTGCTAAAGGAGAGGTTATGTTGCTGAAAAATTTACATCACAAACTGGTGATGCAAGCACCGCAGTGGTTACGTTTACCGGTGGCGTTGATCCCGTTTGCTATTAAAAAGCCTGCCATGGTTTTTATGCTGCAGCGTATTTTTAAAGAAGCGCTGAGTGATGGTGATTTTGAGTTTCTGGAAGGGCGCTTTCTGAAAGTATCGGTTGATGAGCTGAAACTCAGCTGTTTCATTACGCTCAAACAAGGTCAGTTAGTGGTGCTGGAACAAAGTGACGTCTGTGATGTCAGCTTTGCCGCGGGTCTGAATGATTTGATTTTGATCGCTGGGCGGAAAGAAGATCCGGACAGTCTGTTTTTCCAACGTCGCCTGCGTATCGAAGGTGATACCGAGTTAGGGCTGGAAGTGAAAAACCTGATGGATAGCTTAGATCTGGATGAATTACCAAAAATTATCCGTCTGGCGCTTAATGATCTGGCTTTGTTTGTTCAGCAAGGAATTCAACCACCTGAGAATGCTGTCACTCGCGCCGCTGCCATTTGATTGTGATAGCATGCCCGCAGATGAAGCATAACAGGTAGTCATAATGCTGGAAAACGTCCGCATAATTTTGGTGAATACGTCGCATACAGGCAACATTGGCTCAGCGGCCCGCGCGATGAAAACGATGGGGTTGTCACAGTTGGTGCTGGTTGATCCGGTCAAACCGCCGGATGAGCAGTCGATTGCGCTGGCTGCCGGTGCGACGGATATTCTGACTAATTTGAAAATCGTACCAACGCTGGCTGATGCCATTGCGGATTGTGCTTTAGTGGTTGGCGCGAGTGCACGGTCGAGAACCTTGGTTTGGCCGATGTTAGATCCCCGGCAAATGGGTGAGCGGTTAGCGACCGATGCCAATAAAGGCACGGTAGCCTTGGTGTTTGGGCGTGAGCGAACCGGGCTGACCAATGAAGAATTACAGCAGTGCCATTACCACGTCAATATTCCGGCTAATCCGGAATACAGCTCGCTGAATGTCGCGATGGCGGTGCAGACACTGAGTTATGAAATCCGTATGTCATGGCTGGCCCAGCAGGAAACCGGTGCTCAGGTCGACGATGACAGTGATTACCCGCCACAGGCATCAATGGAGTTGTTTTTCCAGCATTTGGAAAAGACGTTATATCAAACCCAGTTTTTGCATTCCGATCGCTCTGGCCATGTCATGATGCGTTTACGGCGTATGTTTACCCGGATGCGCCCCGACAGTAACGAGCTGAATATTTTGCGTGGAATATTAACCTCGATACAGAAACCGCCACGTAATAGTTGAGTCATTTAGTAGGAATAATACTTGACTGAAAAGGTCGGGCATGACAGCATAAATCCATTATGAACAAACGGGTATGCAAGCCATGAGACTGACTTCTAAAGGACGCTATGCGGTAACAGCGATGCTGGATGTTGCCTTACATGCCGAGCTGGGGCCGGTACCACTGGCGGATATTTCAGAGCGGCAGGGTATTTCACTTTCCTATCTGGAACAGTTGTTTGCCCGTCTGCGTAAGAATGGTTTGGTATCCAGTGTCCGTGGTCCGGGCGGTGGTTATCGTCTTGGTGCCGATGCCGATAAAATTGCGGTCGGTAAAATCATTGCAGCGGTCAATGAATCAGTAGATGCTACCCGCTGTCATGGTGAAACTGGCTGTCAGGGTGGTGTTCAGTGTCTGACTCATTCACTATGGCGTGATCTCAGTGTGCGTATCAGCGACTTCCTGAACGAAATTACGTTAGGTGAACTCGTTCGTCAGGCTGAAGTAAAGCGTGTTTCCGAACAACAGAATAAACATCAGAACTCTGCGCAATCACAACGTAAACCGATGATGAGTGCAGATTCAATTATTGAAAGTTTAATGGAGTAAATGATGAAACTCCCGATTTATCTTGATTATTCAGCTACTTGCCCAGTCGATCCTCGTGTTGCTGAAAAGATGATGCAATGTTTAACGCTGGACGGTAATTTTGGTAATCCTGCATCCCGTTCACACCGTTTTGGTTGGCAGGCGGAAGAGGCCATCGATGAAGCACGTAATCATATTGCTGATTTGATTGGCGCTGATCCACGTGAAATTGTCTTCACTTCTGGTGCTACCGAATCGAATAACCTGGCAATTAAAGGTGCGGCCCATTTCTATGTGAAACAGGGTAAACACATTATTACCAGCAAAACCGAACATAAAGCGGTTCTGGATACGTGCCGTCATCTGGAATCAGAAGGCTATGAGGTGACCTACCTTGAGCCGCAATCTAATGGTTTATTTACACTGCAGCAGATTGAAGCGGCAATGCGCCCTGACACCATTCTGGTCAGCATCATGCATGTGAATAACGAAATTGGCGTGATCCAGGATCTGGCAGCTATCGGCGAATTATGTCGTGCCCGCAAAATTCTGTTCCATGTCGATGCTGCGCAAAGCGCCGGTAAAGTTGAAATCGACGTTGACGCAATGAAAATTGATTTGCTGTCATTGTCTGCGCATAAAGCGTATGGCCCGAAAGGTATCGGTGCGCTGTATGTTCGCCGTAAACCACGTGTTCGTCTGGAAGCGCAGATGCACGGTGGTGGTCATGAACGTGGTATGCGTTCCGGTACATTGCCAACTCACCAGATCGTTGGGATGGGCGAAGCCTTCCGTATCGCGAAACTGGAAATGGCAGATGAATCTGTTCGTATCAAGGCACTGCGTGACCGTTTATACAACGGCCTGAAAGATATTGAACAAGTCTTTGTTAATGGCTCAATGGAACACCGTGTGGCTGGCAACCTGAACATCAGCTTTGCTTATGTCGAAGGTGAATCGTTGATGATGGCGCTGAAAGATTTGGCTGTTTCATCAGGTTCTGCCTGTACTTCAGCCAGCCTGGAACCATCTTACGTGCTGCGTGCATTAGGTTTGAATGATGAACTGGCGCACAGCTCGATCCGTTTCAGTATCGGTCGTTTTACTACCGAAGAAGAAATTGATTACGCAATTGGTTTGATCCGTAACTCGATTGGTAAGTTACGCGATTTATCACCGTTGTGGGATATGTTCAAAGAAGGGATTGACCTCAGCAAGGTCGAGTGGGTTAGTCACTGATAGTTAGGAGAGTATATTATGGCTTACAGTGAAAAGGTTATTGATCATTACGAACACCCGCGCAATGTTGGTTCCTTCGATAAAAATGATCCGAATGTTGCAACAGGCATGGTCGGTGCACCAGCTTGTGGTGACGTTATGAAATTACAGTTAAAAGTAAATGAACAAGGCGTTATTGAAGATGCCAAGTTTAAGACTTATGGTTGTGGCTCTGCGATTGCTTCCAGCTCTCTGGTAACCGAATGGGTTAAGGGCAAAACGCTGGATGAAGCACAAGCAATCAAGAACACGGATATTGCTGAAGAATTGGCTTTGCCACCAGTGAAAATCCACTGTTCAATTTTGGCGGAAGATGCCATTAAAGCTGCGATTGCAGACTATAAGCAGAAAAAAGGTTTGGTATAAGTATTTGGTGTAAGTACTTGGTATAAGTTTAGTAAGGTAGGAACGTATGGGTATTACATTATCGGACTCAGCCGCAGATCGCGTAAAACGGTTTCTCACTAATCGCGGTAAAGGCGTGGGCTTACGCCTTGGCGTGAAAACTTCTGGCTGTTCCGGTATGGCCTATGTTCTCGAATTCGTGGATGAAGTGAACAGTGAAGATCAGGTATTTGATGATAAAGGCGTTAAAGTAATTATTGATGCTAAAAGTCTCGCCTATCTGGACGGCACTGAATTGGATTTTGTCAAAGAAGGGTTGAATGAAGGCTTTAAATTCAACAACCCTAACGTGAAAGATGCCTGCGGTTGCGGTGAAAGTTTCACCGTTTAAACCGTCATCAGAAGCGTAATGCGAATTCGACTCGCTTACTGCATTGTTTTATATAAGAAAGGGTTACATGATAAAAGGCGCATTTCCGGCGCCTTTTTTATTTTTTCCTGAGGGAATAGCTTGTGAATTACTTTGAGTTATTTCAGATCCCGGTCTCGTTGAACCTTGATACGGCGCAACTGGCGGTACGTTATCGTGAACTGCAAAGAGAATTTCATCCGGATAATGTTGCTGCACAGTCTGATGCAATTAAGCTGGAAGCGATGCAGCAAAGTGTCGAAATCAACAGCGCCTATAATACGTTAAAAGCACCGCTGACTAGGGCGGAATATATACTGGTATTACAGGGTATTGATCTGCGTCATGAGCAGCAAACCGTCAAAGATACCGCCTTTTTGATGGAACAGCTGGAATGGCGCGAAGAGCTCGATGATCTGCAACACCAACCTGATGAAGCAGCGATTACTGGTTTTCTGGTCAGAGTGAAACAGTATTATCAGCGTTATTTTCTGTCACTGGAGCAGCAAATTGCCTCAGCTCAATATCATGAAGCGGCAGAAACACTGCGCAAATTGAAGTTTGTTCAGAAAATGAAGGATGAGCTGGACAAGCTGGAAGAGTCACTCTTTGATTTATAACGGCTGCATTTATAACGACTTAATTTACAACAAATGGTGTATGCAGCTGGCATACAGATGAGGTCTAAAGATACGTTATGGCTTTATTGCACATTGCAGAACCTGGGCTGAGTGCCGCGCCGCACCAGCAAAAATGGGCGGTCGGCATCGATTTAGGAACCACCAACTCATTGGTCGCTGTTGTTCGCAGTGGCGTCGCAGAAACACTGGCTGATGCAGCAGGAAGGGATATTCTGCCATCCGTTGTCCGCTATTTACCCGATGCATTACAGATCGGTTCTGACGCGAAAGAAGCTGCTGCAGAAGATCCGCTGAATACCATCCAGTCAGTAAAGCGTTTGATGGGCAAGGCGTTGGTTGATGTTACTCAGACTAATCTGCCATACCAGTTTACCGGCGCCGATAACGGTTTAGTGCATATCCACACTTGTCAGGGTGATATCAACCCCGTTCAGGTTTCGGCTGAAATTCTGAAGGCATTACAGCTACGTGCCACACAAGTGCTGGAGTCGGAATTAGACGGCGTGGTGATCACCGTTCCTGCCTATTTTAATGATGCACAACGTCAGGCCACCAAAGATGCGGCGCGTTTGGCTGGTATGCACGTGCTGCGTTTGCTGAATGAACCGACTGCCGCTGCTGTGGCTTATGGTCTGGATTCGGGTCAGGAAGGTGTAATTGCCGTGTATGACTTGGGCGGTGGCACCTTTGATATTTCGATTTTGCGCCTACATCAGGGCGTATTCGAAGTGATGGCAACGGGCGGTGACTCTGCGCTCGGTGGCGATGATTTTGATCATCTGCTGGCTGATTGGATTGCCGCGCAGGCCAATTTAACCGCACCGTTTACGCCACAAGTGCAACGTCAGTTGCTTGATTTGGCCTGCGATGTGAAACAGCAACTGAGCAGTAGCGATAGCGTTGAGCTTCAATTCGCACAGTGGTCAGGGCAGATCAGCCGTGCTCAGTTTGAAGAACTGATCACGCCACTGGTAAAACGTACCTTGATGTCCTGCCGTCGTGCGTTGAAAGATGCCGATATTACGGCAGACGAAGTGCTGGAAGTGGTCATGGTCGGTGGTTCTACCCGCGTTCCTTTAGTGCGTCAGCTGGTAGGTGATTTCTTTGGTCGTACCCCGTTAACCAGCATTGATCCGGATAAGGTCGTCGCGATTGGTGCAGCGATTCAAGCCGACATTCTGGTGGGTAACAAGCCAGAATCAGAAATGCTGCTGTTGGATGTGATCCCGCTGTCGCTTGGTCTTGAGACCATGGGCGGTCTGGTTGAGAAGATCATCCCGCGCAACACCACTATTCCGGTCGCGCGTGCGCAGGATTTCACCACCTTCAAAGATGGTCAAACGGCCATGATGATCCATGTGCTGCAAGGTGAACGTGAACTGGTGAGTGACTGCCGTTCATTAGCGCGCTTTACATTACGCGATATTCCGCCATTAGCGGCGGGTGCGGCGCATATTCGCGTCACCTTCCAGGTTGATGCGGATGGTCTGCTCTCTGTGAGTGCGATGGAAAAAAGCACCGGTGTGCAGGCTGCTATCGAGGTGAAACCTTCCTATGGTTTACAGGAAGATGACATGCTGCGCATGCTGCGTGAATCGATGGAATTTGCCGAAAAAGACATTCAGGCGCGTATGCTGGTGGAGCAAAAAGTAGAAGCCGACCGCGTGCTGGAAAGCTTACGTCAGGCGCTGCGCAAAGATGGTGATGCTCTGCTCTCTGCCGACGAATTAGCCGCTATCGATGCGGCGGTACAAAATTTAGTAAATGTTCAGCAAGGTAGTGATCCGGATGCGATCAAGGTCGCTATCACTGCGCTGGATGAAACAACCAGTGAATTTGCTGCCCGACGGATGGATGCTTCCATTCGTCAGGTATTGCAGGGACACAAGATTGACGAGGTGAACTGATGCCGAAAATCGTATTTTTACCCCATGAAAAACTGTGTCCGGATGGCATGGTGGTTGATGCTGCCGAAGGCGAAACCATTCTGGATGTGGCGTTAGCCAATGGGATCAACATTGAACATGCGTGCGAGAAATCCTGCGCTTGCACCACTTGCCACTGTATCGTGCGTGAAGGTTTCGACTCGCTGGAACCAAGCGATGAGCTCGAAGATGACATGCTGGATAAAGCCTGGGGTCTGGAGCCTGATTCACGTTTGAGCTGTCAGGCTCGCGTGGCTGACGAAGATTTGACGGTAGAAATTCCAAAATACACGATCAATCTGGCGTCTGAACAACACTAAGATTTGTTACATGAAAATGGAGCAACAGCACCGCGTGAAGTGGTAACCTGTTGCTCCATTTCTATTTTCAGGATTTCGGGAAAAAATCATGACTGCATCCATGGCTGTTATTCTGGTTGAAGCACCTGCTGATGCCTGCTGGGGTGAAAACGCCTTATTAAGTTTTAATCAAGGCTGTGCCTTTATTCATCTCTCCGGCGCACAAGCGGATTGGTTACGTCTTATTCAACGTGCTGGTCGTCGTCTGGATAGCCAAGGTATTAAACAATTGGCTTTAACTGGCGAAGAATGGGATCTGGAACGTCGTTATGCTTTTTGTCAGGGGTTTTATAACCCGCGTGGCGGTCAAGAGCTTGAGCTTGGGGATATGAGCGAACAAGAGCAATCACAGCTGGAGGCATTGCTGGAAACAGCCCGCTGGACACGTCAGATCACCAATGCTTCACCAGATGAAGTTTTCCCGACCGTGCTGGCAACCGAAGCCGCTAAATTTGTTGCGAAACAAGCACCAGAGCGAGTGAATTACCATATTCTGCAAGGGGAAGCACTGAACGAGTTAGGCTATGCCGGGCTCTATAATGTGGGGCGTGGTAGTGAGCATGAACCGGCTTTCCTGAAATTGGATTACAACCCGACTGGTGATCTGGATGCGCCGATCATGGCTTGTCTGGTCGGGAAGGGCATCACATTTGATTCTGGTGGTTACAGCCTGAAAGAGTCAGACATGATGTTACCGATGAAATCTGACATGGGGGGTGCCGCGATGCTGGCTGGCGCGTTGGCACTGGCGATCCGTCAGGGGCTCAATCATCGAGTACAACTGATGCTTTGTTGTGCAGAAAATCTGGTCAGTGGGCACGCTTTCAAGCTCGGCGATATTTTGACGTATCGTAATGGTGTCAGTGTTGAAGTATTAAATACCGATGCAGAAGGGCGTTTAGTGTTAGCGGATGGTCTGCTGGATGCCAGTGCGACAGGTGCTCCGTATATTCTGGATGCGGCAACATTGACGGGGGCAGCAAAAGTGGCGCTGGGTCGTGATTATCATGCGGTGTTTAGTCTGCAAGATGAACAACTGGCCGATGTAGTTGCCTGTGCCAAAGCGGAAAATGAAAAAGCCTGGCCGCTACCGCTCGAGCCATGGCATGTCGCACAATTGACATCCTCTTATGCCGATCTGGGTAATGTTTCTTCTTCGGAAGGGACTGCTGGGGCCACGACAGCGGCAGCATTTTTGTCTAAATTTGTGCGCGAAGATGTCAAAGGCTGGGTACACATGGATTTATCTGCCTCTTTCCAGAAAAATGCCAACGATTTGTGGGCACCGGGTGGTAAAGGCCATGGGGTACGTACTATTGCCCGCTGGTTGCGTTCACTAAAATAATATTGTTTGTGCCGTAGTAACTGTTCTGCGGCACAACACTCCTCGCTGTATTTTGTACCGCATTCCCTCTCAATGCCTGTCTCGACTCTGCTCTTGCTTCACCAATGTTTCAAAATTAGATCAACTTATCATTAACACTATATTTTCAATTGCAGAACATCCTGTTTCGTCATAACGTGTAGCAAGGATACAAATATGTATGATGATACAAGGACATAGCATGACAATTGAACGCACTTTCTCCATCATTAAGCCTGATGCCGTGGCTAAAAATATTATCGGTGAGGTATATCACCGTTTTGAGTGCGCAGGCTTGCATATCATCGCAGCAAAAATGTTGCATTTGTCTCAAGAACAAGCCGCTGGTTTTTACGCGGAACATAAAGGTAAGCCTTTCTACGATAATCTGCTGAAATTCATGACATCCGGTCCGATTGTGGTGCAGGTGTTAGAAGGGCAAGACGCCATTCGCCGTCATCGTGAGCTGCTCGGTGCAACCGACCCAGAAAAAGCACAGGCAGGCACTATCCGTGCAGATCATGCGATCTCGGTGACGCAAAATGCGGTGCATGGTTCTGATTCTGCCGAATCTGCCGCCCGTGAAATTGCCTTTTTCTTCACTGAAGATGAGATTTGTCCACGTACGCGTTAAGCGCAGCCAATAATTGGTTAAATTTTTGACATGTCGTCAGTAATTTGACTTTATTGCACACATCCTGTGATGACACCTGATATAATTTATACATATCAGGTGATTGGGGATGTGATGATGGAGCAAATGGATAATCTGCTTCTGGTTGATACCAATGATGAACGCCGTCAGCAATTAGAAACGGTGTTGTCGTTTATGGGTATTCAGTGGCAGAGTGGTGGTGAAGAAGATTGTCTGGCCTATCTTTCTGCGGTGGAAAGTATTTCCGCAGTCGTGGTTGGCGATCTGAAAACCACAACCTTGCCTGAGCTGGCCACTCGTTATTCCTCAATTCCGTTTATCAGTACGGAACAAACCGAGCTGAGCAATAGCAATGTGATTGGTTTTCTGGCTCAGCCATTTTCATATGAATCACTGACACAAATGCTGCATTTCTGTCAGGCATTTCGCTCGTTACACCCCACATTACAAACCAGTCGCCAAACACCAGCGCTATTGAAATTACTGGTGGGCAAAGGCAGTGCAATTCAAAGTGTACGTAAATTGATTGAACAAGTTGCCAGTAAAGATGCCAACGTATTGATTCTTGGTGAATCAGGAACCGGTAAAGAAGTGGTGGCCCGTGCTATTCATGAAATGTCTGGTCGCGCGAAAGGGCCATTTGTACCCGTAAACTGCGGTGCTATTCCGGGCGAGTTACTGGAAAGTGAACTGTTTGGCCATGAAAAAGGTGCGTTTACCGGTGCAATTTCTTCTCGCCGCGGGCGCTTTGAATTAGCGGAAGGTGGCACGTTATTTTTGGATGAAATCGGTGATATGCCGATGGCCATGCAAGTTAAGTTGCTGCGTGTCTTACAAGAACGTCTGTATGAACGAGTGGGCGGTACAAAACCGATCCAAGCTGATGTGCGCATTATCGCTGCGACACACCGCAATCTGGAAACTATGATCAGCGAAAATCGTTTCCGTGAAGATCTGTATTACCGCTTAAATGTTTTCCCTATTGAAACACCTTCACTGCGTGAACGATTGGATGATATTCCCTTACTGCTGCAGGAAATGGTCAATCGCCATCAAGCACAGCATCATGCTTTTGTGCGCTTTACCCAGCGCGCGATGGAATCGCTGATGCAACATAATTGGCCGGGTAATGTTCGCGAATTATCCAATCTGGTGGAACGGCTCTTGATTTTGTTTCCTAACCGAATTGTCGATATTCAAGATCTACCCGTGAAATATCGTTATGGCGATTGGAGCGAATCCATGCCATTAGATGAAGCTGCATCGGAATGGGCTGAGCGTGAAGCGCTGTCATCAGTGTTTATGGAGACGCCGGAAGAAACACCATCTGTCGCCGCAGAACCGTTTGCTTCTGTGTTGCCTGAAGAAGGGGTTAATCTGAAAGAGATGATCGCTGAGCTGGAAATGGATTTAATTCGTCAGGCATTGGAGATGCAAGATGGTGTTGTAGCCCGAGCGTCAGAATTATTGGGTATGCGTCGTACGACTTTGGTCGAAAAAATGAAAAAATATGGAATGACGGCCAAAGATATGTAGCGGAAAAACGCCAAGTTTTTTACTGAGAGCTACACTGATGAAGACAAAAAACAATTGCACTGATGCAGTGAGGGAATAATGAAAATAGTACATAAGCTCATATTGTTAATTGTTGTGGGTTTTATCGGCAGTGTATTGATTAGTGCAATTGGTTTCTCGCGTCTTTCTGATATCAATAAAGACATGCGCAATATAATGGATAATACGCTACCTAGTTTGAATACTTTAAATGCAATTAATATCCAATTCTTGGAAGCACGTATCATGATTCGTGCGCATGTTATTGAAACTGATCCGGCGAAAATGCAAGTTATCGAAACAAAATTTCGAGAAAAACAAAAACAAGTCCGAGAGAGTTTGACCAGTTACGATAACTTCATATCTGATGATCAAGATCGTATTTTATTTTTGAAAGCAAAAGAAGCTGCTGAAAGTTATGAAAAACAATCGGAGATTGTTTTGAACTACTCTCGCCAAAATAAGACGGAAGAGGCAAAACGGGAACTGGATGTTTTAGCTGGTTTGGCCGAGCAACTATCAACATCTTTGGCCGATGATATTAAATATAACGAAAAATTGGCAAAAGATGGCGACAAAGAAAATATAGCCAGTTATGAGAATGCAAAATGGCTTCTCATGATCTGCACCATTGCGGTAACAGGATTTTTGGCATTAATTGGCTGGTTTATTTATCGCCAGATCAGTAGTGGTCTTAAAGTGGCACAGACAACCATCTCGCGTATCGAAAATAGCCTTGATTTCACTCTACGTGCTGAAGTGAGTGGTAGTGATGAGATCAGCCTGATGTTGCGGGCTTTTAACCAACTGATTGGACGGATGCAAAACAACTTGCGTGAATTACTGCAAGGTGTGGAACAAGTGTCTGTCAGTGCTGACCGCTTGCAATCATCTGCACATCGGGTTTCGGAAGGTTCCAGTTCGCAAAATGCCTCTACTTCACATATGGCGGCGTCTGTTGAAGAAATGACGGTGAGTATTAATCATGTCGCCGATCAAGCGAATACTACTAGTGAGCAGTCGAATGAAGTGGGCCGTAAAGCGGAAGCGGGTCAAGATGTAATTGCGCACACCGTGGATAATATTCATGCCATTGCCGGTGCGGTTGATAATGCAGCACAAGATATTCAGCAGTTGGAAGCGAAAGGCCGTGAGATTGAATCTGTCATCAATATCATTCGTGCGGTAGCGGAACAAACCAACTTACTGGCATTGAATGCGGCGATTGAAGCCGCGCGTGCAGGTGAGCAAGGCCGAGGTTTTGCGGTAGTTGCTGATGAGGTGCGTAGCCTTGCCGCTAGAACGGCAACATCGACAAAAGAAATCGGCGACATTATTACCGCGATTCAGAACGTGTCAGCCTCTGCTGTAAAACGTATGCAGGAAGCGATTGTTAAAGTTGAGCAAGGCGTTGAAGGCGCAGGTCAGGCGAATGAAACAATGGAAGAGATTTGCCGAGTTGCAACTGAAAGTGTCTCGTTGGTGGCGGATATCTCGCATGCTATTCGTGAACAAGGCGCAGCAACCAACTCTATTGCTCAACAGGTAGAAAATGTTGCTCAAATGGTGGATGAAAACACGCAGGCTGCCAACGAAACGGCTGATTTAGCGAATGATTTGTCGAAAATATCGGATGACATGAAGAAGGTCGTCATGGCCTATCGATTGTAATTGCTCTGTTTATTATGAAAGGCAGCCTCGGCTGCCTTTTTTCTTGGCACGTTTTTTGTCTTATCTGGTTATGCACACTATGTTGCGACGGGAAAATGACGGATGAGCCAGATAACTGAATTGAATAGCCACAACCAATCGACAGATGAAACCATGTTGCTGGCGGAGATTTTTGATCATATTCCTTCCGGCTTAATATTAGTCGATCGTGCAGGAAAGATTTTTCGGGCTAACCCTGCCGCACAAACTCTGTTGGGTGGCAGCTTAGTTGGTGAGTCGTGGTTGTCAGTCATCCAGCGCGCTTTCTGTCTGCGGGATGACGATGGGCATGAAGTATCACTGCGCGATGGGCGTCGTGTTCAGGTTTCAACATTACCGTTACAACATCAGCCAGGCCAGATGGTGCAGGTGACTGATCTGACAGAAACCCGTCGTTTACAAGAGCAAGTCAGTCATATGCAGCGGTTGTCTGCGTTGGGAAAAATGGCGGCTTCTCTGGCCCATCAAATTAGAACGCCGCTCTCGGCTGCTATGTTATACGGCGCCAATTTAGCAAATCGTACGCTGACACCAGAGTCTCGATTGCAATTTCAGCAAAAATTAATGGCGCGTTTAAAAGAACTGGAGCGCCAGGTCAGTGATGTTTTGTTATTTGCCCGTAATGGCGATCAGCAGAAAGTGGAACCTGTGGTGTTAAATGATCTGCTGCAACAGCTGCAACAACGTGCCGAAACCTTGATGAATACACATGACGCAATTTTTACCGTCAATGCACCAGAGCAAAATATTAAGTTGCTGGCTAATAGTGAAGCGTTAACCAGTGCATTAATGAACCTGCTTGAAAATGGCATTCAAGCCGGGGGAAAACAGTTATTGCTAACGGTTGAACCAGAAGCGGAACAGGTGATGATCCGGCTGGTGGATAATGGCAAAGGGATTTCCCGTGAACAGTTATCCCGCATATTTGAGCCATTTTACACCACCCGCAGTCGTGGAACTGGCCTGGGTTTAGCAGTAGTGCAAGCCGTTGTGCAAGCTCATCAGGGTACAATTCAAGCTTCTTCACTATTGGGTGAGGGCAGCTGTTTTAGTATTCGTTTGCCTTATCATCATGTGCAACTACAACAAGTACGGGAAGGTGCCGCATGAGCCAGCGAACGTTATTAGTTGTCGAAGATGATCCAGGGTTACAAGAAGCCATCGTCGATACTTTGCAACTTTCCGGATATCAATGTTTAACGGCTGATTGTGGCGAGGCTGCATTGGTTGTTTTACAGCGTCAGAAAGTAGATATGATCATTTCTGATGTGCAAATGCCCGGCATGGATGGGTTGAGTTTGCTGCAAAATGTTCAGCACCTCTATGCGCAAATTCCTATGTTACTGATGACGGCGTTTGGCAACATCGAAGGTGCCGTTCGTGCGATGCGCGATGGGGCGGTTGATTATCTGGTCAAACCATTTGCGCCGGAAGTGTTGCTAAATCAGGTAAGCCGATATGTGCCAGCACAACAGGTCGAACGTCGGACGCCGGTGTATGGCGATCCGAAAACAGCGGAATTGTTACAACTGGCTGCTAAAGTCGCGCGTTCTGATGCATCGGTGATGATCAGTGGGCCAAGTGGTACAGGTAAAGAAGTGCTAGCGCGTTATATCCACGATCAATCCTCCCGTTCGGAACAGCCTTTTATTGCCATTAACTGCGCAGCAATTCCGGAAAATATGCTGGAAGCGACGTTATTTGGTTATGAAAAAGGCGCCTTTACCGGTGCTGTGCAAGGGTGTCCGGGTAAATTTGAACAAGCGCAGGGTGGCACCTTGCTGCTGGATGAAATTACCGAAATGGATCCAGCTCTACAGGCCAAATTATTGCGTGTGTTACAAGAGCGTGAAGTTGAACGATTGGGCAGTCGGAAAACAATCAGTCTGGATGTCAGAGTGATTGCCACAACCAACCGTGATTTGCGTAAAGCAGTAAGCAATCATCTGTTTCGTGAAGATCTGTTTTATCGGTTAAATGTATTCCCGCTGCGCTGGTTGCCTTTACGTGCGCGCGCTGGCGATATACTGCCACTCGCTGAGCATTTGTTGCGTCGGCATACGATGGAGCAGCGTTCAACGTTACCTGATATAACCACTTCCGCATGTCAAAAATTGCTGGCGTATAACTGGCCAGGGAATGTACGGGAATTGGAAAATGTAATGCAACGCGCATTGATCTTAGCGAAAGATCAGAAGATCACCGCTGATGAGATCTTATTTGATACAGATGCGGTGTATTCAGTCGAAGATGAATCCTCTTGGGATGAAGATATCGACGACGTTCAGTGTGATCGGGTTCCTGGCATCGAAAAATTAGGTAATGAACTGCGTCAGCAGGAACATCAAATCATTCTGGATACATTGATCTCTTGTGATGGTAGTCGTAAAGCGGTTGCCGAACGTTTAGGGATCAGCCCCCGGACATTACGTTATAAACTGGCTCGCATGCGAGATGTCGGTATAGACGTTCCTGACTAATATTCTCACTGCAATACCTCTTTTTGTATCAGTCACTTTCTTAGTGACTGATATCATTACTTTTCTTCCTTTATCATTCACTTACACTTCTGGCACTTTAATTGCTTTTCCATAGTTATAACGCATTAGAGTCAATTATTTGTCGAAGTGAGGAATGGTATGGACGTGCAAGCAACATCCCTGATGAAACAATTGGAAGCCTTGCGCTTTGAAGCTTCAGGGGCTTCTGTCAAACCAGTCAGCGAAGGGAATGTCTCTCAGGACTTTAATCAGTTGCTGTCACAAGCACTGAATAACGTGAATGATATGCAAAGTCAGAGTGATCAGTTGCGTACACGTTTCGATATGGGTGATCGAAGTGTTAATCTGTCGGATGTTATGATCGCCGGCCAGAAAGCATCGATCGCTTTTGAAGCAACAGTTCAGGTGCGCAATAAAGTGGTGGATGCTTATAAGACCATCATGAATATGCCAGTGTAAGGAAGGGGGTAAATCGTGGCTGAAGCAGCAGGGGATAAACGCACTGACCTAATGGTTGGTAGTAGTGATCCGTTACTGGATAAAGCGCTGGATGCCTCAGCAGCTAAATCCTCTTCTTTTAAATTTCTATCGAATATGGATTTCTTACGACAGATCACCCTGATCCTGGGTTTGTTGATCTGTGTTGCTATCGCGGCATTTATTTTTATGTGGGGCAATGAGCCGGAAATGCGGCCGTTGGGCCATTTTAATACGGCGGAGATGATCAAAACGCTGGATTATCTGGATCAGCAAAAAATTGCCTACAAAGTGCAAGACAATAATATTCTGGTAAAAACCACTGAATTCAGTACCGTGCGTTTACAGTTACAACGCGCGGGTTTTGCTGCATCCAATGATGAAAATACCGGTGATGAATTATTGATGCGTGACCCCGGCTTCGGTCTGAGCCAGCGTATGGAAGGTGAACGGCTGAAATTAAGTCGTGAGCAACAATTATCCCGCGCGATCGAACAGTTTCAAGGGGTTGGCAAAGCCACTGTGTTATTAGCTATCCCTAAAGATAATGTGTTTGCACGTAATGAACGTAAACCGAGTGCGACGGTTGTTCTGGTGTTAAAAAGTGCAGCATTAAAACAAGAAGCCATTGATTCTATTGTTGATACTGTGGCCTCTGCCGTACATGGCTTGGAACCATCCCGTGTTACTGTAACTGACCAAAATGGTCGTCTGTTAAATTCCGGTTCTCAAGATCTGATGACGGCTCGCAGCCGTAAAGAATTTGAGATCCAGCAAAAACAAGAAGCAGAATACAAACAAAAAATCGATTCGATTCTGAGCCCTGTTTTAGGTCTGGATAATTACACGGCAGAAGTAGATGCCAGCCTTGATTTCTCACAAGAAGAACAAACGCGTCGGGTCTTCAATCCGGATGATCCTGCTGTTCGTTCTGAAGTGACGATGGAAGATAATAATGTTGGTAATGGCGCGACAGGCGTTCCCGGTGCGCTCAGTAACCAACCTCCATCTAATGCGCAGATCCCTGAGAAAACAGCGGGTGCACAGGGTTCAGGCAGTGCTACCAATGGTCACAGCCGTAAAGAAGCCACCCGCAACTACGAACTGGATACTACTATCAGCCATGTTCAGCGTCAGACGGGCAGTATTCGTCGCCTGACAGTGTCAGTGGCGGTGGATTATAAAACGGCAGCAGGTAAAGACGGTAAAGTTGATCGTCAGCCTCGTACGCAAAGTGAGTTGGATACAATTCGTCGGTTGCTGCAAGGTGGATTGGGTTTTGACGTTAGCCGTGGTGATCAAATTGAAGTGGTTAGTATTCCATTCAATCGTCCTGATCTGTCCGTTGAACCAGAAACCAAAGTGTGGGAATCAGATTGGTTTTGGCCTGCAGTCCGAATTGGCGCATCAATCGTATTGATCCTAATCTTGTTGGTAACAGTCGTGCGTCCGGTTATGAAGAAACTGCTCAATGCCGAACCAGCTGAAGGCGCACTTAATGTCGACCTGGATTCAAGAATGGCACTGGAAGGTAGTGACGAACTGAGTCTGCTGGCTTCTCAGGCGGAAAGCGAAGAACCTATTTTTGGTTTGCGTAATGGTCAGTTAGTTTTACCTGATTTGCACCGTGATGAAGATTTGTTAAGAGCGGTACGTGCGTTGGTATCTAATGAACCAGATCTAGCGGCACAAGTTATTAAAGAATGGGTCAGTACGAAGGATTAATGTATGCCACCAGTTCCAGCTAACCCAACTGTCAGTGAAATGACGCCTGAACAAAAAAAGATCATTGAAAACATGTCAGGTATGGAGATGGCAGCAGTTTTAATGCTCAGTCTCAGTGAAGACGATGCGGCCCAGATATTCCGGCATCTGGAACCTAAACAGGTACAACGTTTGGGTATGTCGATGGCATCAATGAAAGATTTTAGTCAGGAACGGGTTACAGCAATACATCGCCAATTTATTGATGATATTCAGAAATTCTCCAATATCGGTATTGGCAGTGAAGACTTTGTTCGTAAAGCCTTGGTGGCGGCATTGGGTGAAGATAAAGCTGGTAATCTGGTTGAGCAGATCATCATGGGCTCAGGCGCCCGAGGTCTGGATTCACTCAAATGGATGGATGCGCGTCAGGTGGCCAGCATCATTCAGAACGAGCATCCGCAGATCCAGACTATCGTATTGTCATATTTGGACCCAGAACAATCAGCGGAAATTTTGGGTCAATTCCCAGAAGCGGTACGTCTCGATCTGGTAATGCGTATTGCGAATCTGGAAGAAGTTCAGCCTGCTGCGCTGCAGGAATTGAACGATATCATGGAAAAACAATTTGCCGGCTCTGCTGGTGCGCAATCTGCGAAAATGGGCGGCTTGAAAGCTGCAGCCAGCATTATGAACTACCTCGATACCAACATTGAAGGTCAGTTGATGGATGCGATCCGTGAATCGGATGAAGAGATGAGCCAGCAGATCCAAGATCTGATGTTTGTCTTCGAGAACCTGATCGATGTTGATGACCGTGCAATTCAGAGTATTCTGCGTGAAGTGCCGGGTGATCAGCTGCAAAAAGCATTGAAAGGTGCAGATGATCAGCTGAAAGATAAGATCCTGAAAAATATGTCAAAACGTGCTGCAGAAATGTTGCAGGAAGATTTATCCTCTATGGGACCAATTCGTGTCAGCGATGTAGAAGCTGCGCAGAAAGAGATCCTGTCTGTTGCTCGTCGCTTAGCTGATGCTGGTGAGATCATGCTGGGTGCGGGTGGTGGTGAAGATTTCTTATAGTGAGAAGATATGGAACCGTTGGAAAAGACATTCATCCCGGCTGAGCAGGTTAAAGATGCTGACAAATGGGAATGGCCTGAGGTTGATGAGCCTGAACAGCCACTCAAAGGTTCCAATGCGTTAGGTTATGCGCCAGATTGGTATCGCGAAGAGGGTTTACCAACCGAATCAAATGATGTGGCGGAAGAAGAGCCGCAACCGCTGACACTTGAAGAAATCGAATCGATCCGTCAGGCCGCCTATGAAGATGGGTTTGCGGAAGGAAAAGAAGCCGGTTTTCAGGCTGGTTATGCTGATGGTCTGATACAAGGCGAAACGGTAGGTCATACCGAAGGGCTGGATAAAGGACGTGAAGAAGGGTTAACCCTTGGCCGTGAATGGGTCGAAGAGCGGGCGCAAAAATGGCAGGATTTACTCGATAAGCTGGCGCATCCGTTAGCGCAGGTCGATAAGATGGTTGAGCAGCAATTGGTGTGGATGTCGATGCAACTGGCCAAAGCCCTGATCAAGACCGATGTGCATCTGGCGCCAGATCTGATCCTGAATAGTTTGAAAGAAGGTCTGAAGCAATTACCAGCGGCGGAAGAGGGTATTTCTATTGAAATGCACCCTGACGATCTGGAGATGATCAAAGAAATTTATGGTGAAGCTGAATGCCAGAAACGTAACTGGCAGTTACATGCAGAACCTAGTCTGCAGCGTGGTGATCTGCTGCTTTCCAGCTCAACTTCCAGCGTGGATCTGTTTTTAGAAAAACGCATTGAACAGTTATTTCGCCAATTCCTGCGTCAAAATGTGGATAAAACATCGTGACGCTACTCAAACGTCTGCAGCAATATCAAACCGAAGGTCTAAATAGCCGAATTGCAGTCGCCGGTAAACTGACTCGCGTTGTGGGTTTGACCTTAGAAGCGATCGGGTGTCGGGCGGCCGTTGGTTCACTGTGTCATATCGAAACGCAAGATGGTGTATTAGAAGCCGAGGTCGTTGGTTTTTCTGGCGAAAAATTATTTCTAATGCCTAGTGAGCAGTTAAAAGGCGTTATTCCCGGCGCTAAAGTGACGCCATTGAGCGAAGAGCATGGCATTCCTGTCGGCATGGCTTTGCTGGGGCGGGTTATTGATGGTGTGGGAACACCATTAGATGGCCTTGGCGAGATATTAACCGCAGACACCGCACGTTATACCACCATACGGTTGAACCCGTTAGCTCGTCGGGCGATCACGCAACCGATGGATGTCGGTGTTCGCGCAATCAACGCGATGCTGACGGTAGGGCAAGGTCAGCGTATGGGCTTATTTGCCGGTTCCGGTGTTGGTAAATCGGTTTTGCTGGGGATGATGACGCGAGGTACTACCGCCGATGTGGTTGTGGTTGGCCTGATTGGTGAGCGTGGTCGTGAAGTAAAAGAGTTTATTGAAGAGATTCTGGGTGAAGAAGGTCGCGAACGAGCTGTGGTTGTTGCGGCTCCCGCTGATGCATCGCCACTGATGCGACTCAAAGGCTGTGAAACAGCGCTGACGATCGCAGAATATTTCCGTGATCAGGGTTTAAACGTTCTGCTGCTGATGGATTCGCTGACCCGTTATGCACAAGCGCAGCGTGAAATCGCGTTGGCGATTGGCGAACCACCGGCAACCAAAGGTTATCCGCCATCAGTTTTTGCTAAATTGCCCGCCTTGGTTGAGCGTGCGGGTAATGGTGGTGAAGGGCAGGGATCTATTACTGCTTTTTTCACCGTACTGACCGAAGGGGACGATTTACAAGATCCGATCGCTGATGCTTCCCGCGCGATCCTGGATGGTCATATCGTGTTATCACGAGAACTGGCCGATGGTGGTCATTACCCGGCAATTGATGTTGAGAAATCGATCAGCCGTGTTATGCCGATGGTGACATCGGAAGAACATATGCTGATGGCCCGTACATTGAAGCAGTATTATTCCTTATACCAACAGAACCGTGACCTCATCACTATCGGTGCCTATCAAAGAGGTGCTGATCCCCGAATCGATCAGGCGATTGCTATTCGTCCGGTGTTGGAGCAGTTCTTGCAACAGCGCATGAAAGAAGTTGTACCGTATGACCAATGTCTGGAAGGGTTACGTAATGTAGCGATGACATTGGTTAATGGTCAGCGCCGCTAATAGCGTGAGAGCAGGGCCAAAAGGGGTAATGTATGAGTAAAGCATTGGAATTATTGACGTCTCGTTTATTAGAAGCCGAAGATCGTGCCGCCAAAATGTTGGCACAGGCTCAGCGAGAACAAGCGAATTATCAACGTCAACTCGAGGCATTGAATGAATACCGCCAAATTTACTCTTCACAAATGACCGATAAAGCCGTGGTCGGTTTGGAGTCCAGTCATTTTAATCATTACCACTCTTTTATTGGAAAATTGGATCATGCTTCTATTCAGCAGCAGAAAGGCTTTCAACAAGCCAAACAGCAGTCTGAGCAGAAACGAGAAGAGTGGCTTGCATTGCAACAACGCAGAAAAGCGATAGAGATGTTGCTGGAACGCAAAGCAGAAAAAGAAGCATTAAAACAGCTGAAACAAGAGCAGAAATTGCTGGATGAGTTTTCTACATTCCGTTTTTTCCATCGGCAAGATTCAGCATCTTAGTTACAGGTCCATAATGGCCTGTAACTTGCTAGAAATGTGTTATTACGTTTATCAGTGTCATCTCTTTGCCGCAACTAACAGCCATACAAAGAGATTTAAGGCAGGAGTAATAGCATGTCCTCGGTCTCAGTTTCTGTAGCCGCTCCCTCTAAGTTAACGGCATTAATATCGGATGCTGTTAATAGCGATAGCGTAACTCATTCATCAGAAAGCAGTTTTTCTGGTTTGCTCAATGCGACTATTCCAGCTGATGCTTCGGCTGATGCGATAGTGATTTCAAAGAGCTCAAGTAAACAGCAACTGCCTGCGGAATCTAAAGACACTGATGGCTCTTCCTCTGCACAGGCAGAAACTGCCGCCGACATGCTGTTAACATTGCAAGCAGCCCGGCAAATGGATACCTCGCTTCAAGTCAAACAACCTTCAACTCCAGTCACTGCATCTTCAGAGACTGCTGTAGATTCCGCTGCCGTTGCAACTGATACTGCTACCTCTGAGACAGATAACTCTCAGGGCGATACGCTTACGGGTATTCAGGAACAAATAAGCGCGAATAGTCATGCAGATATAAAACTCACTGCTGCTACAAAGATGAACAATGATATTCCTAAGACATCTGATAAGACTGGAAACATCTCTTTGGCAGATGAACAATTGCCAACAGCAACAGCAACAGCAACAGCAACAGCAACAGCAACAGCAACAGCAACAGCAACAGATCAGACAACCGCAGCTATTGCAGCGCCGGCAAATAACGCAGTAACGCCATCCACTAAATCATCTGCTATTAATGTGATTAAGGCGGTTAATAAACCAACAGTGGACGTTGATACGACTGACAACACACCAGTTACAGAGAAGGACACAGGTGTAGAGAGTTCAGTACAGCCACAATCAGAAAGCGCGGTTGAGTCGGTCTCATCGCAACAAAATGATAAAATACAGAATTCTAAATCAGAGAAAAAAACAAAGACTACGGATGCGGATACGCCGCAAACTGATCTCTCCGCAGCTCTGCTTAATATGCAACCGGTGATTAATGAGCAAGTTGGACCTGTTGTGGTGAGCAGTAATGCCACGGCCGATTCAACTGATACAGCAACAACAGCAACAAATAATACGGATACGGGCAAAAGCAATAAATCCGCGGGTTCAGCTAAGTCGCCTTCATTAGGGAATATGATCCATGATTTAGTTTCGACGCTGAGAAATGATGATGACTCTTTGGTAACTGATGATAGTACAAGCACAGCCGCAATTATGGTTAAGGATTTAACAAGTAAAGTGAATGATAAAGCTGTCGATATGACAGCAGTGGAAAGTACTGCAACTGAATACGAGAATACTAAACTAGATAATTCTGATATTCCAAGTACAAGCAAATTTATTAATGAACCAGAAAATAGCGATTCAGATCATAAGACTACTTTCAATATAGGCTCTGGGTCAGAAATGTATCCGATTATAACAGATGTTACATTATATGCGGACAAGGCATTCAAATCAGAAACCCTACCTCAGACGCAGATGACTAAATCACTAGATATTGGTGTGGCAAAAACGGTTAATAAACCAACAGTGGACGTTGATACGACTGACAACACACCGGTTACAGAGAAAGACACAGGTGTAGAGAGTTCAGTACAGCCACAATCAGAAAGCGTGGCTGAGCCGGTCTCATCGCAAAATGATAAAATACAGAATTCTAAATCAGAGAAAAAAACAAAGACTACGGATGCGGATACGCCGCAAACTGATCTCTCCGCAGCTCTGCTTAATATGCAACCGGTGATTAATGAGCAAGTTGCGCCTGTTGTGGTGAGCAGTAATGCTATGGCCGCCTCAACTGATACGGCAATAACAGCAACAAATAATACGGATACGGGCAAAAGCAATAAATCCGCAGGTTCAGCTAAGTCGGCTTCATTAGGCAATATGATCCATGATTTTGTTGCTACGCTGAAAAAAGACCCTGATACTTCAATCAGTGATGAAACAGCTGCAGATAATACCACCAGCATTGCCGAGCCCATTATTACTGATAACTCAACAGCTAAAGCTGATGATAAAACGGCTGATGGGGTAACTACTGCAAATGTTGCAGCTGAATCAGGAAATACGAAGCCGGAAGCTCAAACAACATTTGAACTCGGTGCAGGCAAAGACGTGACAGCGGCTAATATAGCCCAACATGAAAATCATGGTGCTAGTTTGACTGGGCACAGTGCAGTTAATTCAACAGGCGCATTGCCCGAGCAGGCGCAAGGATTACGGAATATTACCGAACAACTGCCTTCGCTTTATATGAAAAACGGGCAGATTGAAGAGCATGAATTAGGCGCCCGAGTGATATTAATGGCTGGCCAAAAATGGCAGGAAGCTGAGATTCAACTCGAGCCACAAGGAATGGGGAAAATCCGCGTTCAGCTGTCGATCGACCAAGAACAACAAACCAATGTGCAGTTTATGGTGCAGCATTCGCAAGCGAAAGAAGCATTAGATCAAAGTTTGCCAAGGTTGCGTGAAATATTGACGCAACATGGCCTGCAACCGGGACAAACTCAAGTTCAGCAACAGGCTGCGAATAACTCAGGACAATCCTGGAATCAGCAAATGGCGAATAACAATGCCGCAGAACAACAGACCAGAAGAGAATCTTCGCAGTCTGGAAATGCATTTTCCGGTTTAAACAATGATGAAATTGCACAAACGGTAACCGTTTCAGCATCAGATGCCGCAGGAATTGATTTCTATGCTTGAAGGTCTCGCTAAGCCAATTAAGATGATGTAAGTATTAGCTAAAACTGAAGGTGTCAAATGGCTGATGATAATGAACAAGAATTAGAAATTAAGCCTAAGGGCAGTAAAAAGAAACTGATTATTATCATTGTGGCTGCAGTCTTGTTATTAGGTGGCGGCGGTGGTGCGGCGTGGTTCTTTCTGTTTTCCGGTGGCGACAAAGCACACGGTGAACAGAAAGACGGAGAGGCTAGTTCCGATAAAACGCCAGAACAGTTGGCTGCTGAAAAAGAAGCTTTTTATGTGGGGCTTCCACGAGCATTTATTTTTAATGCGCACGGTAATACCCGAGATCGATTAGTTCAGATTAAAGTAAAATTGCTCGTTCGTGGTCCAGAAAATGAAGCATTAGCCAAACAGCATTCTCCTTTAGTTGAAGGAACTCTATTGAAAGTGTTCAGTGCCGCGACTGTAGAGCAGTTAACGACGGTGGAGGGCAAAGCTAAGCTGCGTAAAGATGCTACCGATGAGGTCACGAAAGCATTACAGGAATTAACCGGTAAACCAGTTGTCGAGCAGATCCTGTTTATCGGATTTGTAATGCAGTAACAATGAAATTATTACAGGTGCGGTATGAGTGATTTATTATCACAAGACGAAATTGATGCTCTTCTTCATGGCGTAGATGACGTCGAAGAAGAAGTTATATCGTCATCAGCCCCGGAAGGGGTGATGAGTTTCGATTTCTCATCTCAGGATCGCATTGTCCGTGGGCGTATGCCTACGCTTGAATTGGTCAACGAACGTTTTGCCCGTCATATGCGAATCAGTTTGTTTAATATGATGCGCAGAACAGCAGAAGTATCCATCAATGGCGTACAAATGCTGAAGTTTGGCGAGTACGTTCATTCTCTGTTTGTTCCTACCAGCTTGAACATGGTCCGTTTCCGTCCATTGAAAGGAACTGCGTTGATCACTATGGAAGCCCGTTTGGTTTTCATTTTGGTAGAAAACTTCTTTGGTGGTGATGGGCGTTATCACGCAAAAATTGAAGGTCGTGAATTTACACCAACCGAGCGTCGGATCATTCAAATGCTACTGAAGCTGGTGTTTGAAGATTACAAAGAGGCTTGGGCGCCGGTTATGGATGTTGGGTTTGAATACCTTGATTCCGAAGTAAACCCGGCAATGGCTAATATAGTTAGCCCGACCGAAGTGATTGTAGTGAGTTCATTCCACATTGAGCTGGATGGTGGTGGCGGCGATTTTCACGTTGCAATGCCATACTCTATGTTGGAACCGATCCGTGAATTACTGGATGCCGGTGTACAAAGCGATAAAGGCGATACCGATCTTCGCTGGAGCAAAGCACTTCGTGATGAGGTCATGGACGTATCTGTCGGGTTAAAAGCCAAACTTTTAGAGATTGATTTGCCTTTACGTAAACTGATGGAACTAAAAGCGGGCGATATCATACCGGTTGAAATGCCAGAAAGTCTGATGGTATACGTTGAAGGTTTACCTACGTTCCGGGCAAAAATGGGCCGCAGTAAAAAGAATAATGTGGCATTAAAAATCACCGAGAAAATTAAACGTCCAGAAACGGTGAAAAGTGAAATGACACAGGTTACCCGACACGGTATGCGTATTGATGGCCTGGCTGAACTTGAAGAATTAGAACGTATTATTGAGGATGACTGATGAGTAGCGAAGAAGATTTGATGGCCGATGCCTGGGCGGCAGCACTGGAAGAGCAAGTTAAGAGCGAAGCCCGACCTGCAACATTAGATGAATTTGATACGGATGCACCTATTACGGCGGAAGAGCGTCGTAAGCTGGATACCATTCTGGATATTCCCGTGACTATTGCGATGGAAGTGGGGCGTAGCCAAATTAACATCCGTAATTTGTTGCAGCTGAACCAAGGTTCGGTTGTTGAGCTTGATCGTGTTGCTGGTGAACCGCTGGATGTGTTGGTGAATGGCACTTTGATTGCTCATGGTGAAGTTGTTGTTGTTAACGATAAATTTGGTATTCGCCTGACGGATGTTATCAGCCAAACCGAACGCATCAAGAAGCTGAAATGAAACGTTATTGTCTTTTTCTCGCACTGGCTTCGATGCCTTTATATGCGGCACCGGAGAGCACAGCTACTGCCGGTCTGGTTCAATGGTTATTCAGTAGTCTCTTAGTCTTGGGGCTTATTGTGGTGCTGGCCTGGGTTTTGAAAAAAAGCCGTCTGGTTCCACAAATAGGGCGCCCGGATTTTAAAGTCTTATTTACACTGCCAGTGGGGTACAAAGAAAAACTGATGGTGGTGCAGGCCGGTGAACAACAACTGTTGTTGGGGGTCACGGCTCAGCAGATTTCTTTTCTGACTGAAATTAATCCGCCATTGTCAGCTAACGCATCAGCGCCAGTATTCGCACAACATTTGTCTCGTTGGATGAATAAATCAACTCCATCAGAGGATGACAAAGCATGATCCAATGGCGTAAATGGCTAGGTTTAATTGTTTGTTTTTGCCCTGTATTCGCGCATGCCGCTAACGCGGGTGGCATGTTACCAGCGCTGACAGTCTCCACTAATACTCAAGGTGGGCAAGATTACAGCCTAACGCTGCAAGTTTTAGCGTTGATGACGGCACTGACATTCCTGCCATCCATTGTCATCATGATGACCTCGTTTACCCGAATCATCGTTGTGTTATCAATCTTGCGGCAAGCCATTGGTTTACAACAAAGCCCATCCAATCAGATCCTGGTAGGGATGGCACTGTTCATGTCTTTTTTCATCATGTCGCCGGTATTAGATCGTATTAATAACGATGCATTGCAACCGTACATGAGTGAACAAATCACCGCTAAAGAAGCACTGGAAAAAGCCGAAACACCGCTAAGACAATTTATGCTCGGCCAAACACGAATCAAAGATCTGGATGTTTTTAGTGAAATAGCCAATGTGAAAGCTGATAAACCGGATGAAGTGCCACTGCGGGTACTGATCCCTGCGTTTATTACCAGTGAACTTAAAACTGCATTTCAGATTGGTTTTATGTTGTTTTTACCTTTTTTGGTTATTGATTTAGTTATTGCCAGCGTCTTGATGGCGATGGGGATGATGATGCTGTCACCGATGATGATTTCTTTGCCCTTTAAGCTGATGTTATTTGTGTTAGTGGATGGCTGGGGGTTGATCATGGGGTCATTGGCTAACAGTTTCGGGCTTGGAGGTGGTTAATGACACCTGAAGTCTTCCTGGACGTCTTCCGGCAAGCACTGGGGCTTATCTGTATTTTGGTCAGCGCAACCATCATTCCAAGTTTAATTGTTGGTTTGCTGGTGTCTATTTTTCAGGCCGCTACATCCATTAACGAACAAACCTTGAGTTTCTTACCTCGTTTGTTGGTCACGTTGGCTGCGCTGGCATTGGGTGGGCATTGGGGGTTGCAAATGCTGATGGATTTCATGGTGCAGATGGTACATGAAATTCCTGAGGTATTAGGATGAACATCACCAGCACACTCTTAATGGAGATGCTGGCAGCATATATCTGGCCATTTACTCGTTTAGCTTCCATGCTGATGACGATGTTAGTCATTGGTTCTCAGTCTGTACCTATCATGGTCCGGATGTTTTACTGTATTGTTCTGACCGCAGTAATTGCCCCCGTATTGCCTAAGATGCCGGCCACCGATCTTTTTTCGATGGGTGGTGTCATGATTACATCACAGCAAGTCTTGATCGGCATTGCCATGGGGTTGATATCTCAAATGCTGGTACAGGCATTCATTATGGCTGGGCAAATAATTTCAATGCAGACCAGTTTGGGGTTTGCCTCAATGGTTGATCCATTAAATGGGGAATCAACTCCGGTGGTTGGCCAGTTCTATCTGATGTTGGGAACTTTATTGTTTTTTGCCTTAGATGGGCACTTGACGATGATCCAAATGATCACGCAGAGTTTTATTACTCTACCGGTTTCAGCGGAAGGACTAACTATCAGTAGCATGCATGCGATAGTCGATTTTGTTTCGGTGTTATTTCAAACTGCACTCTCATTCTCTTTGTCAGCAACCATTGCATTATTGCTGATCAATTTTTCTTTTGGTGTGATGACCCGTGCGGCACCTCAGTTAAACGTATTTAGTATGGGCTTTGCCGTCACCATGATTTGTGGCCTGTTTATCATGTGGGCCTCACTCAGTGGTTTCATGGATCATTTTGTTTTGCATTGGCAACGAACACAAAATTTAATGTGTGATGTGCTAGCACTTTCCTGTCGCGAACCATAGAGAGACATTGATATGGCTGATGACGAACAGGAAAAAACGGAACAACCCACCGGTAAGCGACTGCAACAGGCGAAAGATAAAGGCCAGGTTCCCCGATCCAAAGAAGCCGGGACGGCTACTGTTCTGCTGGCCGGTATTTTGGGCCTGTTGATGTTACAAACCCCGCTCAGCGAAGCTGTTATGAATGTATTTCAGCGTTGTTTCCACTTTGAGCGTAGCGAAGTCTTTGATCCAAATACCATGTATAGCCTGATTGGCATCAGTATTGGTGAAGTCTTATGGCCGCTGATCTCGCTGTTCTCTATTGTAATGGTGGCGAGCCTTATCGGTAATATTGCGTTAGGTGGTTTTAATTTCAGCGCTGATGCGATGTCACCTAAATTCAATAAACTCAATCCATTCAATGGTATTAAACGCATGATTGGCGTAATGGCCTTGGTGGAATTGGTTAAATCCATTGCTAAAGTTGGTTTTGTTGCTTGGATGGCGTATTTGCAAATCATGCATCATTGGCCGGCTTTGATGGAATTGAGCCACGAGCAGTTATCTGCCGGAATCGTCGATGCCTTGCAGATATCGTTAAGTGTTGGTATTGGGATCTGCTGTGCATTATTACCTGTTGTGTTAATTGATGTTCCATTCCAGAAATGGAATCATACAAAACAATTACGTATGACCAAGCAGGAAGTTAAAGACGAATACAAAGATTCGGAAGGGAAACCAGAAGTAAAAGGCCGCTTACGTCAGATGCAACGTGAAATGGCGAATCGCCGGATGATGGCGGAAGTTCCTAAAGCAGATGTGATCGTCACCAACCCGACACATTATGCCGTAGCCTTGAAATATGATCGTTTTAAAGCGGGATCTGCTCCTGTTGTTGTTGCAAAAGGCACAGATGAAATTGCCATGAAAATCCGTGAAATTGCGGATGAATATAAAATTCCAATTTTGCAGTCACCTGCATTGGCGCGTGCCATTTACCATACCACTAAGCTTGATAAAGAAATCCCGGATGGTTTATTCCAGGCGGTTGCTTTGGTGCTGGCATATGTCTTTCAGTTACAAGCATACAAAGCCGGACGTGGTGCCCCACCAAGAGAATTACCCAAAGACAAAGAGATGCCGATCCCCGATGAATTACGGCATTGACGGTTTCTTGACGATTTCCTACTAAAACATAGATTTAGTTCATGGCGCGATATTTGCTTTAAATGGGTTAAGTGTCGGCGTTATGACGAAAAATACTATGGAACTGAAAGCCACTTTATCTTCATTTGGGCAATATCGCGGTATTCTCACCAAAGGTATTGGTACCCCTTTGTTGGTCATTGCCGGCTTAGGCATGGTTGTTTTGCCAATGCCTGCATTCCTGTTAGATATTCTGTTTACCTTCAATATTGCACTGGCACTACTGGTACTTTTGGTGGCGATTTATACCCGCCGTCCGCTTGATTTCGCAGCATTTCCTACGATTTTGTTGGTGACCACATTACTACGTTTAGCATTAAACATTGCCTCCACTCGTGTGGTTTTGCTGGAAGGGCACAATGGCCCAGCCGCGGCGGGTCACGTTATTGAAGCATTTGGTTCGGTGGTTATTGGTGGTAATTACGCTGTCGGTTTAATTGTTTTCGCTATCTTGATGATCATTAACTTTGTGGTAGTAACCAAAGGTGCTGGTCGTATCGCTGAAGTGAGTGCCCGTTTTACTTTGGATGCTATGCCCGGCAAACAAATGGCCATTGATGCTGATTTGAATGCAGGCCTTATCAATCAGGAAGAAGCGAAACGCCGCCGTGCTGATGTTACCTCTGAAGCTGATTTTTATGGCTCAATGGACGGTGCTTCTAAATTCGTAAAAGGTGATGCTGTTGCCGGGATCATGATCCTGTTCATCAACGTTATCGGTGGGTTTATCATCGGTATGGTGCAGCATGGTCTGGGGTTTGCTGAAGCAACGCAAATATATACCCTGTTGACCATTGGTGATGGTTTGGTTGCACAGATCCCATCGTTAATGCTGTCTATCGCCGCTGCCGTTATCGTTACACGTCAAAATACTGAACAGGACATGGGCACTGTCGTATTAGGGCAGATGTTCAAAGATCCTAAGTCACTAATCATTGCTGCGTCTATCTTGTTAATTATGGGTATTGTGCCCGGTATGCCGCACTTCGCGTTTCTTTTGTTGGGTGGCATTTGTGCTGGTGGCGCGTGGCTCGGGTTGAACCACTCCAAGAAAAAAGCACAAGAATTAGCCAACAAACCGGCTGTCACTGGCGATGCTGTTCGTGCACCAGAGCAAAAAGATCTGAGCTGGGATGATGTAACCCCGGTTGATGTGATTGGATTAGAAGTAGGATATCGCTTGATCCCACTGGTTGACCGCACACAAGGTGGTGAATTATTGAACCGCATCAAAGGGGTGCGTAAGAAACTGTCGCAGGAATTAGGCTTTTTGGTTCCACCAGTACATATTCGTGACAACCTTGATTTACAACCAAACCAATACCGTATTTCTTTGATGGGTGTTACCTGTGGTGAATCAGAGGTTTATCACGATCGGGAAATGGCGATTAACCCGGGTCAGGTTTTTGGCACTGTTAATGGTATCGAAGGTCGAGATCCTGCATTTGGTCTGGATGCGGTATGGATCACTAAAGATCAGGTCGATTACGCACAAAGCCTTGGCTACACCGTCGTGGATGCGTCAACAGTTATCGCTACTCATCTTAGCCAGTTGTTGACGCAGCATGCGGCGCAGTTACTGGGTCATGATGAAGTACAGAATTTACTTGAACTGATTGGTCGTAATCAGCCTAAACTTACTGAGGGTTTGGTTCCTGGCGTTGTTACTATGGGAACACTAGTAAAAGTACTGCAAAATCTGCTTTCGGAAGGCGTTACCATCCGGGATATGCGTACATTACTGCAAACATTGGTTGAATATGCACCACGTAGCCAGGATCCTGATGTATTAACCGCCGCTTGTCGTATTTCTTTGCGCCGGCTCATTGTGCAAAGTATTGTTGGCGGCGAGAATATCATTCCAGTTATTACATTAGCGCCTGATTTAGAAAGAATTTTACACCAGTCACTGCAAGCGGGTGGGGCTGAAGGGGCAGGTATTGAACCCGGATTGGCAGAAAGAATGCAGAAATCCTTAACTGAAGCGGCTCAGCGTCAGGAATTGGAAGGACAAACACCAGTGTTACTGACGTCTGGTGTGCTGCGTAATACGTTGTCTCGCTTTGTGAGAAATGCCATTCCTAACCTGCGAATTCTTTCTTATCAGGAGATACCGGAAGATAAGCAAATCCGCATCGTCAGCTCTGTTGGGCAGCAATAGAGCCGGGAGGTTTAGGTGAAAATAAAGCGCGTATTTGCCAAGGATATGAGAACAGCCCTGGCGGAAGTAAAAGAGTTATTAGGGCCTGATGCCGTCATCATGTCCAATAAAAAAGTGACCGGTGGCATCGAGATCGTTGCTGCCGTCGACTATCAGACTGCGCAGGGTGCCCAGTCGATGCCAACCGCAAGAGCATTAAAAGAAGATCGCGTGGAGTTTTCTGGGCAACGTCCTGAATCACAAATGAGTGCTGCGTTTGATAATGCCAAAGAAAAGGTAGCAGATAGTCTGGGTGCTTTACTGGCCAGACAGAGCAAACTTGTCAGAGAACAGCAATCGTTTGGATTACCGCCAACGCTGGAAGAACAAGCCAAGATGGCGCCAGAACCCGCAAGACCACGTTCTCTGGCCAGTTCTCGCCAATCGTCTTCTGCTTCTTCTGCGCATAAAGATAAAGAAATGGAAGCTATGCGTTCTGAAATGGCTTCCATCCGTAAATTACTGCAACACCAGTTGTCAGGTTTAATGTGGCAGGAAGTTGAACGCAGAGAGCCCATTCGTGCTTTGCTGATTAAACAACTGATCAAGGGCGGTTTTACTGAAATTTTGGCAGATCAACTCGCGGGTATGGTACCGGAAGATATTCCGTTACATGACGCATGGAAACACATTGAACGCTTACTGACCCAACAGCTGAAGGTCAGCGATGACGAAATTATGCGATTTGGTGGCGCTGTTGCTTTATTAGGGCCAACAGGGGTAGGAAAAACAACCACTATTGCCAAATTAGCGGCTCGATTTGCAATGAAATATGGTGCGGAACAGGTAGCGTTGATTACTACCGATCACTATCGGATCGGTGCGCAAGATCAATTGCAAACTTATGGCCGGATCATGGGCTGCCAGGTCAGAGCAGTAAACAATGTTGAAGAGTTAGGTACTGCGCTCTATCAACTGCGTAACCGTCGGTTAGTTCTTATCGATACTGCGGGTATGGGGCAACGTGATGTTCGTTTGAACGAACAACTTGACACATTAATTCAAAATAGCCGGGTCAAAATTCGTCACTATCTGGTGTTACCTGCTACAGCACAACGTCGGGTACTACAGGAAGCGTATGAACATTTTCAGCGTATCCCACTGAGTGGCTGCATTTTGACCAAGTTGGATGAAAGTCTCAATCTTGGGGATGTCTTGGATGTCTGTATTCAAAATTCGTTGCCTATCAGTTACGTTACTAACGGACAACGCGTGCCGGAGGATATTCAGCTACCGAATGTTGCAGAGTTAGTGTCGGTTACCATGCAACAACTGGATGCGCAGACGGGTCAGCCCTATTATTGGAGCAGCGACCCCCATGAGCCGAATCATGCGGAGTTTTATGAATAAAATGGGTGTAACTATGAATCAAGCCAGTGGTCTGCGGAATATGCAGCGTAATCACCGCATCAAAGTTGTCACCGTGACAGGTGGTAAAGGGGGCGTCGGGAAATCGAATGTCACTTTGAATGTCGGTATGAGCTTGGCCGCGCAAGGCAAACGGGTATTGATATTAGATGCCGACTTAGGTTTGGCGAACATCGACGTTATGCTGGGTCTCCGGGTACATAAAAACTTGTCGCATGTGCTTTCCGGCCAATGTTCACTCGACGATATTATTATTGAAGGGCCAAATGGATTGATGATTATTCCGGCAACATCGGGAACCCAATCCATGGTTGAATTATCACCGTCTGAGCATGCAGGGTTAATCAGAGCGTTCAGTGAATTGCAAACGCCGATTGATATGCTGTTGGTTGATACCGCCGCCGGTATTTCTGACATGGTGATGAGTTTTGCTCGTGCGGCACAAGATGTCATGGTCGTGGTTTGCGATGAGCCGACCTCAATCACAGATGCTTACGCGCTGATCAAGCTTCTTTCCCGTGAATATGGTGTTTTTCGTTTTCGCATTGTTGCCAACATGGTGCGCAGTTTACGCGAAGGGCAGGAGCTCTTTACTAAATTGACTCGGGTCACTGACCGTTTTCTTGATGCTTCGCTGGAATTAGTTGCCTGTATTCCTTACGACAACAATGTTCGACAAGCAGTAAAAAAACAAAAAGTGATCGTTGATGCGTTCCCTAAATCGCCGGCATCACTCGCATTCCGAGCATTAGCGAATAAAGTGTCCAGTTGGCCAATACCGAATCAGCCTGGCGGTCATTTGGAATTTTTCATTGAAAATTTGTTACAACCCAAAAAAGTTGTAGGTGAAAATCAATGATGAACAAAGCTCAAGCCTATCATCGCCAACAAGATCCTAACCGGCTGGTTGAAAGATATGCAGGGCTGGTGAAACGGATTGGGCAACATATGTTGGCTCGTCTGCCCAGCAGTGTACAGCTGGATGATTTATTACAAGCCGGAATGATTGGGCTGCTTGATGCGTACCGAAATTATGATGCCGGGAAAGGTGCGAGCTTTGAAACGTATGCCGGTATTCGTATTCGCGGTGCCATGATTGATGAGATCCGTCAGGGTGATTGGGTTCCTCGTTCGGTTCACCGTAATACCCGCCGTATATCTGACGCTATTCATGAAGTAGAAACTGAACATGGGCGAGATGCCCGAGATAGCGAAGTTGCCGCGAAACTTGAGGTGGGTCTGGCTGAATACCACAGTATGTTAAATGATACAGCCTGTGGACGCATTGTCGGTATCGAAGATTTAGGCGTTACTGATGACGTGATCGGTGGTGTCGATGCCGTATCTGACATAAGTCATTCCTTTGACACCGTTGCGAATGAGCGTTTTTCAGCTGCACTATCTGAATGTATTTCACAATTACCTGAAAGAGAGGCATTGATCCTCTCGCTTTACTATGATGAAGAATTGAATTTAAAGGAAATAGGACAAATACTTGATGTTAGTGAGTCTCGAATTAGTCAGATTCAAAGCCAGGCACTTCACAGAATCAGAGCCCGAATGAAAGAATGGTATTGATAACACAATTAGTTGGCTACACTGACGGTAACGTATAAGGCATAATAAGACATATAGACAGGTTAATTATTTCCTTAGTCTGATTGGGTGGTTGTTTAGGAGGACACTTTGGATAAAAACATGAAAATCCTCATTGTTGATGATTTTTCAACAATGCGCCGGATAATCAAAAATTTGCTCCGGGATTTGGGGCTAAATAACACCCACGAGGCAGATGATGGTAATACCGCATTGCCAATGCTGAAAAATGGTGATTTTGATTTCGTTGTCACAGACTGGAACATGCCTGGCATGCAAGGCATTGATTTGTTAAAAGCGATTCGGGCTGATGAGTCTTTGCGTCATCTTCCGGTATTAATGGTGACTGCAGAAGCCAAACGTGAACAGATCATTGAGGCTGCTCAGGCTGGCGTTAATGGTTATATCGTTAAACCTTTCACTGCAGCAACATTGAAAGAAAAACTGGATAAGATTTTCGAGCGAATTGGCTGATACAGGGGTATCTATGAAGGCGCAAGTACCTTTAATAACCCTCGATCAGGCTAAAAAGCTGGTGGAACTGCTGGAACAAGGGTTACAGCATGAAGCGAATTCAATGTTGGCGAACGTTTGCCAAGCTAATGCTAATGCTCTTTTTGCGGAACTTGGGCATTTAACCAGACAGTTACATACATCGTTGCAAGAGTTTCAGCTCGATCCGAGAATTCCTGCGTTAGCAGAAAAAGAGATCCCGGATGCAAGAGAGCGGCTTAATTATGTTATTGATATGACAGATAAAGCGGCTAATCGAACAATGGATGCTGTTGAGGCTTGTTTACCGCTGTCAGATAAGCTTAACGATAATATTCAGCGTATTTTACCTGATTGGAATGCGTTAATGACGCGAAACATTGCTATTGGCAAATTCAAAACCTTGTGTCATCAACTCGATGATTTTATAAAGGTTTCTGAGTTGGATGCCGATAAGCTTCGTCATTTACTCACAGACATTCTTATGGCTCAGGATTTTCAGGATCTGACTGGGCAAATGATCCGTAAAGTCATTGCGTTGGTACAGGAAGTTGAAAATAAATTGGTTGAAATGCTGACGATGTTTGGCGATTTAGACATCACAGCTGAAACTACTTCACAAATCCAGCAGCCAGAACGCAATATAGAAGCCGAAGGTCCTATTATTAACAAAGAGTTGCGAACAGACGTGGTGAATAGTCAAGACGACGTTGATGATTTGCTGTCAAGTTTAGGTTTCTAGGGAGTAATACATGGGCTTCGAGGTTGATGAGGATATTCTGCAGGACTTTTTAGTCGAAGCATCTGAAATTCTTGAGCAGCTGTCCGAACAGTTGGTCGAGTTGGAAAAACGTCCGGACGATCGCGAATTATTGAATGCCATTTTCCGTGGTTTTCATACAGTAAAAGGTGGCGCAGGGTTCTTATCTCTGGGCGAACTGGTTGACGTTTGCCATGGTGCAGAAAACGTATTTGATATTTTACGTACTGGCAAACAGCAAATTAGTGCCGAATTGATGGATGTGATCCTGCAAGCACTCGATACTGTTAACGAAATGTTTGGCCGAGTCCAAAATCGTGATCCTTTAGAACCAGCCTCTCCTGAATTGCTAGAAGCTCTTCATCATCTTGCCGATCCTACTCATATTGCAAAAGTTGCAGCAACTGTTGCGAAACCTGCTGTTGTTGCACCGCCAGCCCCTGTTGTTCCTCCTCCTGTTGTTTCAACTCCTGTGGCTTCAACTGCTGGGGGGAGTATTGATGAGATCACAGATGATGAGTTCGAGCGGTTGCTGGATGAGCTGCACGGTCCAGGAAAAGCGCCGGCAGTGACAGCTGCGGCATCTTCATCAGATGCGACAGGCGATATTACCGATGACGAATTTGAAGCTTTATTGGATCAATTACATGGTGCGGGTAAACATGTTGGTCGTCCTGACACGCCGCCTGTTTCTGCTGCAGTACCTCCACCTTTAGAGCCAGTTTCATCCCCGGCTAGCGCTGGGGACGAGATCACTGATGATGATTTTGAAAAATTATTAGATCAGTTACATGGTCAAGGTAAGGGACCATCTGCATCAGCTTCTGCTTCTGTTTCTGTTAATAACGAAGCTACGGCGTCTGAACCGGAGCAACCGATTCAAGAAGCAACGCCAGAAATAACGCCAAAAGCAGCAGTTTCTGCTCAGCCTCAAGCTCAACAACAGGCTGTTCAGTCTGAAACAACCGTTCGTGTCGATACGCGTACTCTCGATGTCATCATGAATATGGTGGGCGAATTAGTTTTAGTTCGTAATCGCTTAATTAGTTTGGGCGTTGCTAGTAATGATGAAGATCTAGCAAAAGCAGTATCAAATCTGGACGTGGTGACCGCTGATTTGCAGGGTGCGGTTATGAAAACCCGCATGCAACCAATTAAAAAGGTCTTTGGTCGTTTCCCACGTGTCGTTCGTGATTTGGCTCGTAGTCTGAAAAAAGACATTGAGTTGATCATGGAGGGTGAAGAAACAGATCTGGATAAAAACCTTGTCGAAGCTTTGGCCGATCCGTTAGTGCATCTGGTGCGCAATTCTTGTGACCATGGTGTTGAGTTACCAGAAAAACGTGAAGCAGCGGGAAAACCAAGAAAAGGCACTATCACATTACGGGCATCTCAAGAGGGGGATCATATCCTTCTGAGTATTACCGACGATGGTGCAGGTATGGATCCTGAAAAGCTTAAAGAAATTGCGATCAGTCGCGGCGTTCTTGACCCTGATACTGCGGCCAGAATGAGTGATACAGAGGCATTTAATCTGATTTTTGCGCCTGGTTTTTCAACCAAACAGCAGATTTCGGATATATCCGGCCGTGGTGTAGGCATGGATGTCGTTAAAACCAGTATTACGCAGTTGAACGGTACGATTAACATTCATTCCTCAAAAGGAACTGGTACTCGTATTGAAATTAAAGTACCGCTGACACTGGCTATACTGCCAACATTAATGGTGGAAGTGGGTCATCAGACCTTCGCATTACCATTGAGCAGTGTTAATGAGATTTTCTATTTGAATTTGGCTACATCCAAAATGGTTGATGGTCAGCTGACGATTATTGTTCGTGATAAAGCTATTCCTCTATTTTTCTTGCAGGAATGGCTGATCCGCGGTGGGTGTGGCAGCAGAACCGAAAGTGGGCATGTTGTTATCGTCCAGGTTGGTCAAAAACAAATAGGCTTTGTTGTTGATAATCTTATCGGGCAAGAAGAAGTCGTCATTAAACCTCTGGATAATTTGTTGCACGGAACTCCGGGAATGGCTGGAGCAACCATCACTAGCGATGGCGGTATAGCCTTGATTCTGGATATTCCGGGATTATTGAAGCATTACGCGCGTCGCAGATAATAAAGAGATAATAAATAGAACATGGCCGTAAAAGTACTAGTCGTGGACGACTCCAGTTTCTTCCGGCGCCGCGTCACAGAGATCGTGAATCAGGATCCACTACTTGAGGTAGTGGATACTGCTGTGAATGGTAAGGAAGCAATAGAAAAAGCCCTGAATTTGCGTCCAGACGTGATCACGATGGATATTGAAATGCCCGTTTTAGATGGTATTTCAGCTGTTCGTGAAATAATGGCGAAATGTCCTACACCCATTTTAATGTTTTCATCATTAACGCAAGCAGGTGCCAAAGCGACGCTTGATGCGTTAGATGCTGGTGCTCTGGATTTTTTACCGAAAAAGTTTGAAGACATTGCTCGGGATAAACAAGAAGCGATCACATTATTACAGCAGCGGATCAAGGCCCTTTCTCGTCGTCGTATGTTTATGACGACACCGAGAGTGGTTACACCGACGCCGACCAACACAGGTTCCTCATTAGCTCGTAGTATTACTAGTGTCACTAGTTCTCTGCGAACACAACCTGTCGCAGAGAAAGTGTCTGCGCCTGTGCATTACAAACGTTCGGGAAAAAGTTATCAGCTGGTTGCAATAGGAACTTCGACCGGAGGCCCTGTTGCGCTGCAGACAATATTGACGCAATTGCCAGCAAATTTTCCACATCCAATTTTGCTTATTCAGCATATGCCTTCTACGTTTACCAGCGCATTTGCAGCTCGTCTTAATAGCTTGTGCAAAATCTCGGTAAAAGAAGCCGAAGATGGTGATGTGCTTAAACCTGGAAATGCCTATTTAGCCCCAGGCGGTAAACAAATGCTGGTTGATGGGCGAGGGACATCCGCGCGTTTACGCATCATTGAAGGTAATGACAAGGTTAACTACAAACCATGCGTTGATATCACTTTCGCGTCTTTAGCTAAATCACATGGCGACAAGGTGCTTGCTATCATTCTGACTGGTATGGGCGCCGATGGACGTGATGGTGCTCGACTGCTGAAAGATCAGGGGGCTACGATCTGGGCTCAAGATGAAGCGAGTTGTGTTGTCTATGGCATGCCTCAGGCTGTGGCTAAAGCGGGCATTTCATCTGAATCGTTACCTTTAGATCGTGTTGCTCAGCGAGTTTCTGTAGAGGTAGGAATATAAATGAACTTTTTGGGAATCATCGTTGCGATCGGTTGTGTTATCACTGCAATGTTATTAGAAGGTGGGCATCCGAGTGCACTTATCAATGCGCCAGCCTTCCTGATTGTTATTGCTGGCACCACAGGCTGTGTAATGGTCCAGTATCCCATTAAGGTTTTTGTTGGTGCCTTGGGTAAATTCAAATGGCTGATTAAACCACCATTTCATGATCTGGCCGCACAAGTAGCTTTGTTGGAGGGGATGGCAACATTAGCCCGTCAGCAGGGCTTATTAGCACTGGAAAATGAGATCAGCAAAATTGATGAACCATTTCTGAGCAAAGGTATTCAGATGGTGGTTGATGGTGTAGACAAAGAGCAAGTTGTTCATTTGCTCGAAAATGAAATTGAATTTGAACAACATCAAATGGAACAATCGGCGAAGGTTTTTGAGGCATTTGGTGGTTATGCACCTACCATGGGTATATTGGGTGCTGTGTTGGGTCTGATTCATGCGATGGGGCTGTTGGATAAACCAGATCAGCTTGGCCCTGCAATTGCGGTTGCTTTTATTGCCACCATCTATGGTGTTGGATCTTGTAATATTATTTTTCTGCCAACCGGTAATCGTCTTAAAAATATAGCGCATGGTGTCGCATTTTATAAGAACATGATCCTTGAAGGTATTTTATCCATTGCCAGCGGTGAAAATGCGCTGCAATTAAAACGGAGAATGGAAGTCTATTTAGAGGCTCACCATTAATGGCCAGAAAGAAGAAGCATGCTGAACATGAAAACCATGAACGATGGTTGGTGTCATATGCTGACTTGCTGACTCTTTTGTTTGCTTTATTTGTGGTTTTATACGCGTTTGCTACAGCTAAACAAAGCGAATCAAAGCAGTTAGTGCAGGCTTTAATGCAGTCATTTTCTGATATGGGCTATATATCACCAAGTACCGGTAATTCCGTTATGACTGCCAGCCCCAATGTGATGAGTAGTGGTGAGTCTTCTGAACAGCTTTCTATTCCTGCCAGTAAACCAACTATGCTCGTTCAAGCGCCGACTCAAGGTGGCGGTGGGGTCATGGATGTTGGTGCATCAACAACGGTTCCTCAACCGCCAAGTAAGTCGAAAGGTGACGATAAGAACGCGGGTGCAAATAACCCTCGTCAAACGTCTATTGCAGCTCAAATGGGCGAAAATAGTTCCGGCGCTCCTTTTGATAAAGTTCGTCAAGAGCTGCGCTCTGCTTTGCAGCAGCAAATTGCGCAAGGTGCGGTGAGTTTTAGTGAGACAGAAGATTGGTTAACGATAGAGCTTAGTTCGGATTTAGTTTTCCCTGCGGGTAGTTCAACACTACTAAAACGTTCCTTACCTGTGATTCATAATATTGCAGCCATTGTTAAATCAATGAATAACTACATTCGTGTCCGTGGCTATACTGATAATACACCACCAACAGTTGAGCTTTATGCATCTAACTGGGAGTTATCAGCAAAACGTGCGGAAACGGTTTTGGTTAGCTTACAACGAGAAGGTATTGTGCCAGATAGAATGGCACTAGAAGCTTATGGTGAATATGCGCCTTTTGTTTCTAATTCTACTGATGAAGGACGGAAACGTAATCGTAAAGTTACCATCGCGATTTCTAAATATATCCGTGAAGTCAAAGCATTAGAAGTCATTGCACCTGTAGCTGCTGTTCAGGATACGCAAAATGCACCACCCGTTGATCCAGATAAAATGAAGGTGATTCAGTTACCGGATGGCCGTTTTAAAGTTGAAAGTCGATAGGGGCTTTGATGTGATTGTTTGGGCAATAGCAAATCAAAAAGGCGGCGTGGGTAAAACTACAACTGTAGTGACACTTGCCGGCTGGTTGGCTCAGCAGGGACACCGGGTCTTATTAATTGATACTGATCCACATGCATCGCTAACCAGTTACATGGGGTATGACTCCGATGAGCTTTATGGCACTTTATATGAGTTGTTTAAGGCGCCAAGACAAACTCGAGGCGTTGTTGGCCGACTGACATTAAAAACCCAATTTGAAAATATCTCGCTGGTTCCTGCATCGATTACGCTGGCAACATTAGATCGCACATTGGGAACAAAAGAGGGCATGGGGCTGATTCTGAGTCGCGCCTTGCAAAGCGTTAAAGATCTGTATGATTACGTGCTTATCGATAGTCCTCCTGTTTTGGGGGTGATGATGATAAATGCAATGGCAGCCAGTGATCGGGTTATCGTGCCTGTCCAGACGGAGTTTTTGGCGCAAAAGGGTCTCGAAAGAATGATTAAGACCTTTACCTTAATGCAACGAACTCGCCCCGGTGGTTTTCGTTACACCATTGTGCCAACGATGTTTGATCGTCGGACAAAAGCATCAGTGCAAACATTAGATGCCATAAAAGAAGTGTATGGTGATAGTGTCTGGGGTGCTGTTATTCCGGTTGATACCAAGTTTCGCGATGCAAGTTTATTACATACCCCTTTATCTGTTTTCGCTCCTGAAAGCCGTGGAGCTCAAGCTTATGCTAGTTTGTTGAAATATGTTCAGCAACAGGATAAGAAAACTAAGGAAGAAAGCGAAATATGAGTCAAGCCTCTCAGGCGAAAGCCATGCAAGACTACTTTCAGTCTTTGCTGAATGATGTTGATACCTCTGAGGTTAAATCAGATCTCTCTGAAACGCCCATGGTTATTCAACCTGCACGAATGGCTATTCCTGAACCAGAACTACCAGTTGCCGAACCAGCGGTTGTCACTCAAGAAAGAACATTACAGCTTAACCAGTTGTTGTCGACAGTGAGTAATGTTGTTGAATCGCATGAAGAGCCAACCACCATTACTGTTCCGGCCGAAGTTGAATCTGAACAACCTGAGCCTGTATGGCAAAATATTTCACCTGAAAAAGAATTTCCTGCGCTGTTTTTTACTGTTTCAGGCATTACCTTTGCTGTGCCACTCACTGATTTAGGTGGTATTCATCAATTGCAAAAGGTAACTCCGCTATTTGGTAAACCAGAATGGTTTTCGGGCGTAATGACACATCGGGATACGCAATTAAATGTTGTTGATAGTACCCGCTGGTTTATGCCTGAGCAGAAAAATAACGAAGATTATCAATATCTAGTCATGTTGGGCGAGAGCCAATGGGGTATTGAGTGCCATACATTGATTGGCACAGAAACCTTACACTATGATCAGATCAAATGGCGTGATAAACCAGGAAAACGTCCTTGGTTAGCAGGAATGGTAAAAGAAAAGCGGTGTGCACTGCTGCATGTTCAGGAGTTGCTCACACTATTACAACGCGGCGTGAATATAGATGGTCAGTAACTCGCTAGATTGGCATATTATTGCTAGTTTTAATGGGGAAGCTGAATTGGCGAGGAAGGGAAAATCACTATGAATCAAAAGAGAAATCTGGCTCAAAATGTTGCCGAAGATGAAGTCCTGCAGTGGGTTACCTTTCAGCTGGATCGCGAAACTTACGGCATTAATGTTATGCAGGTACAGGAAGTGCTGCGTTATACCGATATCGCACCTGTTCCAGGGGCACCGGATTTCGTTCTGGGCATTATTAATCTGCGTGGCAACGTTGTAACTGTTATCGATACTCGCTCACGCTTTGGTTTAGAGCCTGCAGAGATCACGGATAATTCACGTATCGTCATCATTGAAGCTGAGAAACAAGTTTTAGGTATCATGGTTGATAGCGTGGCTGAAGTTGTTTACTTGCGTGCTTCTGAAATTGATATGGCTCCGAGTGTTGGTACTGAAGAAAGTTCTAAATTCATCCAGGGTGTTAGCAACCGCGATGGTGAGTTATTGATTTTGGTTGATTTGAACAAACTGCTCTCTGATGAAGAGTGGGGTGAACTGAGTATGCTTTGATACTCATCTTTCAGGTGAGTATTTATTGTTTTTTGTGTATAAAGCGGGTTGTGAAACGGTAACGGTAATTTAGAAAATGGATTATTTATCACAACCTTGGCTTCTTTCATTGATCGCTGTATCAATTTGTATGGCGGTTGGTCTTGGCGTCGCTGCATTTCACATTCGTCGGCTCTATCGTGTCCAACATGCGATGGAGCTGATTGTGAAAGAGCTAATTAAAACCCGTGATAGTAGTAAAAAGAAATTCGGTGAACTTCAATCAGTTTCACTTGGTGCGGGTCAAAAGCTGATTGAATTGGAACGTAAGCTAGTTGCATTGAATGAAGTGCAGCAAGAGATGAGTGTTCAAACGCCAGAAAATAAATTGTACAGCCGTGCCGTTAAAATGGTTGAGTTAGGTGCGGGTATTGAAGAAATTATGCAGGAATGTGAACTTCCGAAAGCCGAAGCTGAGCTGCTCCTTTCGCTGCATAAGCACCGTTCTGGTAATTAACGACGAATATCGATAGCGGTGCTGCCATCAGCGCGGCGCCAATGTTCAGGTGTTTTTCCTTGCAACACATAGGAATAAGCCAGGATTTCTGCAATAACGACAAATAATGCCGGTGGAATTGCGTCACCGTCCTGCAAAATAGCTAATCTTTCCAGTAATTCTGGATCTTGATGTATATACATACCTTGTTCCGCAGCTAACGATAATATCTGTTCTGCTGCCGATCCGCTGGCTCTTTGGCTAACAAAGGGTGCTTTATCACCATCATAAGTTAATCCTACTAACTCTGTATTCTGGGGCATAGTTAAACCTTTACTGAAAATCCGGATGATGAATTAGGCGCTGTCGACGTTTCTTTTTTTATTTTTCCCTGACGTATTTGCAAGGTTTGTGGTGTTAATCCAAGTGATTGAAAGCGTTGTTCCAATAATGGATAGGTTTGTTTAATTAAATCCACAGTAGCTGTTTTTTCTGCCACGATCGAGAGCGTTATTTCAGGTAAGGCAATACGAGCTTGAAAACGAATAGGGCCTAATTTACCAGGTTCGAGAGACAGGGATATATTCCAGCCTCGCTCATTATCTTCCCGTGTATTTCGCTGTAAATTTAGTGAACCAGGTTCCTCGCCGCTATTTTGTGGGGGCAAGGGGAAATGTAATAAAGACGGTATTTGGCCATTACTACCTGGTGTAGGTTGTGATGGCATTCGAAATGACTCTACACTCTGTTCGCTGAGTTTATCTAATGCATTTAGCTGGTTTTGCAGGTGATTTTGTTCTGTTGTGTTTGATTTAGTTTGCTGTACCGCCTGATTTGTTTTTGCGCGAAATTGCAGTAACTGAACTAACCATTGCTGCATTGCTTTGCCGTAAGCACCGTCACTATCGAGCGGTTGTAATAAAAATTGCATCCAACTACGAACGTGATCACTGGTTTGCAACGGCGAGCTAAATTGTTGCAATAAAAGCTCTGCAGCTGAGTTTAGACTCACTGGTAACGTTTCCGTAGAGACTGGTGCGCCTAAGCGGGGTAAAGCTTGCTGTAACGAGGTCAGTAGTTGTTGCAGAACGGCAATGTTGTTTCCTTTATCATTTCGGCTGACCGCTTGAATAGGCAAAATGCTATTTTCATTTTGAGTCACAACGGTTGTCTTGAGTGAGGCATCATTGGCTGATATAGGCGATGTTGTTGGCAATGTAGCTATCGCTGCTTGTAGCTGTTGGGTAAGTTGTATTGTGCTGTCTTGTAGTGATTCAAAACCATTTTGATACTGATGCCATTCATCTGTGGTGGCGGGCAACCAAATCGGCATTGGTGACATTGTTTTTATTTGCGTCAGTAATTCGCCTGACTGCATGATCTTTGGTGCTGTTAACTGGAGCAGCCAGCGATTTAAAATATCGACTGTTTTGGAATCAATAGGAGATACCGAGCTATTGGTTGTGCCTATGGTTGTGTTTCCAGACGCAATAGGGGGGTTGAGTGTATTCAGCGCATTTTGAATACGATTAATGCTGATAGTTGTAGCGGGTTGATTATTAATTTCATTGAGTAACGGATTATTTATTAGCGGCTGTAAACGGCTTGGCAATGTAGTTTGTAGCAGAGGATCATTGCTGGAATCAGAAATTGTTTGCTCTAATAAACTTCTTAATTGTTGAATCATTACTTTAACGGGTTGCGGTATTAATGTTGTTTCTTGTGGTAATGATTGCATGCTTGTCTTTAAAATAGCTTCAATATTGCTGAATCCACTTTGTAAAAATACATTGGTATTTTGAACGGAAAGCTGGCCTGATGGCATTTGGACATGAAATAGTTTAAATAACCATTGATGCATAGTAGATATATTTATGCTTATTTTAGTGGCTTGAACTGGAAAAATGCTATTTTCATTTTGAGTCTCAACGGTTGTCTTGAGTGAGGCATCATTGGCTGATTTAGGCGATGTTGTTGGCAATATAGCTATCGCTGCTTGTAGCTGTTGGGTAAGTTGTATTGTGCTGTCTTGTAGTAATTCAAAACTATTTTGATACTGATGCCATTCATCAGTGGTGGCGGGCAACCAAATCGGCATTGGTGACATTGTTTTTATTTGCGTCAGTAATTCGCCTGACTGCATGATCTTTGGTGCTGCTAACTGGAACAGCCAGCGATTTAAAATATCGACTGTTTTGGAATCAATAGGAGATAACGAACTATTGGTTGTGCCTATGGTTGTGTTTCCAGACGCAATAGGGGTGTTGAGTGTATTCAGCGCATTTTGAATACGATTAATGCTGACAGTCGTAGCGGGTTGATTATTAATTTCATTGAGTAACGGATTATTTATGAGCGGCTGTAAACGGCTTGGCAATCTAGGTAGTGGCTCATTGCTGCTGGCATTAGGCATTGGCTGTTGCAATAAACTTCGCAGCTGTTGAATCAGTTCTTTAACAGGTTGTGGTATGGACGCGGTTTCTTGTGGTAATGATTGCAGGAAAGTCTTTAAGGCTAGATCAATGCTACGCAGATTATTTGCGCTACCTTGCAAAGTGGTTTGCAGTTGAACCTCATTAGATGAGGTATTTATTTCAACTGATGCGACTGTTGTTTGGCCACTATTTACCGCCAATGGTGTGGTAGACATTGTTGGCGTGCTTTTAGGCTGTGCCAGTAAACTAAATATTTGTGATGTTATCTGTTGTATCAGTTGCCGTTGTGGTGGCGTGGCTAAGCCGCTTGGCGGCAAAATACCCGATTGAGTGAGCTGACCTTTTAGAGGAAGTGGTAAATTTTGCCAATGATCCGGACTTAAGGCTAATTGTGATTGTAACAGGTAGTTCAGTATATTTTTCCCTAACGCAGTATCTGGGCCCAATGTAGCAGGTTGCTGCTGTATTAATTTTACGAGCGTTGAATATAAAGCATCACTGGTGAGACGTGTTCCAACGTCAGTTTTTAGTGCTGTAGGCAGAGATGTGATCGGAGTTTGACTAAGCAGTGTGCTTAATTGGCGCAGTGATTGTTGTTGCTCTGTGTTGGGTTGCGCGATTGTGGTTGTCTCTGTTTTTCCCAACTGTGGATCAGTGATTCTGTCACTTAGTGATTGTCGTTCAATATTTAATTGTTGTAATAATGCTTGTAGTTTCTGGTCTACTTCTGTCGGCAACCGGCCTTGGGCTTTGCTTAGTTGTCCGACTAGCTCCTGTATTGATTGGTAACGATTGGATAAAGACGCTAATGTTGCATCAGGTGTTTCTGAGTCTGGATTTAATAGCGTAGCACCTCCGTTCGATGAGAGAGGGGCGGTGCTGAAACGATCAATATTACTCAGTTTATCTTCCGGCATAAGGCATTAATGTCATTTAGTTTTGAATGAGTTGGCGTGTACTGGCATACTTATTTCTATCGGCAAATAAATTCCCTGGTTTAGTTTTATCTGCATACTTACCTATGGAATGCGTCACCGAACAAACGGGAGCTTAGAACATTATCATGATGCCAATTCGAAAACTGTTATCAGTTATAGTCTGTAGCCTTTTTTCTTATACAGCTGTAGCGTCTGCTGCCACAGTTACAGAAAATAGCGCTCCGACTCAGCCAGATATTTTGGCAACACATATTTCTTCTGATTATCCTTCCGGACCTGGTGGTTCAACTGACTCGTTCCCTACATTCAACCGTGCAATGTGGTGGTTTAACTATGACATTATGGATAAGCATGTGTTGCGTCCCGTTGTTCATGGTTATGTGAAGTGGGTTCCAACACCATTCCGTACAGGGGTGAGTAACTTCGTTAACAACTTAGAAGAACCAAATAACGTCGTGAACAACATGTTATTAGGTGAGGTCAAACATTCAGGCGCCAGCTTGGCGCGTTTTTCTCTGAACTCTACTGTTGGTATGTTGGGCTTTTTTGATATTGCAACTGACATGGGAATTGATCGCCATAGAATGACGATGTCGACTGTGCTGGGGCGGGCTAAAGTCACGCAGGGGCCGTATTTTATGATCCCTGTTGCAGGGCCAATGACATTGCGTAGTGGTATCGGTAGAGTAGTTGATAACCTTTACTGGCCGTACAGTTATATGGGCACGTCGGTAACGATCGCTAAATTTGCCATTGATGGTTTAGATGCCCGCTCGAAAGTGATCGATCAAGAATCTATTATTGATAATGCGTTTGATCCTTATATCACTACCCGCGATTTTTATCTGCAGTATGAAGAAGCGAAAGTGCAGGGCAAAAAAGCGGCTGAGATGGGCTCGGCTACAAAAAATGATCCGGCTTCCGATGCTGAAGTTGAAAAGTATTTAGATGAAATTGATAAATAAATGAATTAAAAGGGCGTAACTGATGATTACGCCCTTTTTGTTTTGCCGCTATTTATTTCAGATAGTCGAGATAGGGTGATTGACGTGAAATCATCAGATCAACCAACTCAGGGATGCAGCGGCATTTGTCATTAACAGAATCAACCAACAATGCCTGAATAACCAGTTCACGCGACTGATTTAACACCGCTTCGGCGGTCAAATCATGCACGGCCACCTGATTGGCTAACAACCCACCAATGCCTGCAGGCATATCCAGTTTAATGCCGTGAATACCTTTGCTATCGATAATTGCTGGCACTTCTACGGAGATAAATTCGGGTAATTGTCTGATATAGCCTTTGTTTGGAATATTCACCGCGGCTTCTTCATAACCCGAGTTGGTGAGAATACCTTCAATGATCGGAACGACCCGTTCTTTGAGTTTCAGCTCAATTTTCGGTTCAATATGGCCCAGGTAATTGCGGTAGAACGCATAGAAATCGAGAATGCCGCGGTGATCGCTGACTTCATAAGCCCAGCGGATATATTCACCAAAATGGCTGTCACCAGTGATGGGTAGATAGTTAAATTTCTCTAAAATTTCCTTAAACAGTGTTCTGTCTGCCCAAGGATAAGCACTGTCGATGCCGCCCATCGCATCACGTTCAGTCGCTCCTTCGGTTTCTATTAATTTGCCGTGTTTACGGGTGTAATTGAGGATGTCGGTAAACCCCGGCAATTTCTCAAAGTAAGCGGGTGCTTTAGTGCGAATATCAGCATAAGCATCTTTACCTGAATCGCGATAATTAGCATTCAGTAGCACACTGAAATGGTTCAACCCACCAGCCCGCAACGCTAAATTCTCAAATTGGGTATTTAAGATCTCTGGCAGATAACGTTCTAGCGATGCAATTTCATGGCACATGCCAATGAAGTTCAGCTGCGGGAATTTACGATGTACGGTAGTACAAATGCGGCTCATTGGATTGGAATAGTTAAAGATCCAGGCATCTGGGCAAATAGCTGCGATGTCTTCACAGATCGCCAAAATAGGTGGAATGATACGCAGAGAATGGAATAAACCACCGGGGCCGCCATTTTCACCATAAACTTGCTTGATGCCGTATTGTTGCGGTAATTGCCAGTCCATATCCCACAGCGCAAATCGATCACCTACTTCAATCGAGATCATAATAAAGCCGGCACCTTTCAGTGCGTCTTTTCGATTGGTGGTCGCACTGATAGAGAATGGCAAATCTTGTTCTGCAATAAAACGGCGGGCGGTCTCTTCGGTTAACGCCAATGCTTTGGGGTTGATATCGTGCAATACGATTTCACTGCCAGCCAGTGTTTTGCTCTGAAAAATATCGCCTAATGTGCCATAACCAAATTGCGCGCTGCCTGCACCGATAAGAACGATTTTGGTGGTCATGAAAAGTCTCCTGATAAATCAGTTTGTGTTTGTTTCACTAAGTTGAATTAACACTGGCATTCATGAAGATCTGGCATGAGATGAATTTCTTCCCGTGGATCTTGGGTGTAAATGCCCGCTTGCCAATGATATTAGGAAGTGCACAGACATTTAGGAAATGGTAGTTTTTGGCTTAGTAATTGATTAAATCAATTTTATGACTAAGGACTGTGATCATGGATAAGGTTTTACGGCAATTCCTCGAAGTCGCAACACTCAAAAATGTGACGCATGCTGCAAATAAACTTTGTATGAATCAATCGACTCTAAGTATCAACATCAAGCGGCTGGAGGAGTCATTAGGTGTGCCACTCCTGATCCGTTCTTCCAGTGGCGTCGAGTTGACGGAGTTCGGGCATGTGGTATTGGAAGAGGCGCGTATCATGCAGCGTTTGCATGACAATACGCTGAACAAAATCGAGTTCCTGAAAGAACGTTTAGAGCGGGAATTAAAGGTTGGGGCAGGTCATGCGGAGTGGTATTTGTTTGTCAAAGACAGTGTCAGAACCTACCGGCAACGTCACCCTTCAGCGAATATTCATACCGAAATTGGTAATAATTTGCGGCTCATGGATCAGCTGTTAAGCGGTGATCTGGATCTGTCTGTTGGTAACGAGATTTACGGTCTCAATCGTAATGCCGGAGTGGTTTTCATTCCGTTATACCAAACCACCCATAAGGCATTTGTCAGAGCGAGTCATCCGTTGGCATTACATTCGTGTACTGCAGATGATTTGAAGGATTATCCGGCAATTCACCTGACACCCAATGAAAGCCGCTATTCTCATGTCATGGATGAGTTATACCGGCAGGAATATGGCAATTCCGTGCATATGAAAGAACAAATTATCTATTCCAGTAATACGATTGACGCTTGCATTGAAACATTAGAAGACACCAATGCGGTTTTGTTTTTTCCCAACAGCATGGAAAGCTATTTCAAATCATTCAATATTGTCAGTCTTGCGTTATCTGAAACGCAGCGCATGAGTTCGATAGGTATCTATCTGTTGCGGGAACGACAAGACGATCCGCAACTCAAAGATATGGTGCAGCTGATGCGGCAAAATTTTACAGAAAATCAGGCGAGGGTGAAGTAACCCTCAATTCTGAGTTCGTGAATTGAGGGCAGAGAGATTACCAGACCGGCTGGCAGAGGTATGGATTGCTGACGCGCTCATGACCCAGAGTGGACATTGGGCCATGACCCGGAATGAATTTGACGTCATCACCGAGCGGTAACAGTTTCTTGGTGATGGCATTGATCAGGTCGGTATGGTTTCCTTGCGGAAAATCGGTCCGGCCGATAGAGCCGTTAAACAGCACATCTCCGACGATCGCCAGTTGACTGTCTGCATGATAGAACACGACATGGCCTGGTGTGTGCCCAGGGCAATGCAGCACCTGCAGTTCCAGATTGCCAACTGACACGGTTTCAGTTTCTGTGAGCCAGTGATCCGGTGTAAAAACATCGGTATGTGCAAACCCAAACATCTCAGATTGCGCCGGCAGGGCATTTAACCAGAAGGCGTCAGCCTGATGGGGGCCAATGATCGGGCAACCGGTGCGTTTGCGCAGTTTGTCAGCGCCGCCGACGTGATCAAGATGACCATGAGTCAGCAGCAGTTTGGTCAATGTCAGGTTGTTTTTCCCGATCGCCTGCAGCAATTTCTCGATATCGCCACCGGGATCGATGAGCGCAGCTTCGTGTGTTTCATCACACCAAAGCAAAGTGCAGTTTTGCTGGAAGGCGGTAACGGGAATGATCTGGTATTGCAGCATGGTTATGTCCTGTAATTCTTTTCTCGTCAAATGGTAACCATGCACGCCATGGATTACCACTATTACCAGTCGATACCTTTTTGTGCTTTGATTCCGCTGTCAAAGGCATGTTTGACGTTTTTGATTTCGCTGACAGTGTCCGCAATCTCTAACAAAGCCCGGTGACAGCCACGACCGGTTATGATCACATGCTGATGTAACGGACGATTGGTGATGGCAGCGACGATTTCGTCAACATCCAGATAATGATAAGCCGCCATATACGTTAGTTCGTCTAACAACACGACATCATAGTCATCAGAGGCCAGCATACGTTTCGCTTCTTGCCAGACGAGTTGTGCGGCTTGCTGATCTTGTTCACGATTTTGCGTTTCCCAGGTAAAGCCGGTGGCCATGACGTGAAATTCAACGCCGGCTTTTTGTAATAATACCCGTTCACCACATTCCCATGTGCCTTTGATAAACTGCACTACACCAGCTTTCAGGCCATGGCCAACGGCTCGCGTAACGGTGCCAAAACCAGAAGTGCTTTTCCCTTTGCCATCACCGGTGATCACGATCATCAGTCCGCGTTCATCCTGTGCAGCCGCAATACGGGCATCTACTTTTTCTTTTAGACGTTGCTGACGTGCTTGATGTCGTTGCTGGCGTTCGCTGTTCTCTTCCATTTAGTCACTCACTCCAATCAGATAGCAGGGGATGGCCGACCAATAAAACGGATCTGCGGATAAACTCCATCTTCCGTATACAACACATGTATGCGGGTTATTGAGCCGTAATCGAGCCTCAGACGTTGATAATAGTCGGCGGATTGCCAATCTACGCATAAAAGCTGCGCAAGGATCATTCGTATCACTCCGCCATGAGTTACGACCAGTGATTGGGTGCCGCGGCATTGCTGTAATAACTGTGGCCAGTACTGAGTAACTCGCGCGTGAAACGCTGGTAATGATTCACCATCCGGAGGGGGAACTGTCGCCGGTGATTGCCAGAATCGTTCCAGATCAGCCCAACAAGACTGGAGTTGATCAAACGTTCGACCATCCCAAACACCGAAATTCATTTCCTGTAGTAATGGCTCTACTTTCAGGCTGAGAGCCTGACGTCGGCTATAGTCTTTTGCAAAACGCAGACAACGTTGCAGTGGTGAGCTGATCACTTGTTGATATTGCAGATCAATATTCACCGATTGCAGCATCTGTTGTTGACCTGCTTCTGTCACGGGAATATCGGTGTGCCCGTATAAACCCGCATCACCGGCAATAGTGCCGTGACGTAATAAATCAATGGTTGCACTTTGATAGATGTTATTCATACCGTTCCTCCATGACTCATAAAAGCCAGCAGGATCAGATAACCGACTATTTCACTCACTTGTTGAACCGCGCCGAGGCAATCGCCGGTGTATCCGCCCAAACGACTATTCAGATAGCGTTTGGCTGTCAACCGAAGCAGGTATTGCGCTATCACAAGTGGGAGCGCAAGGACGGCGGGCAGCAGAAATAGTGGTAAACAGCCTAACAGCACTAAAATCACTAAATCGCTTTTGCGTTGTTGTTCTGCCACCGGTTTGGCTTTCGCATCATTATCCCGGACGTAGTTCATATCGTAGATAAGACTTCCGGCTACAGCGCGGGAAAGCGGGTGTAAGACCACTAATGCCAGAATGAGTTGCAATGGAGAGATCTGCGCCAACTCTTGCAAAGTGACAAATTTCAGCAGTAACGCCCCCCACAGTGCAATCGCACCATAAGTGCCTAAGCGGGAGTCTTTCATGATGAGCAGTTTTTTTTCGATGGTCATGCCACCACCCAAACCATCGGCGGAATCGGCTAAACCATCTTCATGAAAGGCGCCTGTGAGTAGAATAGTGCTCAGCATCGACAGAACAATGCTGACGGAGACAGGGAACACCTGCTGGCTTAACCAAAAGGCAGCGGCACCTATTCCCCCGATCAGCCAGCCCACCAGAGAAAAATAGCGGCTGGATTGGTTCAATAACTGCGTACTGAACGGCGTATTGGCGGGGATCGGTATGCGTGTGAAAAAGCTGATCGCCAGCAAAAAGCAAACGATCTGCTGTTTCAGGTGGCTCATTACAGCGTCACCCCGGCACTTTCAAAGCTGGCCATGTTGTTATAAAACTCGGCCGCAGAACGTAACAATGGCAGCGCTACAGCAGCACCCGTGCCTTCACCCAGACGTAACCCCAGCTGCAGAAGCGGCGCTGCATTGAGCTCTTCCAGCATGGCTTTATGGCCTAGTTCACCAGAGCAGTGGGCAAATAACATGTAATCACGGCTGGCTGGTGCGAATTTGGTGGCTAATAAGGCGGAGGCAGTGGTGATAAAACCATCAACCAACATGCTGATACCGGCTTCTGCGGCACCTAACATGGCGCCAGTGATTTGAGCGATCTCAAAACCACCCACTTCCTGCAATACACACATTGTATCGTGTTTATCGGTAATCCGGCTGATTGCAGCTGCGGTAATATTAATTTTGTGCTCAAGCTGAGCATCACTGATACCGGTGCCACGACCTACACATTCTGCTGCCGACTTATTCATCAATGCAGCCATGATGCAGGAGGCCGGAGTGGTGTTGCCAATACCCATCTCACCAAAGGCCAATAAATTGCAGCCTTCTGCTGCCAGCTGTTTCGCGAGTCGGCGGCCATATTCCAGCGCCAACAATACTTCTTCTTCGGTCATCGCCGCTTCTTTCGCCAGATTACGGGTGCCGGCACCAATACGCTGAATGATCAGTCGATCATCGTTGATGGGGGTTTTAATGCCTGCATCAACGACTTTTAATTCCATGTCATTGGCACGGCAGAAACAGTTAATCGCAGCGCCGCCGGCTAAAAAATTCAACACCATCTGACGAGTGACATCACTGCTGGTCAGACTGACTTTTTCTTCGGAAACGCCATGATCACCGGCAAACACCAGCATGGTCGGTTTATTGATGGTGATAGCGGGATTACCTTGGATCATGGCTAACTGGTGTGCCGCTTTTTCCAGCAGACCTAATGCACCTAGTGGTTTAGTTTTCATATCAATTTTGTGCTGGATAGCATCGCTTGCTTGTGACGAAACGGGAGTGATATTCCATGAAGTGCTCATTATTGTCCCTTTAACTTTTTTATGTATGGCGGGTGATAACTTAAAACAACGCAGGCTAAAGAGCCTGCGTCGGTGTTGTTCATTATATTGCGCGAACTACCAGTCCTTTCAGGTAATAACCTTCAGGATAAGGTGCGGCAATAGGGTGATCTGCTGCTTGTGTCATTCGCTCAAGGATTTGTGCATCGCGGCCGGCATCCAGAGCCGCGTCAGCGACAATTTTCTGGAACAGTTCTGAAGTCATCAGGCCAGAGCATGAGAACGTCAGCAAAATACCTTCCGGATTCAACAGCTGGAAGGCGAGCAGGTTGATATCTTTATAGCCGCGGCAAGCACCGATCAATTGCGCTTTGTTTTCGGCAAATTTCGGCGGGTCCAGCACGATCATGTCAAATTTTTCACCGCGTTCACGGTATTCGCGCAGCAATTTGAAGACGTCTTGTTTTTCAAATTTGGCGTTGGACAGATCGAGTTTATTCAATTCGGCATTATGTTTTGCCAGCGCCAGTGCTGATTCAGAAACATCGACGTTGATGACTTCTTTCGCACCACCTTGCAGCGCGTAGACACCGAAACCACCGGTATAACAGAAGCAGTTCAGAACCCGGCGGCCTTTGGCATAGCGACCGGCAATCGCGCGGTTGTCGCGTTGATCCAGATAAAAACCGGTTTTATGTCCGCCTTTAATATCGACACTGATCTTAATGCCGTTGTTTTCTTCGATGATCAACTCATCTGGTGGTGCTTCGCCAAACAGCACGCCAGTACGCTCTTCGAGACCTTCTTTCTTGCGCACTGCCACGTCAGAGCGCTCATAGATGGAACAAGTCGGATAGAGTTGCTGTAGCGCGGCAATCAGTTCGTGGCGATGATATTCAGCACCACTGGATAAGAGCTGGCAGACCAGATGATCGTTATAACGATCGATAGTAATGCCGGGGAGTAAATCTGATTCAGCCGCCACCAGACGATAAGCTGAAAGCTGTAAGCGGGAAATAAGCAGTTCACGACCCGCTTGGGCTTGTTGCAGACGGCGTACGAAGAATTCGGTATCAATTTGTTCGTCTTGTTTGAATGTCCAGACGCGCAGACGGATTTGTGAATCCGGCGACCAAGCTGCGCGGGCTAACCATTTACCGCGTTGATCAACGATGTCTACCGGTTCACCTGCGGCTGGTTTGCCTTTTACTTTGTCGATAGCTTTGGAAAAAATCCACGGGTGGCGGCGTAACAGGGATTTTTCCCGATCCTTTTGCAGATAAACGGTAGTGCTCATAGATAGCTCTGGTATAAAAAAACAGGGCCAGCATTGTAGCCGGCCCTGTTTTGAAACACCAATGATCACATCGGGATTACTATTTAAAACGCATTCCCTGCATCATCTGACCCAGCTCTTTGGCAGTAACCAGCAGGTTTTCTGTGCCGGCTAATGTATTGGCTGAGTTTTCTTCAATATTTACTGACTGATTACGTACTTCATCAATGCTTTGCGCGATTTCGCCGGCAACCGCACTTTGTTGTTCTGCGGAAGTTGCAATATGTACGCTCATTTCAAAGATAGAACCACTGTGGTTGGCGATACGGTCAATATCAGAACCGACGGCAGCAATCAGTTCCCGGCTATCTGCCGCCTGAACAACGGTTTTTTCCATGATGTCGTTCAAAGAGCCGGTACCAGTTTGCAGCTCTTCAATCATTTTTTGAATTTCAACGGTGGCTTGTTGAGTACGGCCAGCCAGTGTACGAACTTCATCGGCAACAACGGCAAAACCACGGCCTTGTTCACCGGCACGTGCTGCTTCAATGGCGGCGTTCAATGCCAGCAAGTTGGTCTGGCCGGAAATCGCGTTGATTACGGTTACCACTTCGCTGATTTTGTTCGCGCGGGAAGTCAGGTGTTCAACCGCGGTCGAAGCCTGAGTGATTTCTTCCGTCAGAATATTGATGGAGTTGATAGTCCGTTGTACACGATTCGCGCCGTGCGAAGCTTCTTCGCTGGTTTGGCGTGTTTGGGTCGATGTTTCGTTGGCGTTATGTGCAACTTCACGGATCGCGGCGGTCATTTCTTCCATGGCCGTCGCCAGTGAATCGATATATTGACGCTGATTTCTTGCCAGTTCTTCACCTTCTTCGGCAGCAGAGCGGAATTCTTCGGCGAACAGTTCTAAACCATCAGCACTTTCGTTGATCATTTTCAGTACGCTTTGACGACGGTCAGTCATGGTGTCGATGTCACGGGATAATTGGCTAAACTCATCACGATTTACAGGTAGATTTAAACGTACGGTTAAATCACCATTGGCAACAGCACGCACTGCTTGGCTGATGGTGCCAATGGAGTGGGTGAAGAAACTATTCAGATAGAAGCTAATAGCGGCAAAAATCGTAATGGATACCACCAGCATCGTCAGAACATAAGGATCTGTCAGACTTAAATCACTGCTGTGCGATACAAGGAACCAAGTGATACCAATGATCATCAACAGAGGTAGCCAGAAAATGAGCTGGAATTTTTCTTTGATGGTCAAACCGAGCAAAAATCGATAAATACGAAGGTAATCCACATTTTTCATAGCAACAGATCCACAGAAAGAAGAAAGCGGTACGGATTGTAGTGTTTTCGGCACAGTTCCCAACATTCTTAATCGGAAATAGCGATCTGCATTAGAAAAATCTTATTCGGGAAGATTCAAATGATAGCTATTCACACGTTCTAACTTGTTTTTGTCGGGAACGGTACCACAAACAGCGTTGTATACTTTTACTTAGCATAGACAATTTCAGCTGCATATGTGAGTGAAATTAATATGTTATTTTTCATTGCGTTTCCATGAGTGGTAATGCGCTAGCAACATTAATATGCGCTGTGGTGCGTGTTGACGCTTCCATTCGCCAGCGACATATTTATTGGCTTCTGACATGGTGGGGTAGGTATGAATAGTCGCCAGAATTTTGTTAAGCCCCAAGCCATGTTTCATTGCCAACACAAATTCCGCTAATAAGTCGCTGGCATGGGCACCGACGATGGTGACGCCGAGGATGCGATCTTTATCAGGAAGAGTTAAGACCTTTACAAAACCATGTGCTGTACTGTCTGCGATGGCCCGATCTAGGTCGTGAATACCATAACGGGTGATTTCATAGGCAATGCCTTTTTCTTTGGCTTCCTGTTCGTTCAGACCGACGCGAGCAATCTCTGGGTCAACAAAGGTTGTCCATGGAATAACGCGGTAATCGACTTTGAACTTTTTCCAGTCACCAAATAGCGCATTAACAGCGGCATACCAAGCCTGATGTGAGGCGGTATGGGTAAATTGATAGGGGCCAGCAACATCGCCGGCGGCAAAAATATTCGGGTAGAGAGTTTCCAGATATTCGTTAGTGAGTACGGTGCGCTTGGTTTCAATGCCTAATGCTTCCAAGCCATAACCGGATAAACGGGCAACGCGGCCAACCGCACAAATTAATGCATCAAACTCGATACGTTGTTCTACTCCTTCATGTTCCACAATAATGAATTTTCGGTCACCTTCTTGCTCGCAGCGCAGTGCTTTGTGACTGGTCAGTACCGCTACACCATCTTGTTCGAGTGCGCGTTGGGCAAATTCAGACACTTCCGCATCTTCGCGGCTTAAGATCCGCGGTGCCATTTCGATTTGAAACACCTGTGAGCCCAAACGGGCAAAACTCTGCGCTAATTCGCAGCCAATGGGGCCACCACCTAACACAACTAAGCGGGCGGGTGGTGCATCCAGTTTGGCAAATTCATCCCACAAGGTGTCACTGGTGACATAACCCACCGCGTCTAAACCGGGTAATGCGGGTACAAATGGACGAGCGCCGGCGGCAATGATGATGCTACGGGTTGTTAAACGCTGTGTTGTGCCATCGTCACGTTTTATTTCTACTGTCCATGGGTCAACGAGCGTAGCGTAACCTTCAATCACATCGACCCCTAGCTGGGTATAACGTTCAATGCTGTCATGCGGCGCGACAGTTTTGATCACTTCATGTATGCGGGCCATGATCTTACGAAAACTGAATGAGAGGCGCTGGTTTTCGAGGCCATATCGCTCAGCGTTTTTTAGGGTATGCGCAACGTGTGCGGATTTAATTAATGCTTTGCTGGGAATGCAGCCATAGTTCAGGCAATCGCCACCCATTTTATGTGCTTCCACCAAGGTCACTTTTGCTTTTACCGCCGCCGCGATATAGGCCGACACTAAGCCTGCGGCACCACCACCAATGACGATCAAATTCCGATCAAAGTGTTTGGGTTTTGTCCATTTTGCATAGACACGACGCTGCTGCAGAAAATGAGTAAATCGTTTCACTAACAGTGGGAATATGCCCAGCAAAGCAAATGAAAAGAGTAATCCAGACGAGGCAATATCGGCTAAGCCGGTGATTTTGACCAGTTGTGTGCCGGCATTAACATAAACGACCGTACCCGCCAACATACCGAGTTGACTGACCCAATAGTAACGTCGGGTGGAAATCGGGGTGAGCCCAACCAACAGATTGACGAGGAAAAAAGGGAACAACGGAATAAGGCGCAGCGAAAACAGATAAAAAGCGCCATCTTTCGCCATGCCTTCGTTAATGGCTTTTAATTTGTCACCAAAATGCGCCTGCACCAGATCGCACAGTAAATATCGCGCAGTAAGAAACGCCAGTGTCGCGCCAATGGTTGAGGCAAACGAGGCGATCACCGAACCCCAGAATAGGCCAAACAGTGCACCAGCAGCGATGGTCATTATTGCGGCTCCGGGTAATGAAAAGGCCGCCACAAAGACATACATCAGAAAAAAGGATGCACCGACGGTTATTGGTGAATTGCCTCGCCAGATCGCAAACTGCTCCATGCCGGATTTTAAGCCGTTCAGGGTCAGATAGTGTTGCAAATCGAGCGTGAAAAAAACGCTGACCACCCCGATCACGATGCCAAGCAGAATTAGTTTTTTCATTAGCAGACCTCATCTTTGTGTTCTATGAGGTTAGTCGTAATGGCGTGTTATTTCTTACACCGGAAGTCTGAATGAATACTGAACATCGTATATAGAGAAGAAATCGGCACTTTTTTATCGGCGAACAATAATTAAGTGTAAGAAATCGAATGCTTTCCCGACTAACGCGTTATGCACTATTCCATTACCCGGAGATCCACACATGAAGCTTAGTATTATTGTCGGTATGCTGGCTTGTCTTTTTACCTCAATAACAAAGGCCACTGACGATTGGGAAACCTTGCAACAAGCGGCTAAAGGCCAGACGGTGTATTTCAATGCCTGGGGGGGCAGCGAAGCGACGAATGCGTACATAGCCTGGGCGGCATTAGAGGTGAATAAGCGTTACGGTCTGACAGTGAAACAAGTGAAAGTGACCGACACGGCGGAAATTGTGAAACGTATTCAGACAGAGGTTTCTGCCGGGAGAACCAAGGGTGACGGTTCGGTCGATTTAATGTGGGTGAATGGGGAAAACTTTAAAAAACTCAAACAAGGTAAGTTGTTGTTCGGCCCTTGGGCGGAACAGTTACCAAACTGGCAATATGTGGATCTGAGCAAACCCGTTCGCGTTGATTTTTCGGAGCCGACAGAGGGGCTGGAAAGCCCATGGGGGACGGCACAATTAACTTTTATCGCGGATAAAACGAAGACACCAGTGCCGCCACATTCAGCTTTGGAATTGCTGACCTTTGCAAAAGCCAATCCGGGGCAGGTTACCTATCCTAAACCACCCGATTTTCATGGTTCTACCTTTTTAAAACAGCTGTTGTTGGAATTAACGCCTGATCCTGCGGTATTGCAACAACCTGTTTCTACTGTCGATTTTGCGAACATAACCAAACCGTTGTGGGCTTATCTTGATCAACTGCATCCTTTGCTTTGGCGGCAAGGAAAAGCATTTCCAGCGAGTGTGGCAGAGATGCATCGCATGTTGGGCGATGGCGAACTGAAACTGTCACTGACGTTTAACCCTAATGAAGCGGCAAATCTGATTGCCACCCAACAATTACCAGCGACGGTGTATAGCTTTGGTTTTAGCAAGGGCACGATAGGGAATGTGCATTTTCTGGCAATTCCTATCAATGCCCATGCGAAAGCCGGTGCGCAGGTGTTTGCCAATTTTCTGCTGTCGCCGGAGGCGCAGGCCAGAAAAGCGGATATCGCAGTTTGGGGTGATAGCAGTGTCTTAAAAGACAAAAAAATACCGGCGGCGTTGCATATCGAGTTAGTGAACAAGGCGCCCGGTATGTTGGTGGAAAAGGTGCCAATTTTAGCGGAACCACATGCCAGTTGGATGGGGGCGTTAGAGACGGAATGGCTAAAACGCTACGGTTCGCATTAATGCACGCATGGCGTGATCAGCTCATGTTTGGGCTTACCATTGTTCTGGTTGCGCTGATCTTTATGCCGTTGATCCCCGGTTTGTTCTGGGCCATGTCACCGGCCTTTCACCTGTCTGTCTGGCGAACACTGTGGCTTGATCCGCAGTGGAAGCCGGCATTATTGGCCACGGTGTTGTCGGCGGTTATTGGCACTATGCTGGCATTCCTTTTTGCTATCTCGATGGCGATGCAGCTCTATCCCGGACGACGCTGGCTGCAACTTCGGCAGCGGTTGCCCATCTTACTAGCGATACCGCACGCAGCATTTGCGGTTGGTTTCTTTTTTCTGGTTGCGCCATCGGGTTGGTTGTCGCGGTTGGTGGCGTTATTGAGTGGGTGGGTTATGCCTCCAAATTGGGTAACGGTGCAAGATGCTTATGGGCTGAGCTTGGCGCTGGCGTTAGCGATCAAAGAGAGTTGGTTCCTGTTATGGGTGTTATTTGCGGTGTTAAGCGAACAGGAAATCACCAGACAGATGACGCTCGGGCAAACGTTGGGTTATAGCCGCACACAGGTTTGGCGTGCGATTTTGCTCCCACAGATCTTACCGCGGATGGGCTGGCCGTTGGCTGCTGTATTGGCATATGGATTATCAGTGGTTGATATGGCGCTCATTCTTGGCCCCACCAATCCGCCCACGCTAGCTGTGTTGATCTGGCAATGGCTAACGAATCCGGATGAAAAATTACAAGCGCAAGGTAGTGCAGCCTCGTTGCTGTTGCTGGGGCTGCTCTTAATGATGGTGGCTTTAATTCGATTTGTGTGGCAACAAGGTTTGCATTTTCGCCGTTATCCGCTGGGGGAACGTTTTCCGAAACAGAGAAGCCGTGTCCCTTGCTTACATTTATTGTTTTTTGGCGTTGGTTATGCGGTTATTTTCCTTTTGCTGTTGTGGTCACTGGCTGGCGGTTGGTTTTATCCCGCGATATGGCCGGAAACCATCACACTGACGAGTTGGTTGCAGGCCGATTTTGCTCCGTTTCAAACCTCACTCTGGCTTGGTTTTGCCGTCTGTTTTCTGTGTTTGCCACTGGTGTTGTTTTGGCTGGAGTGGGGACCACAAAAATTGAATGCGTTGCTGTATTTACCGCTGATCGTACCGGCTTTACCGTTGATGGCCGGGCAGTATTCCGCCTTATTGCATTTGCATTTAGATGGTTCCGCAATGGGGTTGATCTGGAGTCATTTACTGTGGGTGTTGCCATATATGTTGTTAACGCTGGTAGGCCCTTATCGCGCTTTTGATCGGCGGATCATGACTACCACTCAAGCATTGGGCGTTTCGCGTTTCATGGCATGTCTGCGCGTGAAATGGCCGATGTTGCTCCGGCCCATCATGGCGGCTTTGGCGATCGGTTTTGCCGTCAGTATTGCGCAATATCTGCCAACGTTATTTGCTGGTGGTGGGCGTTTTGATACGGTGACCACCGAGGCAGTGGCACTGAGTGCGGGTGGCAATCGCCGAATTTTGGCGGTGCAGGCGTTATTACAGATCTTGTTACCCCTGATGGCATTCGCCTGTGCGGCCTGGTTACCGACATGGCTTTTTCGCCACCGAAAAGGGCTGCACTGATATGCTGGAAATCAGAGATCTGCATTTATCGAAACCGGGACAAATCATCATCAACAGGCTTGAGCTGAAAGTGGAAGCCGGTGAGATCGTAACGGTGATGGGAGTCTCTGGTTCAGGGAAATCGACCTTGTTGAACTGGATGATCGGCGATCTGGCACCGATTTTCACTGCCAGCGGTGAATTATGGCTGAATGGCACTCGTCGGGACAATTTACCGATTGCACAACGCCGCATCGGGATCTTATTTCAGGATGATTTGCTGTTTCCGCATTTGAGTGTGGGGCAAAATTTGGCATTTGCTTTACCGGCAAAAATCAAAGGGCGAGATAGGCGTCGGGCTCATATTGAAACAACGTTAGCCGAAGTTGGGTTGGCTGGGTTTCATGACCGCGACCCGGCTACGCTTTCTGGCGGGCAACGAGCCCGGGTGAGTTTGCTCCGCGCTTTATTGGCAGAACCCGAAGCATTGTTGCTGGATGAACCGTTTACAAAACTGGATGCGGTGTTGCGCGAACAATTCCGTGCCTTTGTGTTTGAGCAAATTACTCGCAAAGGAATACCGACATTACTCGTAACCCATGATCTGGCCGATGTGCCACCCTTGGGTCGAGTGGTTGAAATCAGTCACTGGGCAAATTTATAAACGGGACAACTGCATATGCTGGATAAATCACTGATTACTGTGGTGCGCCGTCCGTTAGAGCAAATTGCGGTGCAGCTCATTACGTGGGGTGTCCGTGCTGACTCGGTTACGGTTACAGGTTTTTTTGTTGGGGTGACGGCGTTGCCGCTCATTATCACTCATCACTATTATTGGGCGCTATTGAGTATTTTTCTGAACCGGCTGGCCGATGGTCTCGATGGTTCGATTGCCCGTTTAACAACGCCGACGCATCGGGGGGCATTTCTTGATAGCGTATTTGATTTCCTGTTTTATTCGTCGATTCCATTAGCATTTGCGTTCGCTGACCCGCCGCAAAATGCGCTGGCTGCCGCGCTGTTGATTTATAGTTTTATCGGCACTGGCTGTTCGTTTCTGGCTTTTGCTGTGTTGGCGGCGAAGCAAGGGTTAACCAGTACCGATTATCCGACCAAAGGTTTTTATTATCTGGGCGGGTTAACGGAAGCAACTGAAACAATCTTGGTGTTTGTACTGATGTGTTTGTTGCCGGCCTGGTTTCCTCTGCTGGCGTATATTTTTGCCGGATTATGCCTGATAACAACCGCCACCCGAATTGCAGCGGGAATTCAGATTTTTAATTCTGATTAGGGAAATTAAACTGAATTATTCATCTTTTGCGCCTTCATTTTTCCCTTTTACATAAGCGCGGGTGATCTGGCGGATCGCTTGCATCTGCTTACTAAAAGTCCGGCATCCGGAACACCACGATAGATGAACAGTCAGCGATAAACGTTCCTTTAATGTCAGCTCGCGTTCTTGTGCTTCTGACAATAAGCGGGTGACTTCTCGGCAGTTCAGCATGTTAGCTTTTCTCCATAAACCAGTGATTGCCTAAACATTCCCGCAGGCGCATGCGGGCGCGATATAACATGACATTCAGGTTGCTGATCGAGATTTCTAACGTCGAACAGATCTCGTCGGAGTCGAACTCAATAAATTCCCGCATCATAAATACGCGCGCCTGATTACCGGGTAAGTTCTCCAGACAGGCTTCAAACACCCGCCAAAATTGGCCTTCCCGCAATGACTCGTCAGGGTTCGACCAAGCTATTGGATGCTCGCCTCTTGGCCAAAAGCCTCTGTCATTGAACAGGTCGGCAAAATCCTGCTCTTCGTCTTCTTCTCGCAGCAGACTGCTGGCATCAATGACACGCTGTTTGTGCCGTAGTGCATCCGCGATCTTATTTTTGAGAATTGCAAAGACCCAACTTTTTAACGCCGAACGCCCACCAAATGAACGGGCATTTTTGAGCGCACCGACTAAGGCTTCTTGCACCACATCTTCGGCCAGATGCGCATCAGAAAGCTGCAATGTGGCAAATTTCAGCATTTGGCGGCGGATTTGCTCCAAAAAATCATCGTCAAAAAGCGGCTTAGTTTGGGTATTTATGGAGTGTTTATTACGTTCTTCCATGGGTTCAGCCATTAAATTTCCTTTGTATGAGATAGCCCCATTGAGATCAGCCTGACTATATAGTCTGAGTTAGCACTGGTTTTATTACACATAGATAGCTCAAAACTTAAAATTAAGTTTATGCCAGAGTGTTACGAAACCCCGGCATTAATGAGTTCAGGAAAATAAATATTTATTTCTAATGTAAGAAAAACCCCGCGATTCCGACTATTCAATAGAACGCAGAACAGATTCTGCATATATGACGCGGAAGGTGCCTGTAAATACCTTTCAGGTAAGAACCTGGAGATCATTATGAAACTGTTAGGAATAAGATCGCTTGCCACACTGGCTATGTTGATTATTGCGGGTGTGGTTGCTGCAAAATCTACTGAGAAAATGTCAGAACCTATGGCGATGGGGGCAATGAACTCCGCGCCAGAAGAAAAGGCGCTGTTTGCTGGCGGGTGTTTCTGGTGCATGGTGAAACCATTTGAAACGCTGGATGGTGTGGCTTCGGTGACATCCGGTTACGCTGGCGGCACGACAGACAACCCGACTTATCAGGATTATGGTGCTGGTGGCCATACCGAAGTGGTTCAGGTTATTTATGATCCGAAAAAAGTCTCTTACAACACCTTGTTAAATACCTACTGGCATCAGATTGATCCGACGGATGACGGTGGGCAATTTGTCGATCGCGGGCATGAATATATACCGGTTATTTATGTGTATAACGATGAACAACGGCAGTTAGCGCTTGCGTCAAAAGCCAAACTGCAAGCGAGCGGTATTTTTGACCGACCACTGACCGTACCGGTATTAGATGCGCCGAAATTCTGGCCGGCAGAGGAATATCATCAGGATTATTACAAGAAAAACCCGATCCGTTATCACTATTATCGTTCCCGTTCTGGTCGTGATGATTTCCTGCATAAAATCTGGGATAACGTGAAATACGACCCAACCGCGGCGCAAATGAAGGTTGATCTCAAGAAACAACTGACGGCATTGCAGTATAAAGTAACGCAGCAGGGGGGCACTGAACCACCATTCGATAATGCCTATTGGGATAACAAGAAACCCGGTTTGTATGTCGATATTGTCTCGGGTGAACCGCTCTTTAGTTCGCTGGATAAATACGATTCCGGTACGGGTTGGCCGAGTTTCACCAAACCGCTGGTGAAAGAAAATATTGTGCTGGTGGAAGACAATACCTTGTTTACCACGCGCACAGAGGTGCGCAGCAAAAAAGCGGATTCGCATCTGGGGCATGTGTTTGACGACGGCCCGCCACCCACCGGTATGCGTTATTGCATGAACTCTGCGGCGCTGCGGTTTATTCCGGCGGAAAAATTAGCGGAAGCGGGTTATGGCGAGTATGTAAAACTGTTCCAGACTCCTATGTCTGGTATGAAGTAAACAACCTGTGGGTGATTAAAAAAGGCGCCTGCAGGCGCCTTGTTCGTTTTATTTCGCTTGTAGTTGCTTCAGCATTTCATGGGCAACCAGTTCAGAAGAGGCAGGGTTTTGACCGGTGATCAGATGACCATCGATCTGGGCAAATGGCATCCAATCCGGACCTTTACTGTATTGACCGCCATTACTCAGCAGCATGTCTTCAACGAGGAATGGCACGATGTCGGTTAACTGAACAGCTGCTTCTTCGGTATTTGTAAAACCAGTCACGCGCTTACCTTTGACTAAGGGCTCGCCGTTAGCCGCTTTGGTATGACGGAATACGCCCGGCGCATGACACACAGCACCGACTAATTTACCGGCGTTATACATCTCTTCGATGAGCGTGATCGATTTCTGATCTTCTGCCAGATCCCACAATGGGCCATGACCACCGGGATAGAACACCGCATCGTAGTTTGCAGCTTCAATTTCACTGAGTTTATGCGTGTGTTCGAGCAATGCCTGACTTACCACATCCGCTTTAAAGCGTTCTGTTGCCGCAGTCTGGAAATCCGGTTCATTACTTTTCGGATCAAGCGGTGGCTGTCCGCCTTTCGGTGACGCCAGTGTGATCGTGGCACCCGCATCTTTGAATACGTAATAAGGGGCTGCGAATTCTTCTAACCAGAAGCCGGTTTTATGGCCGGTATTACCCAGTTGATCATGAGAGGTTAGAACGATAAGAACTTTCACATGGTATTCCTTCTAAGGCATTAATTCTGATTAGTTTATTTCGTTGACTTGGATGATCAGCTTGCCGAAATTGCGGCCTTCAAGCAGGCCGGCGAAAGCCTGTGGGGCATTTTCCAGCCCGACAACAATATCTTCCCGATGACGGATCGCACCGCTGCTGACCCAGCTCCCCATCGCCTGTAAAAACTCAGGATAACGGTGGCCATAGTCATCAAAAATGATGAAACCTTGCATGCGGATGCGTTTTGTTAAAAGTGTACGCATCAGTACTGGCGAACGATCGGGGCCATTGGGTAATTCGGTTGCGTTGTATTGTGCAATCAATCCACACAGCGGAACCCGCGCGCAGGTATTCAATAACGGTAGTACAGCATCAAACACGGCTCCACCGACATTTTCAAAATAGACATCAATACCTTGAGGGCATGCGGCAGCTAACTCAGCTGACAGCGAGGGGCTGCGGTGATCAATACAGGCATCAAAGCCCAGTTCTTCTACTGCATAGCGACATTTTTCGGCACCACCAGCAATACCAACTACACGACAGCCTTTGAGTTTGGCAATCTGGCCAACGACGGAACCCACCGCACCGGTTGCTGCCGCGACAACAACCGTTTCACCGGCTTTCGGCTGACCGATCTCCAATAAGCCCATGTAGGCGGTGAAACCAGGCATGCCTAATACACCCAGCGCAAGGGAAGGTTGCGTCAGACCGTCGAGTTTGTGCAAACCGGTGCCATCAGAAATGGCATGTGATTGCCAACCGGTATAACCCAGCACCCAATCACCGGCTTTGAAATCAGGGTGGTTGGATACTTCGACCTGACTCACTGTGCCGCCGACCATGGTTTCACCAATTTGCACGGGTTTGGCATACGAGTCGGCATCGCTCATGCGGCCCCGCATATATGGGTCGAGGGAGAGATAAACGGTTCGCAGTAAAAGCTGGCCATTTTCTGGTTGTGGAATTGCGCCACTTACCATAAGAAAATTATCGTTAGTTGGCGCGCCCATTGGGCGGGATGCCAGTGTTATCCGCGTATGTTGTGACGATGAACTCATCGTGCAGCCTCCAGCACTTTGCGGCTTTCAGCCAGTGTTACTTCATGACGTTCGCCCAACGCGACCATGCCATGCTCTTCAAGTTGTTTGAGGATTGCTGCAATGCCATCTTCACCAATATCGTAAGCAGAAAGGCGCGTTGGCAGACCTAATGACTCAAAGAAAGCGCGGGTTTTGGCAATCGCTTCGTCGATGATTGCATCATCTGAACCTTCCGTGATGTTCCAAACCCGTTTGGCGTATTGCAGCAGTTTTTCATGTTTTGCCACGCGGCGGATCTGCATCATCGCAGGCAGCACGATAGCCAGCGTGCGGGCATGGTCGATACCATATTTTGCGGTAATTTCATGGCCGATCATGTGTGTGCTCCAGTCAGAAGGCACGCCGGCTGCGATCAGGCCATTCAGTGCCAGTGTAGCTGTCCACATCAGGTTGGCGCGGGCAGTGTAGTCGGTCGATTCGACGGCCTGTGGGCCGTGTTCAATCAGGGTCAACAGCAGACTTTCCGCAAAACGATCCTGAATAAACCCGCCGACTGGGTAGGTCAGGTATTGTTCCATCACATGGATAAAAGCATCAACGACGCCATTTGCCAGCTGACGTTGTGGCAAGGTGTACGTTTTGGTGGGATCTAACACAGAAAAACGTGGGAAGACATGCTTACTCAAAAAGGGCAGTTTTGCACCCATCGTTTTGATGGTAATCACGCCACCATTGTTCATTTCTGAGCCGGTTGCCGGCAGTGTCAGCACAGAACCAAATGGCATGGCTTTCGTCACTTTGCCACCAAAGGATTTTAATATCTCCGTTGGGTCGCCGTCATACAGCGTCGCGGCAGCAACAAATTTGGTGCCATCCAATACGGAACCACCGCCCACGGCCAGCAGGAAATCGATGTTTTCTTGTTTAACTTGCTCCACCGCGCGCATCAGCGTTTCAAAGCTCGGGTTAGGTTCAATGCCATTAAATTCAACAATCTGACGTGAACCTAATGCTGCGCGGACTTCATCCAGCGTACCGTTTTTACGCGCACTTTCACCGCCCAATAAAATAAGCACGCGGGCATCGGCAGGAACCAGCGTCGCCAGATCGGCAATCCGCCCTTGACCAAACGCGATATGAGTTGGGTTATAAAAATCGAAATTAAGCATGACTCTCTCCGCTGAGGAAAATCCGGGGCCTGAGATATCGATAAGTCAGGTCTTTTCCGGAAGAATGACAAAAAATTAACACCAAATAGACCGGTCGTCTAGTGAATTGTTTTTCGTATTTGCAATTCCAGCTAAAGACGTTGAAAATGCGTTTATTGATTATTAGACGATCGGTCTAATTCGTGTGGATGATGAATCATGACAACTGAACATAAAGATGTCCGCCAACATATTCTTGATACCGGAAAGATGGTCATCGTCGGTAAAGGTTTTTCAGCCGTTGGTTTGGCTGAGATCCTCAATGCAGCAAAAGTACCGAAAGGTTCCTTTTACCATTACTTCAAATCAAAAGAAGTGTTTGGTGAAGCATTGCTGGAAGATTACTTCGCTGGTTATAACCAACGTCTGCAAAGCTTGTTCTCTGATAAAAGTATGCCGGCTGCCGCGCGGTTGATGACCTATTGGTCGCGCTGGCAAGATGCGCAGGAAAGTGATGATCTGACCGGCAAATGTTTGGTGGTTAAACTGAGTGCTGAGGTGGCCGATCTCTCGGAACTGATGCGCAATGCGTTGAAGCAAGGCACTGAAAAATTGATTGCTCAGCTGACTGCTTGTATCACAGAAGGTATTCAGGATGCCTCGTTATCTGCCAGTTTGATACCGGAGCAAACTGCGCTGGCTCTCTATGAATTATGGCTGGGCGCAACGCTGCTGACGAAATTGCGTCGTGATAGCAGTGCGTTGGATCAAGCGATGTTGACTACCTGCAAACTGCTGGAACTGCCCGTTTCTAACACATCCAATCAATAAACCAGGCCGGTATAGCTGGACAAACATCGGTGAGCGAAATGCCAAATCAGGGCGATGTTTGTCCAGTGCTACGAGTATCAGTCCCAGTTCGGGCTGAAATCCGGGTTGGCAATGCGTTCGTTAATATCGAGTCTGGCAATCGCTGACATCTCTTCATCGCTCAATGTGATATCGGCAGCCTTCAGATTATTCGCCAGATGTTCACGTTTTGTCGAAGAAGGGATCACGGTAAACCCTTGCTGTAATAACCAGGCTAACGAGATCAGTGCTGGTGTGGTGGCATGTTTGTCCGCAATTTTTTGCAACACCGGATCGTGCATCACTTTGCCATAAGCCAGCGGCATGTAAGCCGTTACCGGGAGCTGATGTTCCTGACAAAAGGCTACCACGTTCTTATTTTGCAGGAAGGGGTGGATTTCAATCTGCTGATTGGTAATTCTCCCCGCACCAACGGCGGCAATAGCCTGACGCAGATGGGCAATGGTAAAGTTTGATACGCCCATTTCCTGCGTGAGACCTTGCTCTTGCGCCTTCGCCAGAGCGGTCATGTATTCTGCTACCGGCACTTCATCTTTTGGTGACGGCCAGTGGATCAGCGTCATATCCAGTCGCTCAATCTGTAGTTTTTCCAGACTTTCCTGCAAGCTGGTAAGCAACTTATTTCCGCTAAAATTGCTGGTCCAGATTTTAGTGGTGATATACAACTCGGAACGTGGAATGCCACTTTCTTTTATAGCGCGCCCAACCTCGGCTTCGTTACCGTAAATCTGTGCCGTATCAATATGGCGATAACCGAGTTCCAAGCCATTTAACACGGAATCAATGACCACTTGTTCTTTCAGACGGAAGGTTCCCAGACCAATTTTTGGCATTTTCATTATTTATTCTCCTGACAGTAAATTTGTATCAGCACGTTCAAGACGTTCGCTGGCGAAGGTTAAGCCCAAGGCAATCAGCACGATCAGGCTGCCTACCCACGGGGTATCCATCAACGCCATATGACTAACCACCGCACCGCCGGTAATTGAACCCAACGCGATGCCGACATTAAAGGCGGCGATATTCAGCCCAGAAGCCACATCGACAGCATTGGGGGTAAAACGCTGCGCTTGTTGCACAACCAGCACCTGTAAACCGGGCACATTACCGAAGGCAAACGCGCCCCAAACCAGAACAGTTAATACAGCAGTGATCTGATTGCCTGCAGTAAAGGTCAGGCTCATCAACACAATCGCCAGACCGGCAAAGAGTAATTTCAGTGCGGATAATGGCCCTTTACGATCAGCGAGTTTGCCGCCCCAGATATTGCCAACGGCCACTGACACGCCATAGACCAGTAAGATCACACTGACGCTGGCGGCAGAGAAGCCACTGATGTTTTGTAAAATAGGGGCTAAAAAAGTGAAAGCAGTAAAGGCACCGCCGTAGCCCAACGCTGTTTTAGCATAGACCAGTAATAAGCGCGGATGCGTCAACACCTGTAATTGCTGGCGCAGTGAGGCTGGTGGCGCATGGTGAATATCATCGGGAATAAACAGCAGACTCGCGAGTAGGGCGATGACACCTAATAATGAAACAGCGAGGAAGGTTTCCTGCCAGCCATAGGTTTGCCCAATCCATGTTCCTAATGGCACGCCTGTCACCAAGGCGACGGTGAGCCCGCTGAACATGATCGCAATAGCGCTGGCCGCTTTTTCTTTCGGCACCAGGCTGGTGGCGATGGTTGAACCAATGGAGAAAAATACGCCGTGGGCTAACCCCGTTAATACACGGGCAATCACCAGCACCAGATAACTTGTGGCTTGCCAGGCCAGTAAATTTCCGGCAGTAAACAGCGCCATTAACCCCATTAACAGCCATTTCCTAGGTACTTTACCCGTTAATGCGGTGAGCACTGGTGCGCCTACGGCCACCCCAAAAGCATACAGGCTCACCAGTAATCCGGCGGAAGGTAGCGTGATCTGCAAGTGTTCAGCAATGGTTGGTATAAGCCCAACGATGACAAACTCGGTTGCTCCGATAGCAAACGCACTGATAGTCAGTGCAAATAATGCTAATGGCATAGGTACTCCTTGAAACAAAGCGATTTGTAAGTAAGGCGTGCAGTATGGGCTTGCAGTTTGATGATAAAAACGACTATAAAAACATAAGATAATTGACGTAGTAGCAATAATGAAAACCAACTCCGATGAATTAGAGCTGTTTGTGGCTGTCGTTGATGCGGGAAGTCTGCGTCAGGCGGCAGAAAATCTGGGTGTTGATAATGCGGTGGTGAGTCGTCGATTAAAACGGCTGGAAGAGAAACTGGCCACCACCTTACTGAACCGCACGACTCGACGTCTTTCGTTGACGGAAGAAGGGCAGTGGTTTTATCAGGAAGCGGTCACGGTGCTCAACCAGATGGCACAAGCCGAAGCGGCATTGATTGCCCGTAAAGCAGAACCGGAAGGCATATTACGAGTCGATGCGGCCACGCCGTTTATACTGCATCAGCTGATCCCGTTGATCAGTGAATTTCGTCGTCGTTACCCCCGAATTGAACTGCATTTGGACAGCTCGGATGGTTTTATCAATTTGCTGGAACGGCGGGTTGATGTGGCCATTCGTATCGGTGAACTCACCGATTCAGGGCTCAGAGCTATGCCATTGGGCAGTTCCCGCCTGCGTTTATTGGCTGCACCGGATTATTTAGCACGTTATGGCATTCCTGCGGCCATTACAGATCTGCAACATCACACCTTGTTAGGGTTTACCGGTTCCGAGAATTTGAATTGGTGGCCGTTAGTGCACGCCCAAGGCGATCGGCTGGCGATAAAACCCCAACTGCGCGCCAGTAGTGGAGAAACGCTGCGCCAGTTAGCCATCGCTGGTGAAGGCATCGCCTGTCTGTCTGATTTTATGACGACCGATGATCGTCAGTCAGGCCGACTGGTTGAAATTTTAGCCGATCTTAACAGCGGAGCGCGTCGTCCGGTCAATGCCGTATTTTATAGCGATGCCCAGCGAAACCCGCGTTTGAGAGTCTGGTTAGATTTTATGAAAGAAAAACTGGCCGCAACACTGCTCTAATTGAGACTGATAGCAAAAAAAGCCATTTTTAGTCCGCATAAGCTGGGCAGTACTCATATCTGTCCTACACTGACAAGAAAGTATTTATTTCCCTGTATTGTTCATATTTAACGCTCACCATTACCCCTCAAAGTGTATGGTTTTCAATTAAATAAAAAAGCGGGCTAAAAATGCAGTATTCAATCAAAACACAGTTTTTTTTAGCAATTATGTTTCCAGTTATGGCCCTCAGTGTGCAGTTATTACTGTGGACATGGATCGATCCGTTTGTCTGGTTTCTATTTTTTCCGGCGGTATTTTTCAGCGCGCGAGTCTCTGGTTTGAAAGGGGGGCTCATCGCGACAATTCTTTGTTTACTGTTTGTTTGGTATTTTTTTGTTCCGCCGCGGTTTTCTTGGGAAATAGCCAGAACCAGCACCATCTGGTCCATGATCGTATTTGTATTTATGGGCTATTGGATTAGTGAGTCTCAGGAACGGCTCCGGCAGGCCAATATTCGTATTGAGAATGCATTAGAGCAGTCTCGGATAGCGAAAGAACGGATCGATGAGCTTTATCAACAAACCCTGGAATTAGATGAGCTGAAAACGCAGTTTTTCTCTAATGTCAGTCATGAGCTGCGCACACCATTGACATTGATTATTGGCCCAGTAGAAAAACTACTCGCGGAAACTGGGTTTAATCAGACGCAACGACACCATTTAGATGTCATTGAACGTAATGCGCGTTTCCTTTACCGGCATGTCTCTGATCTGCTTGATGTGGCTAAATTAGAAGCGAAACGAATGAATCTGCAATATGCCGTGGTAGATCTTTCTCATATTGTTCGTTTATCGGCTTCCTTTTTTGACAGTGTGGCGACTGATCGAAAAATTAATTATCGAATCAATACTCCCCAACAATTAAACGCGCAGGTCGATGGCGAAAAAACACAGCGTATCTTACTGAATTTATTATCTAATGCGTTTAAGTTTGTGCCCGACAATGGTGTGATCGAGGTTGTTTTATCTGAGCGAAATGACAAGGCAGTTATTGAGGTGATCGATAATGGCCCCGGTGTGCCCGACGATATGAAACAAGCTATTTTTGAGCGTTTCCGGCAAGTCGACGGCCGTTCAGCTCGTCAGCATGGCGGAACAGGATTAGGGCTGGCGATTGTGAAGGAGTTTGTCAGTTTACATGGCGGGGAAGTGATCTGTCTTGATGCCGCTGGTGGTGGAACATTATTCCGTGTTGTGTTGCCGTTATTAGCACCAGAAGGCGCAGTTATCAGTGATGAACTCACTAATGTGAATCATATTCTGAAGCAACAAGCCGTTGATGAGCTAAATCAAGAACATATGGGGCATCAGTCTGAGCTGAGCACAATCAATGATGCCGATGAAAATAACGCATTGATTTTGGTAGTAGAAGATAATCCGGATATGAACGCCTATCTGGTGGCAGCACTTGCAGAAACCTATCGGGTAGAAAGTGCGCTTGATGGGATGGAGGGGTTACAAAAAGCGTTAGCATTTAAACCGGATTTAATTCTGTCTGACTTGATGATGCCAAGAATGAGTGGTGACCAAATGATCACGGCATTGCGGCAATATCCCGAAATGTCAGATATACCGATCGTTTTGTTAACCGCCAGAGAAGACGATGAGTTATGCATCAAGATGTTACAAGCTGGGGTGCAGGAATATCTGACAAAACCTTTTTCAACCAAAGAGGTATTAGCCCGCGTTGATAGTCTCTTGGTGACAAGGCAACGAAGTATTGATGAATTAAAACGCAGTGAAAAACGTTTCCGTCTGTTATTTGAAACCATGCAGGAAGGTTTTTTTGTTGCCGAGGCGGTGGTGGATGGGCAGGGTGAACCCATTGATTGGCGGTTCCTCGATGTAAACCCAGCACATAGCAAAATTATCGGATTAAAAAAGGAAGATGTTGTCGGCCACACAATTCTTGAGTTATTTCCCGGGTTAGAGCCTTACTGGCTAAATGCGTATAAACATACTGCTTTTACCGGAGAGCCTGTCCATCTGGAAGGGTTGGTTAGTGTAAATGGCCGCTTTTATGAAAATTCGCTGTATGCACCACGCCGAGGGCAATTCGCCTGTATTTTTACCGATATCACTGATCGCAAATTAGCGGAAGAGCAAATACGTCAACTGAATGCTGAATTAGAAGTCCGTGTTGAGCAACGTACTACCGAACTCAAAGCGGCTAATCAGGAATTGGACGCCTTTGCTTATGCCGTTTCTCACGATTTGCGGGCACCGTTGCGAGCTATGAGCGGTTTTTCTCAGGCATTAACCGAAGATTATGGTGAGCAATTAAATGACGAAGCGCGCGATTATCTGAATGAAATCACTACGGCCAGTCGTCGAATGGGTGACTTGATTGATGGCATATTGACGTTATCGCGTTGTACGCGTGGTGAGTTACGTCGTGACGATGTCGATATTTCCCAAATGGCAACACGATTGTTGGAAGAAATGTCTCATTCTGAGCCTGAAAGGAAAGTGACATGGCGAGTGGATGATAAGCTGAACGCTTACGGCGATGAGCGTATGTTGGAAGCAGTCATGCGTAATTTGCTGGGTAATGCCTGGAAATACAGTGCTAAAAAACCAGATGCCAGCATCCGTGTTTTTGCTGATCCCCAGGTTCATGATGGGTTGTCAGGGTTTTGTGTGGCAGATAACGGCGCGGGGTTTGACATGGCGCATGCCGATCGCCTGTTTAAACCTTTCCAACGTCTGCACCGGCAAGATGAGTTCTCCGGCATGGGGGTGGGGTTAGCAACGGTGCAACGTATTATTCATCGACACGGCGGCCAAATTGAGGCTATTGCAAAACCAGGTGAAGGTGCGACGTTTTGTTTCACCTTACCCACGGGATATGAGATGGAGAATAAAGCATGAGCATATTACTGGTTGAAGATAATCCGCAGGATGAAAAACTCATTTTACGCTCGCTGAAAAAAATGAATCTGGCTAATCAGATTGATGTGGCACGCGATGGTCAACAAGCCTTGGATTATCTTTTTCAGGAAAATGAATTTGCCAGCCTGAAAGGCGATCCATTACCTACCGTGGTTTTGCTGGATATTAATTTGCCGCGCGTGAATGGTTTAGATGTGTTAGCCAGATTGCGTAATAACCCGCGTACTAAATTATTACCCGTTGTAATTTTAACTTCCTCCGATGATGAACGAGACCGACTCAGAAGTTATGAACATGGCGCTAATAGCTTCGTTAATAAACCACTGGAGTTCAGTGAGTTTGCAGAAACGGTCGCCCGATTAGGAGTTTATTGGTTGATCACCAACAAGCCCGCACCGACTGGGATCTGAACGTATGAAGAATAATCTGTCAATTCTCGCTATTGAAGATTCATCAGCTGATTTCCGCCTGATAGAACGACACTTGCAGGTGGCTGGTTTGAATGCACAATGCACTCGAATTGAAACTCTCGAAGAACTGAACCAGGCGTTAGATACCGGTGGTTGGGACATTATTCTGTCTGATTACAGTGTGCCGCAACTGAATTTCGAAAACGATTTAAGGCTTATTCATCAACTCTTACCTGATACGCCAGTGATTTTAGTCTCGGGCAGTATTGGCGAAGAAAAAGCGGTTGAATTGCTGAAACTGGGTGTATGGGATTTTCTACTAAAGGACAATCTCACGCGCTTAGTACCATCGATTGAACGTTGTTTGCGCGAAGTTAGCGATCGTTTTGCCAGAAAAACGGCAGAAAAAGAACTCAGTGAACAACAACAATTATTAACCGTGGTGGTTGAAGGTTCCACCGATGCCATCTTTGTCAAAGACTTACAGGGCCGTTATCTGCTGGTTAATCAGGCCGCCTCTCAATTTGTGGGTAAACCAGCTGATCAAATGATCGGTCATGATGATTGTTTTATTTTTCCGCCCTCGATCGCTAGCGAAATAATGGCGATTGATAAAACAATTATGGAGTCTGTTAAAGCACAAACTCACGAAGAAGCCATTACCACCTTTTCTGGTGAACATCTGATATTTCAGGTGACTAAAGGGCCGATGCTTGATCACAACGGAAAAGTGTCAGGGTTATTTGGTATTTCTCATAACATCACCGAACGGAAAAAGCGCGAATTAGCACTGATTGAGAGCGAATTGCGTTTTTCTACCGTGTTTCATAAAAATCCACTGGCGATCGGTATTAGTAATTATTCTTCCGGCCAATTTATTGATGTGAATGAGGCATTCCTGCAATTATTTGGTTATGAACGGGATGAGGTTATTGGGCACACGGCGCTGGAGCTTAATTTTTGGCTTCATCCAGAAGAAAAAATTCGTTTGTTTTCTTCTTTGCGGGAAGGTGCACAAATAAAAAATCAGGAGTTAATGTTCCGAAATAAATTGGGAGAAACCGGCGATTTATTACTTTCTGCTGAGCTGATTAATATCGGTGGCGAACAATGCGTGTTACGCATGTTGTCTGATATTACTGAAGAAAAGAAAGCAGAAAGAGTCATTGATTATCTGGCGCATCATGATGCACTGACCGGCTTACCTAATCGTCTGTTAGCGCGCGATAGAGCACAGCAAGTGATCGCAGCAGCTCAACGGGATGGGCATAAAGTAGCCTTGCTATTTATGGATTTGGACAATTTCAAATCGATTAATGATTCGTTAGGGCATGCGAGTGGTGATGTGTTGTTGGACGTAATTTCTCATCGGTTAAGGGAAACCACTCGCGCAACAGACACTGTCAGTCGATTTGGTGGTGATGAGTTTTTGGTCGTGTTGTCTCACATTGAAACGAGTGATGCGATTGTTGCTGTTTGCAGCAAAATATTGGAAGAGATCACTAAGCCAACGCAAATTGACGGGCATGAGCTTTCTACATCATGTTCGATTGGGGTGACGGTTTATCCAGATGATGGCGACGATTTTGATACGTTATTGCGAAAAGCCGATTCTGCCATGTATTACGCAAAAGATGCCAAGGGAAATACCTACCGTTTCTTTGATAGTAAAATGAATGCTGATGTCATGGAGCAGATCGAGCTAAGAAATGGCTTGCGTATGGCATTAGAGCGCCACGAATTTGTCTTGCATTACCAACCTCAAATCGATTTATCAAACAATACCGTGTTTGGTGCTGAAGCCTTGATCCGCTGGCAACATCCTGAGTTTGGTCTTTTACCGCCGGGTAAGTTCATTACACTGGCTGAAGAGAGTGGTCTTATCGTACCAATCGGGGAGTGGGCATTACGCGAAGCCTGCCGTCAGGCGATGGCTTGGCGAGAGCAAGGGTTACCGGATTTAGTGATGGCTGTTAATCTATCCGCGATCCAATTCCGGCGAGGCAATTTAGAAGAAACGGTTATTTCGGCATTAAAAGATTCTGGTTTAGATCCGCAATTTCTTGAGTTGGAGTTGACTGAATCGATCTTGATTGGTGACACCGAAAATGTATTACAAACCGTACAACGCCTTAAAACCCTGGGCATAAAATGTACTAGTTCAGACAAGATCTGACAGTTACCGATTTTTAATGGGTGTCTGTCAGATTAAATCTGGTTCAAATTCTTTTCTTCCCAGACTTTTTTACCATCAATAAACGTTTCCATTGGTGTTCGGCCACAGCACATTTTTCCTTGATGGGTTCGCTGATTATTGTAATAGCTCAACCAGATGTCCAGATCTGACTGAAGACTATCTAAATCGCTGTACAGCTTTTTCCTGAATGTGACTTGGTAAAACTCCTGAAGGATTGTCTTATGGAATCGTTCGCAAATGCCGTTCGTCTGCGGGGACATTGCTTTTGTTTTTGTATGATCGATATCGTTAATGGCCAGATATAACTGGTAATCGTGCTGCTCAACTTTCCCGCAATATTCCGTGCCTCGGTCGGTCAATATTCGCAGCATCGGAATATTCTGAGCTGCAAAAAACGGTAATACGCGATCATTCAGCAAGTCGGCGGCTGTAATGGGCGTTTTTGTTGTATACAGTTTGCAATAAGCAACTTTGGAATAGGTATCGACGAACGTTTGTTGATAAATTCTTCCGACACCTTTTAGATTGCCAACATAAAACGTGTCCTGTGAGCCCAGATAACCTGGATGCATCGTTTCAATTTCGCCACAGACTTCATCATCCTGCTGCTTGCGTTCCAGCGCTGCAATTTGAGCGTCAGACAGCAATATACCGTCTTGAGCCACCTTGTGTTCCAGCGCCTTAAGTCGTTTTTTAAAGTTCTCTAAATCATGACGTAGCCAGACTGAACGCACACCACTTCCCGAGATGAAGATGCCCTGTTTACGAAGTTCATTACTGGTTCGCTGTTGTCCATGTGCCGGATACTCAATGGCATAATTGATGACAGCTTGTTCTGTCGTATCGTCAGTGCGATTTTTTAAGTTGGGAGCGCGTCGAGATTTATCAAGCAAAGCATCGATACCACCTTCTTCGACCAGTTCTTTATAGCGATAGAAGGTGTCTCTGGATACGCCCATGACTTTACAGGCACGGGAAACGTTATTCAGCTCTTCTGCCAAATTGAGAAGACCTGCTTTGTGTTTAATAACGGGATTGTTACTATGGATCATGAGAGTTACCTCTAGGTTGTTTTGATTAAGGATTCGACACCCATATCAAAACCGGTAACTCTCTTCTTTTCAAACAGAAGTGTCAGATCAAGTCGCGACTAATACACATAAAATTATCGCTGGATGATTTTGGTACCGGATATTCAAGCCTTTCTTATTTAAAACGTTTTGCTGTTGATAAAGTAAAAATTGATCAGTCCTTTATTCGCGATATGGATAAAAACCCGAGTGATGCAGCGATTGTGCGCGCTATTATCCAAATGTCTAAAAGCTTGGGGTTGCGTACGATTGCGGAAGGTATTGAAGAAGCGCATTTGGTTAAATATTTACAGATATATCATTGTGATGAAGCGCAGGGTTATTATTACAGCCGCCCGATCCCGTCAGATGATTTTGTCCAGTGGGTGCTTGCGTCACTGAAATAATACAGCTAAAGCGGAGCAATCTTGTTACTCCGCTTTAGCTATCAGTGCGGCTGCTTAATTGAATGTTCGGCATAATTCATTTAGCTTTTCTGCCCGTTGCATGACTTTGTGGCTGTTAATATCGATGGCTTTGATTTGCTCGAGATTAGCTTCGCCTAATTCGGTGAGTTCATTGATGTTTTTGGTCACATCCGCTAACGCAACGCCTTGTTCTTGCGCAGCAGCCGATATCTGTGCGGCGTAATCGGTCATCTGCCCCAACTCTGACACCACTTGTTCCATCTGTAATGAGCTGGCATCGGTGTGTTGCACACAGGCACGGGTTTGCTCCAGATTGGCTGCCATGATTTTTTCCCAGGCGGTCATGATGTGCTGAATATGTGTGATGCTGGCTTGTATCTGCCCTGTGGCTTTCTGGGTTCGGGTGGAAAGTGTTCTGACTTCATCAGCGACGACAGCGAAACCTCGGCCTTGTTCACCTGCACGGGCTGCTTCAATCGCAGCGTTTAATGCCAGCAGGTTGGTTTGCTCGGCAATCCCCTGAATTTCACTCATTACCCCGCCAATATGGTTGGCTTCTTCCACCATTTTACTGGCCGATTCCGATGCCTGTTCTGCCTGTTTGGCGAGTTGCTGAATTTGTTTTTTAGCATCAGATAAGTGAGTGCCAGCCTCATTACAATGTGCTGATGCCATGTTGACATAATCTGATGTGCTAACCGTTGAATGGGCGATTTCCGCAGCAGCTTCGGTCAGCTGTGTCACGGCGGCAGCAATTTGTTGCAAACTCGCTTCTTGTTGATCGATATCGTTTTTGGCTTTTTCTGTGGCGCTAAATAGTCTGCCAGCCAGTTTTTGTAATACACCGGTGGAATCTTGCGTACGCCCCAAAACGGTTCTGATCCGGGCCTGCCAATGTTTCAGGTGAAAATCAGCAATGCTCGACAGATCGGTGCCGGAATAGATATGTCGTGTAATGCTGTCATATTCCGTGGCCAAAGAGCGCAAATATTGAGGAATGGTGATCAGATGCGGATAAAAGCAGATGGTCAAGAGTAAGAAAGAGAGCAAACACCAGATGGCAGTCAGCCATCCGGCAACAAAGTAAGCCGCAATAACACTGGCAGCCGCAAAGAGCAAACCAAGCAGCGGACGGTAGTCTTGCCATGAAAATATGATTTTTTTATTCAGCCGTTCCCGCTCATGCAGTTGTTTATAGATTTTTTCTGCCCGGTTTTTATCTTCAGCATTTGGTTTAACCCGGACAGATTGATAACCCACAATATTTTTATCTTCGTAAATGGGCGTTACATAGGCATCCACCCAATAAAATGTATGGTCCGCCCCGTTATTGCAAGAACAAACTTCAATGACGGGATTGGTCTGCGCTAATGTATTCGGAGTCTCTGTTGGGAGGCTCTCGCTTCCCGCTCCACGATGAGTTCCGCGCCGGAATATCCTCAAAAAAGCCCAAAGCATTTTCTGCTGTTTTTATTGTCAGGTTCTATTCCGGTGGTTCTACCGTTTTCGTCATCTTCTCTTTGCTCATGCAAACTCGGATTGCAGTTTCTCTGCATTAAACGCTTCTTTGTACCTCAATACCGCCCAGACTATCCGGGCCAGTTTATTCGCTAACGCCACACACACTACATTGAACGGCTTACTGGCTCGTAGTTGCACTAACCAGTCCCCAAATATCGACCCCGTCTTTTCCGGCCTGGCTAAAATCGCCCTCGCTCCATGAATGAACAGCGTTCTCAGATGTTTATTCCCTCGTTTGCTTATTCCGAGTAAACGCGGTTTTCCTCCCGTCGAATGCTGATGGGGAACCAGCCCCAGCCATGCGGCCAGATTGCGTCCATTCTTAAATTGTTTCACACTCCCTAATTCCGCCATACATTGACTGGCCGTCAGTACACCAACTCCAGGGATCTCATGCAATAATTGCCCTTCATCGCTCTGCGCAACATGGCGCGTAAGTTTGTCATCCTGCACTTTGATTTGTTCATTCAGATATTTGTAATACTCATGCAATGCCGTTAATTCGATGTTTAATGCTGACGGCAGTTCGGGTGCATTCGCTGTCAGCCAGGTGAATAACTGTTTCATCGTCCCATGTCCCTGCGGCAGACTGACACCAAACTCGAGTAATAAAGCACCAATCCTGCACATGCATGCAGTTCGGTCTTTGATATATCCCTGCCGAACACGATAAACAGCGGTGATGAGTTGCGCATCCTCTGATTTGACTTCAACAAATCGCATGGACGGCCGTTGCGATGCTTCAGCAATGGCATCAGCATCAATGAAATCATTTTTATTGCCTTTGACATAAGGCCGTACATATTGAGGGGGAAGCAGTTTCACTGAATGACCGAGCTTAAGACTCAATCGTCCCAACCAATGAGCACCTCCGCAGGCTTCAAAGGCGATGGTGGTGAGCGGGGTGTCATAGATAAATTGGATCAACTGTTTGCGGGAAAGTTTTTTTCGAAAAAGGGTGTTGCCTTTGCGATCGTGTGCAACTAAATGGAAATTAGATTTGCCTAAATCGATACCAATGACTTGAATAGACATGATGGTTCACCTCCGTTACCTAACTCATTCTCAGCTTAGTCGCTGAGAACGGAGGCGGACCATCTAATTAATCCCCGTTTTTACAGCGGTTTTTGACAATTCCGCGCCATGCTTTGCCTTCTTTCAGTTTTTGCCACAGGTCACGAAAGGCGGTTTTAGGCATGTCGGGGTGGCGGATCACGTTATGCGGTAAACCAACTAATTCATCCAATTTATAACCGGAAACAGACAAAAAAGCGGTATTAGCATACGTCACATAGCTGCGTAAATCAGTGGTAGAAACTAATTGCACATCGTCTGGGAAAGTCACTTCTTTCCCTGTTTGAGAGAATTCTGATGTATTCATATGTATATCCCATGCTAATTATCCATTAAGAATTGAAGACAATTACGGGGATGTCAAAAAATTAGATGAGAAAGATGCGGTTTGGATCAACCTTTAGAAAAGAATTATCTCATTGAGTTTATTCGATAATTCTTATATAAAAGTCTTGAATATTTCATACCTCCAAAGAAGTCTGTTCATCAGCTGGTCGTCAAATGGAGTTAGCTGACTAATTTGTTCTCTGGCCGCATTTTTTCGTTATAAAACGCTTCCAAGTCATGCAGTGGTAACGGCTTACTAAACAAATAACCTTGGTAGGCATGGCAGCCCAAGCGGGCGAGATAATCACGTTGTGCTTCAAGCTCTACACCTTCGGCAATTACATTCAGATTCAGGCTCAAACCCAATGCCACAACCATTTTGGCAATAGCGGCATCATTGGCATCACTCAGAATATTTCTGACAAAACTCTGATCGATTTTAAGTTGATCTAAGGGCAACCGTTTTAGGTAATACAGAGAGGAATAACCGGTACCGAAGTCATCTAACGAGAACCCCACACCGAGAGCTTTTAATAACGTCATTTTGGTGATGATGTCTTCGATATCATCAATCAACATGCTTTCCGTTAATTCTAGTTTCAGTCGTGATGGATTCGCGCCAGTTTGCTCAATAATATTCAGCACTTCGTCAACAAAATCAGCCTGATGAAATTGACGTGCACTGACATTAACGGCAATCGATAAATTAGCCATATCCTTGTTGTTAGCCCAGCTAGCGATTTGTTCGCAGGCGGTTTTTAACACCCAGTGGCCTAATGGCAAGATAAGACCGCTTTCTTCCGCCAGAGGAATAAATTCAGCAGGGGATACTAAGCCTCGTTGCGGGTGGATCCAACGAACCAACGCTTCCACACCGGTCAGAATACCAGTACTGATAATTTGGGGTTGGTAATACAGTTGAAATTCGGCTTTGATAATGGCTTGGCGTAAACCATCTTCCATCGCAGCACGATTCATCAGCATATCTTGCATTTTTTGGTCGAAGAAACGGACGGTATTTCGCCCGGCGGCCTTAGCTTCATACATTGCCATGTCGGCTCGTTTCAAAAGCTCTTCAATGCTTTCATTGTGATCAATAAATAGAGTGACCCCAATACTAGGTGTGCTGTAGCGTTCATGTTTATCGATCTGATAGCTTTGATTCAGGGCTGCGAGTATTTTTTCGCTGACATTTTTAGCCAACGCGGCAGCTTCTTGCATATCACTGCTTAGATCTTCCAGCAGAATTACAAACTCATCACCACCCAGTCGGGCGACCGTATCATCTTGTCGCACACAGGTAGTTAAGCGTTGTGCCACTTGTTGTAATAAACAATCGCCACTGTCATGACCAAAAGTGTCATTCAGTGTTTTAAAATCATCTAGATCGATAAACAGTAAGGCCCCGCATTTCAAGCTACGGTTACTTGAAATCAAGGCATGTTTTAATCGATCTAATAAGAGTCGACGATTGGGTAATTGTGTCAGCGGATCATAAAAAGCCAGATTATTGATTTCTGATTCGGCTGCTTTGCGTTCAGAGATATCTTCAAATACCCAAATACTACCGGCCTGCGGATTATGCGGGTCTAATCCACAACCGCTCATGCGCGCCCAGAACGCACTGCCATCAAAACGTTTAAGTCGTAATTCTTCTGCATATCGGCCAAGAAGAACGGTCATGCTAAGTTTGGCTCGTTCACGGATAGCCATAAACTGGTCATTGGATAAGTAGAGTTCTTTGGGCTGTAGGCCGTGCATGCTGCCTTGTTCATAGCCAAAAATGGCTTCAGCATGCAGATTGGCTAATTGAATTACACCGTCACGAATAAAAATAACTCCGGCTGGAACATTATTCAGAATGGCTTGTTGTTCGGAAAACGCTGCCTGAAGATCCCGTCGCATTTGGTCTAGTTGTGCCGCCAAATGGCCTATCTCGTCGGTGCGTTGCCAGCCGACCTTATGGTTAAAATCGCCATCAGCAAGTTGATTAGAAAAGCGGGTTAAAGCGGCAAGTGGTTTAAGTACACGGTAGTGCAGGGCAAGCATGATCAATATCAACGCCAAAGTGAACTGGCCAAGCAATATATAGGTATAAATAGACTGATCTCGCCGTGATTGTTGAATCATCAACCCATCGTCGAGATCCACTTTCACAAATCCGGCAATTTCTCCGTTTAAGATCAGCTCATGCCACGCCGTGTGTAACGTACCGATATTACGCTCTGGATATTCCAGATTGAGTATCGGATCGTGTTTGGTATCACTGATCGTGATGCGAACGACCTGACGATCCTGAAGTGAGGCTTGTGCAATTTTATTGGCTAAGTTGATGTCGTAATTCCATACCGGTAGCGCGAGACTGTTCGATAACAACGCAATTTTGTCATTGAGATAGAGTTCAATATCGTTATTGGTTTTTTCTTGACGGAGGTGGTTTAACGAGATGATCCCTATAACTGCGGGCAGCAGCAAACCGGCACACATAGCAATGACAATGCCTATAGATAAGCTCTTGAATTGAAACGCCGCTCTTATTGCATTCCAACGTGTGCGTATTGCCTGTAAATCAAGCATATTTATCCTCTGGGTATATTCTGACGCCTATATCCGTCAGGCGCTCAGTGCACATTTAATGTGTGCTGATCAGCTTTTTAATCTCTGGTGTCAGGTGGTTTTCTAAAGTCACTAATTTGGCTGGCGTAAAAATGGTTTTGTCTTTGATGCTGCTGTTATTGATCGCAGCAACGGCCGCCTTAATACTTAGATAGCCCATTTGTCGCGGATCTTGCACAACCAATGCATCTACATCATGTTTTTCCAGACCATCAAACAGAAAGTCGCTGGAATCAAAACCGACTAATTTGGTTTTCTGGGCCCGGCCCGCATCTCGTAATGCCCGCAATACGCCGTCGGTAGACGATTCATTAACGGCAAAAATGCCATCAATATCAGGTAGTCTTTTCAGCAACTCATCTGCACTGTGACGTGCTTTACCACGCGATGCACCACCGTAGATGTCGGCTACGATCTTTATGTCCGGAGCGTGCTCATTAATATAATGGATAAAACCTTGAGCCCGGTCATCGGTAGATGCGCTACCGGCTACAATCCGAAAAACAACAACCTTGCCTTGTTTATGGAGGCTTTCTGCCAAGTGTTTTGCGGCAAGTTGACCGCTGGCATAGTTATCTGTGGTGATGAAATTTTGATAAGAGGTGCCATTAAACGCAGAATCAACCACAATCACTTTGATGCCTTGATCTGCGGCTTTTTTTATTGGCTCGACTAAGCGTTGACGATCTGTTGGTGCAATTACAATGGCATCGATACCGGGGCGAGTATAGATCTGTAAGATCCTGATCTGTGCATCAGTATCGTCGTTGTAAGCAGGGCCGCGCCAAGTCAGGCTAATATTGCCGATTTCACTGAGCGCCTCGTTTACCCCTGCGCGCATGATATCCCAAAAAATTTGGTCGCTGGATTTAGGTATGAAAACGATGTTCATACTTTTTTCTTTTGCCGTTGCTGGCTGAACGATGAAAAATAAACAAACCAATAGTGCAAGTAAGCTCTTCTTTATGCTCATTGATCCCTATCCCGTCATGTAATCGATTCAGCAAAGTATCCATCAATTGCTGATCCGCTGATGCGTGTTATTTCATCATCGGTATTCTTATTATTAATAGGTTAATTTTGGCATATAAAAACCAAAGCTAAGTTAAATTTTGAAATTTGTGGTTGGCTATGAACAGAAAATGAGATGTGGTCACAGCACTGATCAACTTATGGAATCAGTTGGTTAACTGCATTTATATCAGGATATATGGGGTTATGACTAAAGTTGAAATAAATTAACATCAAATTAGTTGTCCAATCGGCATAAACCCAAATTTATATCTCGATAATATTGAATAAACTCTTCAGCAGGGAGTGGGCGACTGAATAAATAGCCTTGAATTTCGTCACAACCTAACTCTTTTAACGCCGCAAACTGAGTGTTTTTTTCTACTCCTTCAGCAATAACTGAAAGGTCGAGTGCATGCCCGAGCTGGATAATCGCTTTAACAATCGCGGCATCACCCGCGTCCTCTACCATATCGCGAATAAAGGATTGGTCAATTTTAAGCTTATCGACAGCCAGTTGCTTGAGATACGACAAACTGGAATAACCGGTACCGAAATCGTCAATCGAAAGACGAACGCCTATTTTTTTCAAGCTGTGCAGTGTATTTCTAACGTCATTCACATCGTGTAACAAAATAGATTCGGTAAGTTCTAATTCCAAATGGCTGGCAGGTAAATTAGCTTGTTCAAGTGCAAGTGCGACCGTTTCGGTGAGATCGCCGCGTTTAAATTGTAGTGCGGAGAGATTAACAGCCACGACAAATTCTGGTATCAGATCGGTTTCTCGCCAGAGCTGTATTTGTCGGCACGCTTCATTCAAAACCCATTCACCAATAGGAATAATGAGCCCACTGCGTTCTGCACCAGGAATAAATTTTGCTGGCGGAATCAAGCCATGCTCAGGGTGATTCCAGCGTAATAGGGCTTCTGCGCCAATAATTTTGCCGGTGGTTGTATCAATCTGAGGTTGATAATACAGCTGTAGTTCTTTGTTTTTTATTGCGTTGTGCAATTGCCCCTGCAACTGAATATATTCCAGTGCATCGTTATTCATTTGTCCAGAGAAAAAGCGGTAGATATTTCGCCCAGAGTGTTTGGCATGATAGAGCGCGGTATCAGCGTGTTTAAGCAACGCATCAAATGATTTGTCATCATGAGGGTAGACACTGATACCGGCACTAAAGGTGATATTCAGTGTGTAACCATCAATATCAAACGGTTCAGTGAATGAAGAAACTATACCGTGTATTATTTCTTCTATACTTTCTACATCATTGATATTACTTAGTAAAATGGCAAATTCATCGCCACCTTGGCGACTGAGTGTGTCAGTTTTACGTATGCATTTTTTCAGTCGATTGGCGACGCTAACCAGTAATTTATCGCCATAGACATGCCCAAGGCTGTCATTGATGTGAGTAAAATTATCCAAATCGAGAAAGAAAATAGCTACGCCAGATTTTTCGCGATCAGCGATGGCGGCGGCTTGCTCAAAACGATCTCGTAATAATGTCCGGTTGGGTAAACTGGTGAGCGGATCAAAGTGCGCCAGAAACTCCAACTTCTTTTCTGCCACATTATGCAAAGTACGAGTACGTAAAGTTTCGATACCAAATGCCAGATCGTTAGCCAGTTCCTCAAGTAAGGATATCTCTTCTGCGCTAAAGGCATTAGCTTCCGAGGAGTAGATATTTAATGCGCCAAGCATTTTATTTTTTGTCGCTAAAGGTAGCGATATGCTTGAATGGTAATTACGCTCAGTTGCGGCTTGTCGCCATGGTATCAATTTCGAATTAGTTTGTGTGTCTGAATTCACGATTGTGGTACCAGTTCTTACTGCAGTACCTGTCGGGCCTTGACCCCATTCATTGTCAGCCCATGAAATCTTTATATGATCTAAAAAACCATGTCCGTAACCGGACTGAGCCACTGGCCGAATGGTTTTGGCTTCATCATTTTCCGGATAACCAACCCAAGCCATACGATAACCGCCAATTTCTACGGCTAAGCGGCAAATATCGACTAATAATGTTTGTTCATTATCGGCATGGATAAGGGTGGTATTACATTTACTGAGCAATTTAAGTGCACGAGTCAGATGCTTTTCCATTTGCTCGGCTTTTTTTCGCTCCGTAATGTCTTCATAAATGCCTAAAATGCCAATAATGACGTTATTGGCATCCCGCAAAGGCACCTTAGATGTACGTAAGTAGGCAAGTTCGCCATTCGGCGATGTTAGCGGTTCTTCATAATTTAACTTAGGCTGGCCTGACTCCATTACGAGCATGTCATCAGCCCGATAGATGGCGGCTTGATCATGCCAGGCCATATCGAAATCAGTTTTGCCGATCAGATCGCTGGAATGGCTGAACCCTGCATCTTGTGCAAAACGAGAGTTACAACCCAAATAGCGGCATTCCCGATCTTTCCAGAAAACACGAATAGGAATACCTTCTACAACTTCTTGAATCAGAGATTTATAAGCAGTCTTAAGAAAAACGTTACTTATCAAGGTCTATTCCTATGTATCTATTGGGTTGCAATTACTATTATTTATCAAACTAACTATATATCTTTATAAATAAAATTAATTGAACGTTCTGCACATATCATTCAATCTATCAGTATGTTGCATGATGTGATTACTATTCATATCAATTGCTTTCATTTGTGCCAGATTGTTCTGACCTAAAACCGTTAATTCATTAATATTTCTTGTTACATCCGCTAATGCTGTGCCTTGTTCATGGGCTGCAGCCGATATTTGTGCGGCCAAATCCGTCATTTGATCTAGGTCGTTAACCACTTGTTTCATCTGGGTGGTGCTTTGATCAGTTTGTTGTACACACGCGCGCGTCTGTTCTACGTTTTCCATCATCATATCTTTCCAAGATGACAATATTTGATGAATATGGCTGATGCTGGTCTGTATTTGTTCTGTTGCTTTGTGGGTGCGAGTCGACAGAGTTCTGACTTCATCGGCTACCACTGCAAACCCACGACCAAATTCACCCGCTCGGGCTGCTTCGATGGCGGCATTGAGTGCCAATAGATTGGTTTGTTCGGCAATACCCCGAATTTCTGCCATTACACCACCAATATGCGCTGTTTCTTCTACAAGATTAGCTGCAGAAACCGAGGCATTCTCTGCTTTTTGCGCGAGTAATTGGATCTGGTTTCGAGTAGTTAATAAATGTGAGCTGGCATCATTACAACGTTCTGATGCGCTATGTACATAATCAGCGGTATTAACGGTTGAGCGTGCTATTTCAGCCGCAGTTTCAGTTAATTCGGTGACTGCAGCGGCAATTTGTTGAAGACTGGCTTCTTGCTGATCCATGTCTTGCTCAGTTTTCGCTACTGTTTGGAACGACTGTTCGGCAATGCCTTGTAGCACTGTTGTTGAGTCTTGCGCCTGGCCTCATATGGTTCCGATCCGCGCTTGCCGGTGCTGAAGATGAAAGTCAGCAATACTATGCAAATGCGTGCCAGAATAAATTTGACGAGTAAGGCTATCGTAGTTGTTTGATAAGGAATTCAGATAACGAGGCGTTGTGACCAAATGCGGATAAAAGCAAATTGCCAACGCGAGGAATGAGAGTAAATACCCCATAGCGACGGCGATATTAGCTAATGAAATCGCAGCCAGAATAATGGCAATGGATAACCCCAGCCCAATAATCGGGCGGCGATCTTGCCAAACAAAATTGATTTTTTTGTTTTGACGCTCTTGCTGGCGTAATTGAGCATATATTGTTTCTGCGGTTTGTTTTTGCGCAGGCTCAGGTTTTACTCGAACCGATTGATAACCCACAATGGAGCCATTTTCATAGATGGGTGTGACATAGGCGTCAACCCAATAGTAATCGCCATTTTTGCATCTGTTTTTGACCAAACCCCGCCAAGCTTTACCTGCTTTTAGTTTCTGCCACATATCCTGAAAGGCTATTTTCGGCATATCCTCGTGACGGATCATGTTATGAGGTTTGCCTACTAACTCATCCAGTTGGTAACCGGCAACATTCAAAAAAGCACTGTTAGCGTAAGTGATGTTACTTTTAAGATCAGTGGTTGAAACCAGTTGTTCGTGATCCGGAAAATTAATTTCTTTCCCAATATTGGCCTGATGAGCGTTATTCATTGATGTCATTTCATGTTTCTTTTGGAATAGATGCAGGAATAAAAATGATAAACAGTTAGCCAACAGCCTTAGGTATTGCGTTTTTTGACGTGACAAAATCAGGCAGGCGAGCAGAAAGGTCGAAGCAATGACGGATCAATAGTGTTGTAACAGTCAAATAGGATTTTTGAGAAAACAACGCGATGCTCCATTCAGAAAATTAATGCCCGATGGAGGTAGTCGCAAAATGTTGCTATCGGCGCTTTTTGAAAAAAGCGCCCAGAGATGCAAAGATAATTTGCACGCTTAGAATTGATGGCAACTCCGCTATCGTGATCAGTTTTATTGCTGATGGTAGACCGGAAGCTTTGCGTCCTGACCTTTCGGAACAGTTTGCCTTTTTCATTCGAAAAAGATGTATTAGATACTCATTATATTGCATCTGAATGGTGCATCGCTACATAAATATTATCGCCTACAAAAACATACCACCCGAAGCTTCAATTCGTTGAGCATTAACCCAGTGAGTTTGCTCTGAAAGCAGGGCTGCAATGACGTTACCGATGTCATCTGGTAACCCAACCCGACCTAACGCGGTTTGTGATGCCACGAACGCATTGAGCTGTGCATTGTCACGCACGGCACCACCACCAAAATCGGTTTCAATAGCACCAGGGGCGAGCACATTGACGTTGATATTACGGGCGCCTAGCTCTTTGGCCAGATATTTGGTTAGCACTTCAATTCCACCCTTCATGGTGGCATAGGCGGCGTAACCCGGCAGAGCAAAGCGTGCCAGACCGGAAGAGACATTTAAAATGGAACCGCCATCAGCCAGCAATGGTAACAATGCTTGTGTCAGGAAAAACACCCCTTTCAGATGGATGTTCATCAGCTGATCGAACTGTGCTTCGGTGGTTTCCGCGAAGCTGGCATGCACGCCAACTCCGGCATTATTCAGCAGATAGTCAAAAGTATCCCGCTGCCAAGTGGTTTGCAGATGGGCTTTTACTTGCTCGGCGAAAGCGGGGAATGAGTGGCTATCGCCAACATCAAGCTGTAATGCAATTGCTTTGGCGCCATATTTTTCAATCTCAGCGACGACTGCCTGCGCTTCTGTTTCCTGACTGCGATACGTCAAAATGATATCGACACCACGTTCTGCCAATTTCAGCACCGCATTACGGCCCAATCCGCGGCTGCCGCCAGTGATGAGTGCAATTTTCTGATTCATGATTTGATCCTTTGTTTATTAAGGGGGGGTTAAACGCTTTTGCGATAATCGATGAAGTCAGTGTATTGAATGCTATTGAAGTGATAAACGTGATGTTTGTGATTAGACTGTTCATATATGGCGAACAATGGTGAGCGTAGAAGATGAATCAGATAGAGGCTATGCAGATTTATGTCCGTGTTGCTGAGTTGGCGAGTTTTACCTTGGCGGCACAGAGTTTAAATTTGCCGAAATCATCCATTTCCACGGCAGTGCAGCGTCTGGAAAATCTCATGCAAACTCGATTATTACACCGTACCACCCGACGCGTGCAGATGACGCAAGATGGGCTGGTTTTCTATGAGCGTTGCAAAGACATTCTGGCCGATATGGATGAATTGCAGGGGCTGTTTCAGCGTGATCCGGCAGAATTAACCGGGCGGCTTCGGGTCGATATGCCGGTAGGCATTGCCCGCACTATTATTATGCCTCGCTTGGCTGAATTTACGGAAAGGTATCCGCATCTTGATATTGAAGTCAGTTGTACCGACCGGTTGGTCGATTTAGTGCGTGAAGGGTTTGATTGTGTATTGCGCGTGGGCAAGTTGCATGACTCCAGTTTAGTGGCGCGACATATCGGCCAGTTTGAGCAGATCAACTGTGCCAGCCCGCAATACTTAGCTACTTACGGCGTACCGCAAACACTGGCCGATCTACAGCAGCATCAGTTGATCCATTACGCATCGACATTAGGCACGAAATCAGCTGGTTTTGAATATGTCGATAGTGTCAGTAACAAAACCTGTTATGTACCGATGCGTGGGTGTATCACGGTCAATAATTCCGATGCGTATGAAGCCGCCTGTTTAGCCGGATTGGGGATCATTCAAGCGCCCTTGCACGGTATGCAGCCCCACCTGAACAATGATTTGTTGGTTGAACTGTTACCGCAATATAAAGCTAAACCCATGCCGATATCACTGCTCTATGCTAATCGTCGCCATTTACCTAAACGCGTGTACGTGTTTATGAGTTGGGTCG